>JABXJX010000049.1 GCA_013375375.1 Desulfobacterales bacterium | reverse complement strand
TAACCATGCGGGTAGGATTCGGCTACGATATCCACAGACTAATACAAGGCCGCAAACTCGTCCTTGGCGGTGTGGTCATACCGTTTGACAAGGGCCTCGCGGGTCATTCGGATGCGGATGTGTTGCTCCATGCAGTGTGCGATGCCTTGCTTGGAGCAGCCGGCCTGGGAGATATCGGCCGGCATTTTCCGGATACTGACCCCGCCTTCAAAGGTATTTCGAGCATGGAACTCCTTGCCCGGACGTTTCAACTAATTCGTGACAAAGGCTTTTGTGTTAATAACGTGGATGCCACCATACTGGCCGAAGCCCCCAAGCTTGCGCCCCATTGTTCGGACATGCAGGCCAATATTGCCGGTGTGCTGGAACTAAAATCTGCAAATGTGAATATCAAGGCAACAACAATGGAGGGATTAGGGGCCATCGGAAAAGGGGAGGCCATTGCCGCCATGTGCGCAGTTACGCTTCTGACAATTAACCAATGACGAATCTTAAAATCTACAACACATTGACCAGGAAAAAAGAGACTTTCGAGCCGATAAAGCCGGGCAAGGTCGGAATCTATGTGTGTGGGCCTACGGTCTATGATGCCTGTCACATCGGCCATGCACGCTCTGTGGTGGTCTTTGATGTGATTGTTCGATATCTCCGGGCGATCGGCTATGAGGTCACCTATGTTCGCAACTTTACGGATGTGGATGACAAGATTATCAACCGGGCCGGGGAACTTGGGATTTCTACCCAGGAGCTTTCAGAAAGGCATATTAAGGAATTCTACGAGGAGATGGATGCCTTGAATGTGGAACGGGCGACAATAGAGCCAAAGGCCACGGACCATATCGAAGAGATTATTGAAGTGATCGAACGTCTGGTTTTGCGCGGCCATGCGTATGAGGCCGGAGGCGATGTGTTTTTTGCTGTGGAGACCTTCAAGGACTACGGGAAACTCTCCGGTCGAAGGCTCGACGAGATGCAGGCAGGGGCACGCGTGGAAATAGACGAAAAGAAGCGCAACCCATTCGATTTTGTCCTGTGGAAGGGGGCAAAGCCCGGGGAACCTATGTGGGACAGCCCCTGGGGAAAAGGTCGGCCCGGCTGGCATATTGAGTGCTCGGCCATGAGCACCCGCTTTTTAGGGTACCATTTTGATATCCACGGGGGCGGCAAAGACCTGATCTTTCCACACCATGAAAATGAGATCGCTCAATCTGAAGGGGCCCTTGGCGAACAGTTCGTAAATTTCTGGGTACACAACGGGTTTGTTAAAATCGATCAGGAGAAGATGTCTAAGTCCCTTGGAAATTTCCTGGTGATAAAGGAGATCCTGAAACAATACCATCCCGAGGCACTCCGTGTCTTCCTTCTCTCGAATCACTACCGTAGCCCAGTCGATTTCACACATCAGTCGATGGTCGAGGCTGGGGACGGCATTGAAAAGATCTATGCGTTCCAGCAAAGGATCGATGGGCTCCTTGGCCCAAGCAGGAACGAACAAGGCCCGGGGCCGCTTTGGGAAAATTTTTGCCGGGCCATGGATGATGATTTCAACACTGCCAGGGGGATCGGGCTTGTGTTTGAGACGGTTCGGCAACTGAATCGGTTAATGGACGATATTGGTGAAAGGCCGGGGCAACAGGATCAGGCCAGGCTTGTATCGACGCGCGCTGATCTAATGCGCATAGGCGATGTGTTAGGTATCTTAACCGAGGCTCCGGATAAATTCTTTGAACAAAAGCAGGCCGATCTCCTCGAGCGCAAGGGAATCGACATCGCCGTGGTAGAACGCCGTATTGCCGACCGCGCCCGGGCGCGGGAGCAAAAGGATTGGGCCGAGGCCGACCGGATCCGGGACGAGCTTTCCGCCATGGATATCCTGATTGAGGATCGGGCGGGCGGGACTAACTGGAAGGTCTCGAAACCAAAGGATTGATGTTAACACGCTTGTAGAATCAATAGAATACGGATTGGCGTTTGGCGGTATTGATCCACGCGGCCACACGTCGCTTGAGAAGCGGCCTGTCGCGCAGGCGCAATCTTTGGTTGAGCTTGGTCAGTTCGAGAAAAAGCTCATCAGCTTTCTGCCCGCCGAGTTTTTCCCTGGAATCGATACCAGCCATTTCCAGAAGTCTCGCGTTTGTTGTTCCCATTCTGAGCAGGTTTGCGAGTTCAAGCCGTTGACGGATTTTTTCTCGAAGTGACAACCTGATCAACATTTTTGCCTCTTCCCAGTTGTCTAAGACCTGTTCCGGGTATGGCCATCCCTTTTGTCTGAGCTTCCTTGCGTCATTCGGACTGATATCATGAAGGACTTGCGTAATCGACTCTGAGCGGCTGTCGATTGTGTGGATTTTCATTTTGGAATAAGACCATTCGCTCAAAAAAACAGCGAGAACGATTAGCGCAAAGTAGATAACCCTTTGTGTCATTCCGGCAGCCTTTTTCCTTCCAGGTTCGCCATTGGGTGCCTTTGGGTCCCAATGGCGGCCGCCCCTCAGGAGATAGAGGGCGTTTATCATTACAAAGCACTCCACGCAGAAGGGCGGAAACCCGAGAAACCCGAGGTATGGCATCTCGAAAAATTTGCCTTCAGAGAAGAACGGGACCGTGTAGATCCATTTTTCCAAAGACCAAAAATTACACAACTCCCAGTAGCCGCCACAGATAATACCCGCAAGAAGCAAGCGGACAAGGGTGGTCCATTCCCCTTTTTTGCCGTCTGCGAGCAGGGAACGGGCGCCGAATTTTGCACATAACGGTTCGAGCAGGAAGGCAAAAGCGCCCCACACCATGGGGAAAAAGTAGTTTGGGAAGGCGAGGGGCAGGACCAGCATAAAAGATCCGGCCAATAGAGAGGCTTTTTGTGACCAGTCCTTGAGCACAAACCTGGTTTTCACGCGCCTGGGGATCTTCAGACAACAAAGGAGCCGGTAGACCAGAAACATGCCTGGGAGCACGGTTGCAAAATCGAGATACGCCTCCACATGAGGCCAGAGTCCATCGGGCGGAACACCCACATAATACCAGTCTTTGAGACGGAGATTCCAGGCCTCGAAAAAGAACCAAAATATTGCGGACCAGAAGAGAAGTACGGCAAATTCTCGCGGCCTTTTCAGGATCAGGCCTTCGTTCCAGCGCCACCACAGAAGGCCGTCAAGAAACAGAATAAGACCATACCAGGCGAACGGATATGTGTGGGTGTAAAAAGGAGAGATATAATGAATCGTGCCCCAAAAGGTCAAGGCGATTGTTGCCAGGCCGAGAATCATCATCAATTTCATTAGCCTTCTACAATAAACCTGGCCGGATTCTGTTTCTGCGGGGTATACTCTCCCACCGGCACGAGTTTCTTGTTGAACCTCACGCAGTCTACCATGAGCTTCCAGAAGGTCTCAGTCATCACTGTTTCGTCCTCATTCTCAGGCGCAAACTGAACCATGTCTTTATCAATTTTGATCTTCATAGAAAAATCCTTTCCTGGGCTCCGGGCCTTGGTGAGCCCTGTGAGAGACTAACGCTTTGATCGAAAGAACTCTTGCATCAACTCTCTGCATTCGTTTTCGAGGAGTCCTTCTTCTACGTTAATCGTATGGTTCAGGCCGGTGTCTGCGGCCAGGTTGTAACAAGATCCGGCCCCGCCCCATTTGGGGTCTTTGGCCCCGTAAACTATCCTGGCAACACGCGCCTGGACTAAAGCACCCATGCACATAATGCAGGGCTCAATAGTGACGTAAAGCGTTGTGTTTAACAGCCGATAATTTCCAATGACCCGGGATGCCTCTCGCAGGGCCAGGATCTCTGCGTGGGCCGTAGGATCACAAAGTGCGATGGTTTGGTTGTGGGTCTTTGCGAGCACAATGCCGTCTTGAGCAACTATCACTGCTCCCACAGGTACCTCGTCTTCACGGGCGGCCAGTTTGGCTTCTAAAAGGGCCTCTCGCATAAAGTCGCTATGGTTCAATGCAGAACTCGACACTTGCAATCACCTTGACAGCATATTCCAAAGACACTATAAAGATACCGCTCACAAACGCGCCCATAGCTCAGTGGATAGAGCGCCGGACTACGAATCCGTAGGCCGCAAGTTCGAATCTTGCTGGGCGCACCATTAAAATCAAGGGCTTAGCCTGTTCGGCTAAGTCCTTTTTTCTTTTTTGTGACCCTGCCGCGGCCCTGTCATCGGCTTGTTTATCTCACGAATAGCGATCTTTATCAACTTACTCTTCATAATAGTGGTGAATTCAAATTGAGCACGCTCGGAACGAACGTCCCGTATTTCGTATTTCTATTTGTCCCCAACTGTGTAATTTCTACACACTATCCCCCTCAAATTGTAACCTTTCGTTACAGTAGCATTTTTATAGCTCATCGTAACCACTTGATATCATGCGGGATACCAATGTCGCCTGAGCTGGCATAAGCCTTGCTAAATATAAAAAGTTTATATGTCCACCGTCATTGTCCTTACTTTCCTTTAGTTTCCCAGTTTCCAAGTAATCCTTTTAGGGCCGGTTCTTGATGGCAAGAGAGTCGAAGATGGAGGCACCTGGATTCTTACATCATATCACAGCCCCAGGAGAAGAATTTCCAAAAACATTCAAACTCAAAACCGCAAACCCAAAGGGCGGCCCCTTTTTTTCTCAGAATCGATAAGGAGGACGAAAATGTTTATCCTGTCATTACGGAAAATAAAGAGCTCAAAAAGCTGTAAGCTGTTGATTTGTTTTGTTGTGCTTAATTTCTTCGCTGTAGGCTGTTCAAGCAAGACCGTAATAAAGAGTAGACCGGAAGGAGCTGAAGTCTACATTGATAATGTGCGAAAAGGCGTAACCCCACTGCAATATTCTGATACGGCCATCGCTGGTTCGACAAAACGGCTTGTACTCAAAAAGGAAGGATATAGGGATTTTGATACCGTGATAAGAAAAAGCGAATTTCAAGTCGGCCCTTGCATAGGTGGCGCTTTAGTTCTATTCCCATTTATTTGGATTCTTGGCTATCTGGACGAACACGAATTTGAGCTTGAGAAACTTGAAGGAAAGCAGAGCATGTTACGTTTGCTTCATCCCGACTTTGAACCTAGTCTTTGAGGCCAGTCACGAGAAATCTTAAGAAGTAAATCTACATTCGAGTGCAGATAATCAAGGGCGGGTCAAATACGACCTTGCCCTTTTTATTGATCTCAACTTCATTACACTATCACCCCCCAACATCCTTAAACGATTCGGGAAGACTAAAGACCGTAAGCCTGAGATGAAGCTCCTTATAATGACTCTATTGTGGATGCTGGTAACTGTATCTCACGCAATTTCGGGAGACGATCATACGATTTCCGGGGAACAATTGGCTCTTATGTTGGGTGAACTCCGTCAAACTCCCCACGACGGAAAGATATGCAACAGCATAGGATTCTATTTCTACAAACTTGGAAAATATAAGGCAGCGATAGAATACTACAACGAGGCCATAACACTTAGCCCAGAATACCCTATCAGTTATAACAACCTTGGGGTAGTGTACTTGAAAGAAAATCAACTTCAGCTTGCTGAAGAGAATTTCAAAAAAGCGATCAGGCTTGACACTAAATACGTGAAGGCAATATGTAACCTATCTATCGTGTATTTCAAGCTCAGGAGATATAGGAAGGCACAGGAGTTATATTTCCAGGCAAAGTTCCTAGACCCCGAATACGTGAATGGGAGGGTTACACTCTTGAAAAATAAGATTAGGTGACTCGTGCAAAGGGAGGCCAACGGGGACGTTCATAACTAAATTAAGTAACTTTTTCTAATCAATAATAAAGGAACTTCGTTGTTGACTATATCAAATAAGTCTGATGCACAAGATTTTCAAGGAAGTGTCCATGGGCAGTAGATTTGGAAAATATGGCGATGCCAAATATAACTCACAGCTCCGTAAAAAACTACCCGAAGAGAAGAAGTCTTCCTTGACGAATTATGCACGTTCTGCACGAACGTCCCGTATCTCGTATCAGAAGGTTTTGAAATGAGAGACTTGCAAGCATTATGAAGTATCAGTGGGCGGAGACGATTTAACGCAGGTCAGAATCGAGATTTACTTGACTTGACAGTCGCAAAATATGACGTATCAAATCTTTTAGAATTTGAGATACTGACAAGAATTGATAAGCTCAGCAAGTTTGATCATAGTACATAATCACGTAGGGTAGCTTGTCTTGTGAAGCGGATGTAAGCACTTATGGATTTTATTTTCGCTGACGATGCTCGACAGAAAAACCCTTCTCGGAAAGGTATGGGTCCACTCGTGGCCATTGGTGGCGTCCATGTGTCAGGAGATAAGGTGGGGCTACTCGAAAAAGCTATCAATGATCTGTGCGCTCGTACAGGGTTTCCTTCCGGGCAGCAGTTCAAGTGGTCACCTGGTAAAAAGGACACCTTTATGAAAACCAAATTGATCGGCGAGGCACGAGTCACTTTTTATCAGGAACTTTGTGAGCTGGGGATACAAAATGGCTCTTCGGCGTGCGTGGTTATTGAAGATTCCAGGAGGAGGACAGCTTTGTCCGGATCCGAATCGCATGAAATAGACGTCACATCGCTGTTTCTTGAGCGTGCAAACTGGACATTTAGCAGGGAGATCACTGACGGCGTTGTCGTAGTCGCCACTCCGGGAGGAGGTACAAAGGCTCAAGAAAAGTTTATTCTACACAGCATCACGTTGTTGGAGAAGGGAACGCGGTATTCTAAGTTCAACCGAATTCCACTTCCAATTTTGACATCTAAAGCCAGACATGTCCGCTTGCTCCAGTTCGCTGATATTGTTACAAGTTGCACAACTGCCCGTGTTGCAGGTGAATCGACTTATTCACCCGAAATATTCGAATTCCTCAAGCCGATGTTCCGCAAAGACATGAGCCGTATCGGAGGTGTAGGAGTGAAGCTGCATCCCGATTTTGTTTATGCCAATCTTTATCACTGGCTTCTTGGAGACACGCATTGGGTGAAGCATAACACGGGGGTGCCACTACCCCGTCCGGGGCGACCTTATTATGACGCGCCAGACGATGTATCAAATACTACGGGCACACTCAAAAGCTAAATGCCGTGCAGGCTAACAACGAGGCTCTGTATACGGACGGGGAAGAGCCAAGCAATAATTCGAGGGTACCACGAATTGAATACCGGAACCCTGTTTCTCGTTTTATGCTTGTAGTAGACAGGAGTAGATATTGAAAAATAGAATTCTTCCATTTCTCCGTGGAGTGAATAAGTCAATTACGAGTGAAGATTGCATCTACATAAAGAAATTCTTAAAGGAGGGGGGTGTAACACCACTTTCGGCAAGAACAAGCTATGAGGATGAAATAGAATTCATCGCCTCTGTCCAACGCTCAGTATTAAGAATTGCAAAAGCACACAAAATCTTGCCCAAAGACAGAAACAGGGAACCCAAGGATGTTTACTCTGCTAAAGGCGGTGCATGTTTTGACCGAAGCAGGGTCATCGAGAAAATATTTCGCAAGACGGGCTTTAAGACCCGCCATGTCTTCATACTATACCCGACAGATAAGCTCAAATCGTTTGTGGACAAACGTGAGTCAATAGATTCACACGCTGCAACGGAGGTTCGGACCAAAAAGGGGTGGCTTTTCGTGGACCCCAATGCCCCTTTTAGATTATTAGATAAACTGAAAAATCCTTATTCCCTTGAGAATCCCTTCCCCCTTGAGAACCTTCACCCCGTAGTTCTGAAGGAAACAAACGAGCCAAGATTTAAAAATCGGGGTTGTATGAAGGATATTTTGGAGGGACCATACATATTTCTTTATGGGTTATATTCCAGACATGGACGGTTTTATCCTCCATTTGCCTCACCTTCTCGCCGGATACCCGACGTGAATTGGACCGAACTTTTTTTGTATAGTAAGCTAAAAGTGTTGGCTTTGCTATACTACTATTGGCATTCAAAAAAGTTGGGGTGCTCTCCAGTATAAGCTAAGAACGAACTTTGGGGACATTCTATAGTCCTCCTGTCAAGCAGAAAATGCCCTACACTTTTCCAGTTTCTAAGTAATCCTTTTAGAGCCGGTTCATGATGGAAAAAAAGTCGAAGGAGCAATTGAGCGTTGTAGCGGACCCATGGAATCTTTATCATATGAAATTATCCGATTTCCGTATAACATTAAAAAATTATGATTATCCAGTTTAGGAATTTACATAAAATTCAAAACGGCGCTTGTCGAGTGTCTTAAATTTGGTATTTAGCCAGAAACCACATACTAACTGGTTAGGTTAGAACCAAGCGAAAGGACTCAGATAATGGCGAATATTCCTGGCCAACAACCAGATATTAGATACTGCCCTGTTTGTACCAGTGAGCTAAGAAACGTACCAAGAGAAGAAATGCGATCAAAGGGACATGTAAGAAGAGATGGCACCGTTTCTCCCCATACCCATACATACGATTGTGCCAAATGTAAAAACAGGTTTGAAATT
Source organism: Desulfobacterales bacterium (assembly GCA_013375375.1). Classification (GTDB taxonomy): domain Bacteria; phylum Desulfobacterota; class Desulfobacteria; order Desulfobacterales. The sequence continues at coordinate 5,179 of JABXJX010000049.1, read as the reverse complement.
AATCAGGCTAGGTAGCCCTACCAAGGGGGACTATATAACGCCCTTTAGTTTTCCAGTTTCGCAATTGTGATTCTTGTGCGCGTTAAGGCAAAAAGTCTGTTGTGCTATTGGGCAGTAAGAGACCTTGGTATTGGTATGGCTCAAATAGCAAGGCGCTTGAATCTCTCATTGGCCGGGGGGAGTCAGTCGGTAAAGCGAGGAGAGACAATAGTACAACAAAAGGGCTACCCTAGAACTTGGGTCAAATCTTTAAACTTTAGAATTTGCAAGGAGTGGGGGACATCATTCACCAAGTTGAATAAGTCTGATGAGACATCTTCAAGGAAGTGTCCATGGGCGGTAGATTTGGAAAATACGGCGATGCCAAGCGCAAGGAGCGTTTGCGCAAAACCCGCCTGAGGCCACCTGATATCCAGCAACGGGGAAAGGACAAACCGCTAAAAGGGTCTCGAAAGAGCAAAGTGCCACAGGGGGCTCAAACAGAAGAGCACTAAAAAAGGATCAAATGTTGAAATATCATGGATGTCCCAAACTTTCTCCAAGAGAACCAGAGCTACGCTCGGACTGGTCGAACCCAATGGCCTCAACTCAAATGGTTTCAGTCAACTTTTTGCCTGCATCTGCCAGGTTAAGAAAAGAAGGATCACAGCGAACGGCGACTCCACTACTTTTTAGGAAGGATTGTTCACAGATCAAAGTCTAGCATTTGCCGCGAGTGCTGGTTATTCATTCGTTGCTCCCTTAGTGACCGTAGCAACTTCTGACGGGTGTTTGCAGTGTAGCTGGTCAATGATATCGCATAGATGATCAAAAGAATGGTCCGTGTGTTCAAGCTGCATGTCACGTGGAGCCTCCAATGCGATTACCGCATCTCCAATTTTTTCACAAAGATGGCAGGACAACGCTTTGTCTTCTTCCGAAACAGCTTTCAACTTACGTGCGATTTTAACGAATCCCTTGTTTTCGGCCTTTTTGGGGCTGAGGAAAAGTTGGGGACGTTGGTAGGTTTTGAAGGTTATCGGGGGAGTTTAGGGAGGCCCCTTAGTTTTGCAGTTTCTAAGTAATCCTTTTAGAGCCGGTTCATGATTGCAAGAAAAAGGGTTTCGAAAGAGCAATCTCCCACAGGGGGTTCAAACAGGAGGGCGATAGAATGTCCACAACTTTCCCTATATTTGAATATGAGCCAAGAGCAGACCTGACCCCTTTTCCCTTGACGTGCAATGTCAATCCCGAAGCTGTTCAGGGTGTAAACCCAAGGCCTTGGCCAATTTTGTGATGGTAGTGCTGCGAAGCTTTTTGTCGGGCTTTTCAATTTGTGAAAGGGATGCCTGCGAGATGCCCAGGCGTTTTGCCACCTTTTGCTGTGTCAGTCCTAAGTATTCACGCCATGCCTTTGGCAGACTAAAGCCTTGCTTGATAACCTTTTCAACCACCTCATGGGGTATTGTAGCCCCGGGAACGATCATTTTCATGAACTCATCATATGGAACCACTGCAAAGGCAGGTTTTCCGTCCTTTGTGATTGTCTGGAAGTTAATAGGTGCGCTCATTGCGTTTTTTCACCTCCTCGATTTCGATGATCTCAAGAGCGGTCTTCACATCAAAAAGGATTCGCCAGTTGCCTACACGCAACCGATATCCTCCGGTGGATTGAACAGCTTTGACATTCCGGCAGTCCGGCCAGTTCTGCAACTTATCCACTGCGTTAAAAATCATCACCCTGGTTTTGCGCTCCCGGACTTTGTTAAGCTGCCTGAATGCCTTCGGCTGCCACTCAATCTTATACATAATAACATTTATAAGCTTAATATAAGGTTTTGTCAAGTATTTGTGTCGGGATCCCTGCGAAAAAGGTGAAAATTTGGGGACATCCTTGACAAATTGGACTTGAGTGTAAGCTTGGGGACATCTTTGGTTTTACAGTTTCTAAGTAATCCTTTTAGAGCAGGTTCATGATTGAACCCTGCCGGGAAGAGATGGATGACAGAAGAGAATAAGGACAAGCTAAAAAATCAGCGCGTGTTTCAGCATTCAAGCGGCCGCTACATCCTGCTTACCAAGGCAGGCAAGGCGGTTTCCTTCTGGGTTGATGAGCGAGAGCGTGCTCATGTTTTGGAAGAGATGGAAGGTGTTGACTTCAAGGCAACCGGAACCCAGTTGAAGAAAGAAGGATGGAAATGCATCGGACCGGGGGTTGAATTTGAGAGGTTGCTTGAAGCTGATAGCTGATAGAATCGGGGCTGTTGTTTGACTATGTCGTAACTGGTGCCGAAGGCGGGATTTGAACCCGCACGGGCGTAACCCACTGCCCCCTCAAGACAGCGTGTCTACCAGCTTCCACCACTTCGGCACTTGTCGGTTATGACTCTCCTCCAGACTCTTGAGCGGGCTGATTTTCCCCGGGTTGCAGAGGTGTACTTTTTGCTGCATCGGCCTCCTTGGCCGTGGGTTGAACCGGGGCCTTTGATGGCGCCTGGTCAGTTTGCTGTGTCGCAGCGGGTGGCATCTGGGACATAACCGATCTGGTAGACCGATGGCTTGATAGATAGGCCAGCCCCAAGGATGTAATCATAAAGATTATTGCGGCAATCGTCGTCAACCTGCTCAAGAATGTTGATGTGCCGCCGGTCCCGAACAGGGTTTGGCTCGATCCCCCACCAAAGGCCGCTCCCATATCCGCCCCTTTGCCGGTCTGCAAAAGAACAATCAGTATTAAGGCTGTGGAGACCACAATGTGTATTATAATGGTGAAACTTGACATAATAGAACTTCTCGCTCCTACTTTTTAAGTTTTGTTAGTGACAGTATCTATCGATATGCGAACCATGTCCGCAAAAGAATCGGCATTCAGGCTGGCCCCGCCTACCAGCGCACCATCAATATCGGCCATGGCCATTAGATCGCCGATGTTTTCAGGTTTTGCGCTCCCACCGTACAATATCCGGATAGCATTTGCAACCGAATCCCCGTAGGCTTTTTCTATCCGTCCTCTGATAAATTCGTGCACCTCCTGAGCCTGATCAGTGGTTGCCGTCTTGCCGGTACCAATGGCCCAAACAGGCTCATACGCGACGGTAATCTTCTGAACCTCATCAGAGGTCAGACCTTCGAGGCCTTCTTCCAATTGTTTTTGCACCACAGAGAATGTCTGATTCGATTCCCGTTCGGCTTCAGATTCTCCGATACACATCACAGGGGTCAGGCCTCCAAGGAGGGCCGAACGGATCTTTTTGTTCACCGTTGCATTGGTTTCACCAAAGTATTGACGTCTCTCGGAATGGCCGATGATCACATAGGTGCATCCCGTGGCTGTTAACATAGAGGCAGAGACTTCTCCGGTGTAGGCCCCTTCGGCCTCCCAGAATAAATCCTGCCCTCCCATGTGTATGGCCGAGCCCTTCAGAACATCTGCCACGACCGCCAGGGCCGTAAAGGGAGGAGCAACCATGACATCCACATCAACAGAGTCGGATACTAAGGATTTCAACCGTCCCGCGAGATCCACGGCTTGCGGGACGGTCTTGTACATCTTCCAGTTTCCAGCGATCAAGCTTTTTCGTTTTGCCATGATTCAAGTCTCCTTTACAGACAAACGGCACGGCACAGGCGGCACAATCCAGGACCTTCAGGTTCTTTTATTCCCCTTCAACACACCGCTGGCCAATGAAATACTTTTCCTCCCATAAGCCTGCAGGCTCTCTGCAAGGTCGTTCAGGTTCTTGTCTTTGCGCATATTGGCCGCCCTGATCACCACAGGAAGATTAACACCGGTAAGGACCTCGATCCGGCCTTCCTCAAGGAACGAAAGGCTGATGTTGGATGGCGTCCCTCCAAACATATCCGTCAGGATAAGTACGCCTCCACCCTGGTTAACCGTCTTGATCCCGGTGTTTATCTTTTTTCTCATGTGTTCGGCGCTCTGCGTTAAGTCCACGGAAACAGCAGTGGCCGCTTCAAGAGGTTCATCAAGGATCGATTCGGCTGCTTCAATAAGGGCCTCTCCGAGGCCGCTATGTGTAACAACGAGAATTCCTATCACAAATTTGTCCTCCTAAGCATGGTCGTTAAAAGTACTTTTTTAAATCTCTCATTGCTGATTTAGCTCAATATCTCGATGGACTAAGTTTATGTTATCAATCTTCTTTTTCAGATGTTGAAATATCTCATCAGCGATCACAATAGAACGGTGCCTTCCCCCGGTACAGCCGACGGCAACCGTCAAATACGATTTCCCCTCTTTTTCATACAAAGGTATGAGGTAGTCAAGTAAATCCAAATATTTTTTCAAAAAAATTTGGGTTCCGTCCCATTTTTTTACAAACGCCTGCACTTCAGGTGCCGTACCATCGAGTCCGGTCAATTCACGGACAAAATAGGGATTGGGTAAAAAGCGGACATCGATGACCAGGTCCGCCTCATAGGGGATGCCGTACTTGTAACCAAAAGAAAGGATATGTACTTCAACTTGGCCGGTCTTAACCACTTTGAGCACATGGTCCAAGACAACAGCTTTGAGTTCATGGACATTGTAGTGCGAAGTGTCAATAACCTTGTCGGCGATTTGTCTAAGTCCTTCAAGTTGTTCCCTTTCATTACGTATCGCTTCTCGAAGGCTCTTCCCCTTAGATAGTGGGTGATGCATTCTGGTCTGGCTGTATCGCCTTAAAAGAATTTCTTCCGAGGCTTCAAGGAAGATTATTTCAAATCGATATCCTTGCTTGCCCAGGCTGTCCAGGACGTCCGAATATGTTGAGAGAAACCCCTTTTCTCTGATATCCATTACAAGGGCCAACTCAGAAATTTCCGAATCGTTTCCCATTCGAAGTTCTAAAAACTTCGGTAAGAGTACGACAGGCAGATTATCCACGCAGAAAACACCAAGATCTTCCAGTGCCTTTATGGCCGTACTTTTCCCAGAGCCTGAAAGTCCGCTGATGATAATAATCTTTTCTTGTTTGAAGCTCCCTGCAGCAAGCTGCAGGGAATCTTCGACTGTAAGGAAGTTTGTCATTTTTATATTCGCTCGCTAACCCTGTCGTCCCGATAAATCGGGACGGGGAATGCGCTCGCTTTTGCAGTTCAACTATTTCCGCATAGCTCCCTGTAACCGGCTGGAAGGCATGGCACATTCAGCGGGAAAAGGGGAGGGCAAGTGTTCAAAATTCATGGTCTTCGTTCG
>JABXJX010000048.1 GCA_013375375.1 Desulfobacterales bacterium | reverse complement strand
GTCGAATACGGCCTTGACCATGGTGGGCGTAAAATCCTTGCTCCCCAATCCATACCTTCCTCCAACAATAACAGGGGCCTCTGCTTTTTCCTGAAAGACCGTGCACACATCCTGATAGAGGGGCTCTCCCAGGGATCCAGGCGCCTTGGTCCTATCCAGAACAGCTATTCTCTCGGCTGTAGCCGGAAGGGCTCGAAAAAAATGTTCCCTGGAAAACGGGAGATATAGACGAACCTTGACAAGCCCGACTCTCTCACCCAGTCCGTTAAGGTAATGGATCGTTTCCTCGATCACATCGCAGCTCGAGGCCATGGATATGATGACTCTATCCGCCTCAGGGTCTCCCACGTAATCGAAAAGATGATAAGGACGACCGACCAGAGCGCTCACCTTGTCCATCTCCTCCTGAACGATATGGGGAATTCTTTCGTAAAAAGGGTTGGACCCCTCACGGCTCTGGAAAAATATGTCAGGGTTCTGGGCTGTCCCCCTCAACTGAGGATATTCGGGATTCATACAACGGCTTCTGAATTCATCGATGGCCTCCCAGTCCACAAGCCTGGCCATATCATCATAATCAATCAATGCTATCTTCTGTATTTCCATAGACGTCCTGAATCCGTCAAAGAAGTGAACAAATGGAAGACTTGCCCGAATACTTGCAAGATGGGACACAAGGGCGAGATCCATCACTTCTTGAACGGATGCCGAAGCAAGTAAAGAGAAGCCGGCCTGTTTGACGGCATTAATATCCGAATGGTCTCCGAAAATAGAAAGGGCATGGGCGGCAACAGCTCGGGCGGACACATGAAAAACAGCGGGCATGATTTCGCCGGATATCTTGTACATGTTTGGAATCATGAGCAGTAGGCCCTGGGATGCCGTAAAGGTTGTGGGCAGGGTGCCTGCCGAAAGCGCCCCGTGAACGGCGCCTGCCGCACCTGCTTCGGACTGCATTTCACTCACCTTCAACACCTGGCCGAAGATATTTTTTCGCCCACGAGCTGCCCATTCATCACAGTATTCCCCCATACTGCTTGACGGCGTAATGGGATAGATTGCGGCCACGTCACTCATGGCGTAGGCTACATGGGCTGCTGCTTCATTTCCTTCAATCGTCTTTGTTATCTGACTCATGTTCTATCTCCCTTCATCATGGAATCCCATCCTATTGCTCAATCCTGTAAGCCTTAAACTATATAGCCTTAAAAAGCAACTATTTAAAGAAGGTTAACAGAGGTTAACCGTGAGGAGCAAGAAGAGATGTTGTAAAGTTCAAGTAGCTCCCCTTGACCCCGCCCTAAAGGACTGGGCTTGCGGGGAGCGAGCCGGTCAAGAGGCAATGAATGCTCATTATTGCACATCAAAAACGATCTTTCCATGGTCCACATCAGCCAGGATTCGATCCTTTTCACTAAAATTCCCCTTTAGCACCTCCATGGCCAGCGGGTTTTCCACATGTTTCTGAATCGCCCGTTTCAATGGCCGAGCCCCGTAAGTGGGATCATAACCCTCACGGGCCAAGAGCGCCTTAGCCGCATCAGAAAGTTCGAGTGTCAGGTGTTGATCTTCAAGCCGTTTCTGCACCCTCTTGATCTGAATATCCACAATCTCATTGAGTTGCTCAGGCGTGAGATTGTTGAAGATGATAATGTCGTCAATCCGATTCAGAAACTCCGGGTTGAAACCGGCCTGCAGGGCCTCCGTAACTCGTTTCTCCATCTCTTCCCGCTGGTCCGTACCAAGCTCCTGAATCCAGTTGCTTCCCACATTTGAGGTCATGATAATAATGGTATTCTTGAAATCAACGGTCCGACTGTGACCATCGGTCATGCGGCCGTCATCTAAGATCTGCAGAAGGGCATTAAAGACCTCAGGATGGGCCTTTTCGATCTCGTCAAAGAGGACCACGGAATATGGACGACGCCTTACCGACTCGGTCAGATATCCACCCTCCTCATAACCTACATATCCCGGAGGTGCGCCAATGATCCGCGAGACTGAATGTTTTTCCATGTACTCGGACATGTCAATACGGACCAGGGCCTGCTCGTCATCAAAGATAAACTCGGCCAGGGCCTTGGCCAGTTCAGTCTTACCGACCCCTGTAGGTCCCATGAAGATAAAGGACCCGATAGGCCGATTTGGGTCCTGCAGGCCTGATCGCGCCCGCCTCACCGCATCGGAAACCGCCACAATGGCCTCGTTCTGACCCACAACACGTTTTGCGAGCCGGTTCTCTGTATGCAAGAGTTTTTCTCGTTCTCCTTCCATCATCCGGGCCATTGGTATGCCGGTCCACAAGGAAACTACCTCGGCCACATCCTCTTCATCCACCTCTTCCTTGAGCATCTTGCTGCCTGCCTGAAGCTTTGCAAGCCCCTGTCTGGCCTCGTCGAGGCGCTTCCTGAGATCGCTCGTTGTCCCGTAACGGAGTTCGGCGGCCCGGGCCAGATCTCCCTCACGCTGGGCCTGCTGTTCCTCAATGCCCGCTCGTTCAAGCTCCTCTTTGACCTGGCGAATGGTCTGGATGGCCCCTTTTTCGTTTTGCCAGTGGGCCTTCATCTCGCTGCTTTTTTTCTTCATGGCAGCAAGGTCTTTTTCAAGCTTGGCCAGTCGCTCTTTTGAGGCCTCGTCAGTCTCCTTCTTAAGCGCCTCACGTTCGATCTCGGCCTGGATGACCTTGCGCTCCACCTCATCAATTTCGGCCGGCATGCTGTCAATCTCAATGCGGAGCCTGGAGGCGGCCTCATCAATCAGATCGATCGCCTTATCCGGTAAGAAACGATCCGATATATAACGGTGGGAAAGAGTAGCCGCACCAACAATCGCAGAATCCTTGATTCGTACCCCGTGATGGACCTCGTATTTTTCTTTCAGGCCCCGCAAGATGGAGATGGTGTCTTCCACTGTAGGTTCCTGAACAAGGACCGGCTGGAAACGCCGTTCCAGGGCAGCGTCCTTTTCCACATACTTTCGGTACTCGTTCAGGGTGGTGGCACCAACGCACCGAAGGGTGCCTCGTGCTAAAGCGGGCTTAAGCATATTTGACGCATCGATCGCGCCCTCTGCAGCCCCGGCCCCAACCATGGTGTGGAGCTCGTCAATGAACATGATGATTTCACCTTCGGCGGCCTCCACCTCTTTTAGAACGGCCTTTAAACGATCCTCAAACTCCCCGCGGTACTTCGCACCTGCAACCAGGGCACCCATGTCAAGTGCAACCAACCTGCGGTTCTTGAGGGTCTCAGACACATCGCCGTTTACAATCCGCTGGGCTAAGCCTTCCACTATGGCAGTCTTGCCGACACCTGGCTCTCCAATGAGGACCGGGTTGTTCTTGGTGCGGCGAGAAAGGACCTGAACCACACGGCGGATCTCTTCATCCCGGCCGATCACCGGGTCCAGCTTCCCGAGACGAGCAAGATCGGTCAGGTCCCGGCCAAACCTTTGCAGGGCTTGATACTTTTCCTCAGGGTTGGGATCGGTAATCCGCTGCGCGCCCCGTATATCGACCAGAACCTTCAGGATCGTCTCACGGGTCACCCCTGCGCCGGCCAGGATGCGAGCAGCATCAGTTTCCTTTTGGTCGGTTATGGCCACCAGGATGTGCTCGATACTCACATACTCATCCTTCATCGTAGCCGCTTCTGCAAAGGCTCCATCCAGCACCCTCTTGGTGTTTGGAGAGATATGGGCCTCCCCCATGCCACCTCCACTCAACTTGGGCTTCTTTTCAAGCACATCCGTAACCTCATGCAACACCCCTTCAGGCGATGCGCCCAGCTTCTGAAGAATGGAACGGGCAATCCCCTCGGACGGCTCCAGCATGACCTTCAAAAGATGCTCCGGCTCGACCTGCTGGTGTCCAAATTGACCTGCAAGGACCTGGGCTCCTTGAATCAGTTCCTGAGATTTTATAGTAAATTTATCAAAGCGCATGGTTTTCTCCTTTCATTGCCCAACTAGTATTTCACTTTGTAATTATCGCTTCGCATTTTTCACATAAAATAAGTAGTTGATATGTATTGTCAAACATCGCTGTTTAGCCTGCGCTCAGCACTTACTAATGAGAACGTTTTGTAATCGACATTGGTTTGGGATCATGATGTCTTTTCTTTTGTTCCGGGTCTACCGGGCTGGTGTTTTTAGGCGCTCTCGCGACAGTCACTACAAAAAAGACATCATGATCCCAGTGTATGATGTCGGGTAGTTAATATACTTCGTAGTATCTTATGTGAAATGATGAGATTGTGGAGGGGGGAAATCAAGCGTCCCGCCCTATCCTTTTGCCTCCGCACATGGCATGCAGAGGTGTCTGCCGTCGCTTGTGTCAACCATCCTGGTAGACATGGTCATCTCGCCGCATTTCGCGCATGCCTCGGAGCGAGCTAAGGGTGCATATGGCGGCTCAGAGATCTCGACTGCTTTTGCATCAAAGACTTCACTAAATGGCTTGGAAAGAAGGTCGATCGACTTGAGTAACTTGTGGCGGATTCGTTGTTTTTCAGTTGCATTGCCGGCAGCAACAGCAGTCTCAAGGCTCCCAAACTCTTCCTGGTGCTCTCCTTCGTACCTGTAATAACCCTTGCGCGAAAAACGAAAAGCCTGTTTGTCGGATCGACTAAGTACTGTAAAAGCGTTCTTACCGTAATCCTTTATGATCAGATTCCCTTTCCCAACAGTTGTACCAAGCAAAACCTGGAGTGCATCTACAGCGCATGTATCGTTTTCACTGATGGCTACGATCTCCTCGTCTTGCGAGCGATGAAGGCCGAGTAGTTGCATGGCCTGTTTTGCAACTAAGTAACCGTACACAAGGCCGGGACACAAATGACCGTGAAATGCAATACAGCGTTTCAGGTCTTCCGGCGGTTCATGGTTGCCCACTGACGGATTATGATTTGAATCGTTCATAGACCGCATGCCTTACGGCATTTGTTTTGATTTTCCTAATTCCGTTTATTTGCCAAGTTGGGCCTTTAGCATTGCGATCTCTTCCCTTGCCTTAACAAGTTCCTTGCTTGTCAATCTCAGGCGATTGGCCAAAATCTCGGCAAATATCTGGTATAAAATAGAGCAGAAAGTGATCTTATCGTTACCTGACAACCTGTCCACATAAGAAGCGTCTGTTGCCAGACAAACTGTTTCATCAACAGCGTATACAGAGGCCGATCTGGCAGAACCATCTATCACGCCCATTTCACCGAAAATATCGCCTATACGGTTCAGGACACAGAGCTTTTTATCGCCTTTTACTATTTTCACTTGACCGGAGACAAGGAAGTATATCCAACTATCATAACTGCCTTCTTCCATGATCAACTCTCCTGGTTTATATTTTCTTATCTTGCTTAAGCTCAGGGCACCCTTGAGATCTTTTTCATCAAAATGGTTCAGAGAGGGCATCTCCCTGAGCTTTTGTACAAGAGTTTCACTCTCTTTCAAGTAATCGGATTCAATCATTTTGTTTACCTCCCCAAGCGCTCTGTTTCGTAAGTTCGGCGTCGTATTACGAATTTGCCTTTATATAGTCCAAATCGTATCTTTTGCCAACGGCAAATTGTGAACCTCCAACGAACTAATTTATTTTTTTGCCAACAAATCTTGGCGAAGCAAAAGATCAGTCCGCCTGAGGCGAATCAAAAAACGTTTTAGACAAAGCGAAAAGGGATTTGGGCAACAGCCAGTTGACATGCAGAGTTTGCAGGAAAATGTATTGCCGTCTATTCGCGCAATTAATTCCTGAAAAATTAATAGGTTATGCGTCTCTTTCGTTTTTTGGATAATAGCTCTAATAGTTTTTTGCGTACGTGTCGATAAACAAGCAGAGAATAAAGTAGTGAAAAAGGCAAACCTCTCGGAAGAGTGGGACGCAAAGCCTCCGGCCCAGCATTGATGGGTAGCGGGGCTGCCCTACCGGTTAAGTATTCGATACTGGAACCCATTCTTTCGTGAAAAAGGATGGGTTTTTGTGTCTTAATAAACCTTAACCAAATCAGCTGATTAAGAAAGGTGACGCAATGAAAACACAAATACGTATGGCCCTCATAACAGTATTTATGCTTGTGTTCTCGAGCAGTTTTGCCCATGCGATATCACCCAAGAGCCTTAAAACTACGAGTTATGAAGTCAAACGCGGGAGGAATAAGCAAACCCATGTGATATCACCCAAGAGCAAGAAGAGCCTTAAGATTACGAGTGCGATAGTAGACTCCGAATATATCTATATTTATGGGCTTAACTTTGGAGACAACCCTCCTAATGTGAAGCTGGACGATACCGCGTTGGAGGTCGTGTCCTCCGGCGATACTTATATTAATGCGCGGCTCCCAAACGCTGTTGAGCCGGGAACGTATCGCCTTGATATAGCCAGGAACGGGTTTCAGTTTCAGCATCCCAAAAAGTCAGACGCTTTTGACGTAACCATCGGCGCTGTTGGGCCGCAAGGACCAAAGGGCGACAAGGGAGATAAAGGAGACCCGGGAGAACAGGGACCCCAGGGACTTATTGGGCCACAAGGACCACAGGGCGACAAGGGAGATACGGGAGAGCCCGGACCTGTTGGGCCACAAGGACCACAGGGCGACAAGGGTGATAAAGGAGACCCGGGGGATCCGGGATCAGGATCAGGAATATCAGGATATGAGTGGGTAACAGTTCGCCGGCCAATGGTGATTCAACCAAATTCGATAAGCCCAACATACGATTGCGGATGCCCGGACGGCAAACGCATTCTAGGCGGCGGGGCTTTTACGCATGATTATCGTATATGGCTTAAGGATTCATTTCCTCTAAATGAAACTACATGGAGAGTAAGGCTTTTTAACCCACAATCCAAAAAATTAACTACACACATACATGTGTATGCCATATGTGCGGATGTGAAGTAAAAAAGAGGAACCCCCCCTCTCATCAGGAAAGCCGGGAGGAGCCGAAAGGCTCCCCCGGCTTTTTTTTCTTTTCATAAAACCGGATCGTACAAATAGTAAACAAAAGGATTCTTATTTATGCAACAGCCGCCCGTGCCAGGGTCAGGATATCCACAAATTCCGCGCCGGCCTTCATCAAGACCCGGGCACACTCATTCACAGTGGCACCGGTTGTGTAGACGTCATCCACCAAAAGGACCTTATACCCCTTTATTCTCCCCGGATGACGAAGGGAAAAAGCCCCTTTGATGTTTTTCCAGCGTTCAATACGGCTGAGGGTGGTCTGTGGCTCTGTATACCGGTTGCGGTATAATGTGAGGCCGTCGAATGGAATTCTTTCCTGTTTTGCCCATCTCCGGATCAAAATTAGTGCTTGATTGAATCCGCGTTCCCGGAGACGTTTCACGTGTAGCGGCACCGGAACAATGAGGTCTATGTCGTTCACATCCCAGAATTGAAAAAATGTCTCCCTGGCAAGGGCGCTTAAAGGCATGGAAAGGGAACTCTTCTTTTCGTACTTTAGGAGATGAATCGCCTCCATAAGGCCGCCGTCATATACCCCGAAGGCCCTTGCCTTCCTGAAATATCTTTTTTCAAGCAGGCACTCGGAGCAGGTGTGGCTCTCCCCTTGTCGTGAAACAAAGGGGAGGCCGCATTTTGAACAACAAGGGGAAGTAATCGGTATAATCCCTTCCCGGCAGGATTTACAAAAGTAAGAAGCTGTATAATCAGCGAGCAGGTTCGAAACATCCGGGCCGGTAGAGGCCTGTCCGTGATCGTGATCATAAAAAGCGCTGCATATAAGGCACCTGGGTGGAAAAATCGCATTTAGAACGGTCTGCGATAAACTATGCAGGAAGGAAGGCATACCGGTTACGTTGATAGCCTCTCAATAACGGTTTGTGCGAATTCAGAGCATCTGAGTTCCCGGGCGACAGGCATCCGGCAGGCGAGATCGTGAGTCACAAGGCCTTCTGAAATGCTTTTCTGCACGGCCTTCTCAATAGCCGAGGCCGCCTCTACCCATCCCAAATACTCCAGCATCATAACACCGGATAGTATCAGCGAGATCGGATTTGCCCTGTCCGTACCAGCGTATTTGGGGGCCGTGCCGTGGGTCGCCTCAAAGACGGCACAGTCTTCCCCGATATTCGCCCCGGGGGCCATTCCCAGACCCCCTACCTGTGCTGCCAGGGCATCAGAAAGATAGTCGCCGTTCAGATTAGGGGTAGCTATAACATGGTACGACTCCGGCCTGAGGAGGACCTGCTGAAACATCATGTCCGCGATCCTGTCTTTGATCACCACCTTACCAGGCGGTGCCTTACCGTCGTGCGCCGGCCCGAGATCCGATTCAACAACGATATGGTCCCCGAACATCTCGCGCGCTACCTCATAGCCCCACTTCATGAAGGCCCCTTCGGTATATTTCATGATATTTCCCTTGTGTACCAAGGTCACACTGGGCAGATCGTGGTCTAAGGCGTATTGTATTGCCCTTGCCACCAGACGCCTTGAAGCCCTTTGGCTCATCGGCTTAATGCCGATGGCCGAATCCTTGGCCACATCAACTCCAATACTGTCCTTCAGAAAGGCAATGACCGCCTCGGCCTCCCTGGTTTGAGCCTCCCATTCGATCCCAGAATAAACGTCTTCGGTATTTTCCCGAAACACCACCATCTTGACCCTTTCCGGATGCCTCATCGGGCTTGGGACACCACTGATGTATCGAATCGGCCGCACACAGGCGTATAGGTCGAGCCTTTGTCGCAACGCTACATTGACACTGCGAATCCCCTCCCCTACCTGCGTAGTCAACGGCCCCTTGATGGCCGCCACATGATCCTTTATCGCCTGCAGGGTCTCCTCGGGAAGCCATTCATTGGTTTCTCGATACGCTTTTTCTCCTGCCAATATTTCCGACCATATGATCTTGCGGCGGCCTTTGTAGGCAAAACCAACGGCAGCATCCAGTACACTTTTTGCAGCAGCCCAGATGTCAGGGCCGATCCCGTCTCCTTCAATAAACGGAACAACGGGATTGTCCGGAACCCGAAGTGTGCCATCTGCCGTTAAGGTGATCCGATCTGTTTTAGCTTGGGATTTTTCTTTGTTCTCCATCTGTTGTCTCCATGAACCACTTAGAAGCTCAAAGTTAAAAGGTCAAAGCTCAAAGCAAGAAAAAAAATCCTGGCTTTCAGCTTTCAGCCTTGAGCTTTCAGCTAACAACAAAAGCGCTCAACAGGCCGACCATTTCTTAAGATAGATCTGAATAATCGATACTGCCGCCGGAGTTATGCCGGATACCCTGGAAGCCTGCCCTAAAGAAATCGGCCGAATCCTTGAAAGCTTTTCCTTGACTTCATTTGAAAGCCCTGGAATAGCCTGATAGTCAAAGTCCTCTGAGATTTTTGTCCCTTCCAGGCCCTTTACGCGTTTGACCTGTTCCATCTGACGACTTATATATCCATTGTATTTAACAAGAACTGCGGCCTGTTCGGCCACATCGTTGTCAAAAGAAAGTATGCGGCTGTCAAGCTTTGCAATATCTTCAAGCTTGGTACCGGGTCTCTTTAGGAGTTCCTGCAACGTGGCCGGTTGATTGATGGAACCAAGTCCTAAGTCTTCAAGGGTTTGATTCACTTCCGGCCTTGGGTTTAGACGAATATCTGAAAGAAGAGTCAAAAGTCGCTCGACAGCCTCACGTTTTTGTGCAAATTTTTCATAAAGCGACTCGGAGACAAGGCCGACCTGATATCCAATCTCGCGAAGACGCAAGTCTGCGTTATCTTCCCGGAGAAGAAGGCGATACTCGGCCCTTGAGGTAAACATCCTGTAGGGATCCTGGGTCCCCTTTGTCACTAAGTCATCGATCATAACACCGATATAGGCCTGTGCCCGGCTGAGGATGACTGGTAGTTCTTCCCTTACGTAGCGCACTGCATTGATCCCGGCCATGATCCCCTGGCCTGCCGCTTCCTCATAACCAGAGGTACCGTTGATCTGGCCTGCCAAAAACAACCCTTGAATCGCTTTACATTCCAGGCTCGGTTTGAGCTGCATTGGGTCCACATAGTCATACTCTATGGCGTAGCCCGGCCGCACAATCTCCGCCTCTTCAAGCCCCTCAATAGTCCGAAGCATCCTGATCTGCACATCGACCGGCAGGCTTGTTGCAATGCCGTTCGGGTAAATCTCGGTAGTTCCAAGCCCCATAGGCTCAAGAAAGATCTGGTGCCTGGGTTTATCCGGAAATCGAATGATTTTATCTTCAATCGACGGACAATAACGAGCCCCAACACCTTTTATTACTCCTGTGAAAAGTGGAGAACGATCAAGACCCGTCTTAATGGTTTCATGGGTTTTTTCATTCGTGTAAGTAATGTAACACGGAACCTGTTTTTGACTAATCGACTCGGTCTCAAAGGAAAACGGGATCGGAGGTTCATCCCCGTACTGCGGTGCGAGCCTGGAAAAATCGATAGTACGTCCGTCCAGTCGAGGAGTGGTGCCTGTCTTAAGGCGGCCTATCCTTAAACCCAGGGCTTTCAGATTGTCTGAAAGCTTGTTGGATGGAGGATCTCCCATGCGGCCTGCCGGAAAATTATCTAACCCTATATGGATGAGTCCTTTGAGGAAAGTGCCTGTGGTTAGAACAACCGTTTTTGCAAGAAACCTCTCTTGAATACTCGTTATAATGCCTCTGACCGTACCATCCTCCACGATCAAGGCATCTACCAATCGCTGTTTGATATCCAGATTTTCCTGGCGCTCCAATACGGACTTCATGCAAAGGCGATATTGTTCTTTGTCTGCCTGGGCCCTGGATGACTGAACAGCAGGCCCCTTCTTGGTGTTTAGGCGTCGGAACTGGATGCCGGTGGCATCAATGTTTTTGGCCATCTCTCCGCCCAGGGCATCGACCTCACGAACAAGGTGACCCTTGGCCAAACCTCCTATGGCGGGATTGCACGACATCTCTCCAATGTGGTCCACATTAACCGTAACTACCAGGGTAGGATGCCCCAGGCGGGCCGCAGCCAGCGCGGCCTCGCATCCGGCATGGCCGGCCCCTACTACGATAACGTCGTATGTTTTCGAATATGGATTCATATTCTTGTCACTAGTCCCTATCTGCCTCTCTGCCTCACAATTTCGTACATAACGATGGCTCCGGCAACCGCGGCATTGAGTGAGTCAACCACACTCTTCTGTGGAACAGATACGAGATAGTCGCAAGTCTTCCGAACCAGAGGGCGTATCCCTTTCTCTTCCCCTCCGATCACAAGGACCAAACCAAGATTGAAATCCGCCTCATCAACTCGTTGATCTGAACCAACATGGGCCCCCACCACCCAGAGCCCTGCTCCCTTGAGTTCCTTCAAGGCTGCCACAAGGTTAGGGACCCGTGCTATCAACGTATGTTCCATGGCTCCTGCAGAGGCCTTTGAAACCAAGGGGGACAAGGGGGCAGAACGGTCTTTGGCAAGGATAATGCCGTGGGCACCCATAGCGAGTGCCGTCCTGATAAGCGAGCCAAGGTTTTGCGGATCTACAATTCCGTCCAGGGCCAAGACTATCGGAAGCCGGGCATCGGTTTCAGCCTTTCTGAGGATGGCGCCTATATCTACCAGCGGATAATCACCGACACGGGCCGCTACTCCCTGGTGTACCGACCCGCCGAGCAGGGATCTAAAATAGTCCTGTTCTCTGTATTGGATTGGAATCCCTTCGGCCTGGGCCCGCTCCAAGAGGCTCTGAATACCTTTAGTCTTCCGCCTCTTTGATATGTACAGGGTTTTAAACTTCCGCCGTCCTGCTGCCAAAGCCTCATAGACCGGATGTATCCCATAAAGAAGATCACTCATTTACTAAGGCGAAACTTTTGTATCCGATATTAGTTTTGGGTAATGATGTCTTTTCTTTCGTTCCAAGTCTCCCGGGCTGGTGTTTTTAGGCGCCCTCCCGCCAGTCACTCTAAAAAAGACATCATTACCCCCTATTTACGATGTTGGGTAATTAATGTATTTTTTAGTAGGTGTTGATAATAGCCTTCAGCTCTGAAATCGCTCTGGTCAGATCATCATTTACGATCACGTGATGATATTGCTTAGCCTCGGCCATCTCTGCTTCGGCGGACCTGGTCCGTTGCTCAATCGCCTCAGCCGAATCCGTATTCCGTTCAGAAAGTCGCCGTCTTAATTCCTCCATGGATGGCGGCGCTATAAAGACCAAAATCGCTTCAGGATATTTGGCATAGAGCTTCTTGGCGCCCTCGACATCAATATCTAGCAAAATATCATAGCCCAAGTGAAGGCTGTTATCCAGAAATTTGGCGGACGTGCCATACAGGTGGCCGTGCACCTCAGCCCATTCGGCAAATTCACCAGAGTCTATCTTCTTGTGAAAGGCATCATCGCTTATAAAATAGTAATTTATGCCGTCTCGCTCGCTGCCGCGAGAAGGACGTGTAGTACAAGAAATCGAATATCTAATTGTTGGATCCTGTTTCAAGATCGCACTCAGAATCGTCGATTTCCCGGTCCCGGATGGTGCGGATATGATGAAAAGATGTCCTCTCTTGGCCATAACTCAAGGCTCAGGGCTCCGTAAGGAAAAAATGGGATTCCTATGCAGTAAGTTGCACAATTTTCGATACGTTCACTTCGACTCTGAGGTCTTTTTCTTGTCTTCCTTAAATTCAAAGCCTGTCACAAACCGCTGTGATATGGTCTCGGCTTGAATAGCTGAAAGAATAACGTGGTTATTGTCGGTAATAATGATAGAACGCGTTCGACGCCCCTGGGTGGCGTCAATTAGCCGGTTCCCCTCTTTTGCATCTTCCTTGAGCCGCTTCATAGGAGCCGAGTTTGGCGTCACAATAGCCACTATACGAGCGGCAACAACTGTATTTCCAAACCCTATATTAAGTAAGGTCGTATCCATTGTCTCCTCCGGGGTTCGTTACTCGTCATTCGTTACTCGCGGCTCGTCACGTTTTACATCTGACGGTTACCGACACGAAGTGAAGCTTGTACTAAACGAGCTGCGCAACCGAAAAACGATATACGAGTAACCTGTAATCCATGACTACTCTACATTCTGAACCTGTTCCCTGAGCTTTTCGAGCTCACTCTTGAGCCCTACAACAATCTGGGACAACTGTGCATCTCCTGCTTTTGAACCGATCGTATTCACCTCCCTATTAAGCTCCTGGAGCAGGAAACCAAGAGCCCTTCCGGCCGGATCCTCCGATTCGACCATGCTTCGAAACTGTTTTAAATGACTCTCAGAGCGAACTATCTCCTCGGTAATATCACTCTTGTCCGCCAAAAAAGCCACCTCCTGGGCCAATCGAGTTGGATCTATCTCTATAGTGTCTTGAGTAAGCGTAGCTATCCGTTCTTTCAAGCGACTGAGATGTTGTGATGATACAGATGGAGCCAATCCTTTTATACCGGACAAGCCCTCCTCAACAGACTGCAAACGTTTCTGAAAGTCTTGATAGATGGCTTTCCCCTCTGAAATCCGCATAGCATCTATCCCCTCTAAGGCCTCACAGATGCACGATGAAAGATCCGGCCAGGGTTTTTCCAAATCCTCTTCCGGCTCAATAGCCGTAACGATCCTCTCCATGCCGAGCAAGGTTTGAAGCCCGACCTTTTCTTCAATCCCCAGTGCTTTGTTTAATTCGGACAAGGTCTTGTAGTAGGCCCTTGCCAAAGGCAGATTCACCTCGATTTCGGCAGTGCATTGCGAACCGTTCTTAACCTTGACCGTCACATCCACACGGCCTCGCGAAATCTTGGTTGCGACCAGCTTCTTAATACGGTCCTCAAGGGTGAACAACCGCAGCGGCATGCGCACCGAGATCTCACAATAGCGGCTGTTCAGGGTGCGCATCTCCACTGTATATGTGCGGCCTTCGACTGTATTTTCCGCCCTTCCAAAGGCGGTCATGCTCTTGATCATAGCGTTCTCTCGCCCGCTCCCTCCGGTCGCTCGAGCTCGCGGAGGTCACAGAGACAACTTTTTTGGCCTGACTTTTTGAGGGAAAAATCAGGCCAAACAATCAGCCCCT
>JABXJX010000047.1 GCA_013375375.1 Desulfobacterales bacterium | reverse complement strand
TGGACCGTATGTTGAATATGGTGCCGTTGGGAAGGCTACCAGGCAATATTAAGTGACCTGATCTCAAAAAGAGATCCTCCTTGGCTGCCAACAGATAAAACGGGCCGCTAGCTTCGCCCGGATGGGTGCCCCAAAAAGTTCATAATTACTGCCCCAAGAGGTTATGCCAAGGTCTCACAACATATATAACATGATACCATAATTAACCATACAAGGCGGATGGAGATCCCGAGATATATAATTAGATGGCACGGTTTTGAGGCCATGACCGAAAGTGAGGAGGCTTTTGCCTTGAATTACAAATAGTTACAAATAACAGTCCCCAAGTCAAAAAATGATAGCACAAATTTTTTCTGTGTCAATTTGAAAATAGTGTGGTATGTGGGGTGTCATGATAACCACAGGAGACGTTGTCTTAATCTACTATGAGGAACAGCCGGCTTTTTTTGCTCGTATTGAAGATATCTCAGCCGATCGAAAACGCGATTGGTACCAGTTAAGATTACTCGTGCTGCAATTCCCTTTAACAGAGGCAACCTGGATACTCAGGGATGAATACATCAATGGCGAGACCTTTACCATGAATGGGCGCGGGATTAAGATAGAGAAGGTTACTGGGCCCCAGAAGCCGGAGCGAGAGAGCTTGCCGTCCGAGAGCGAGGTCAAAGAAAAGAATGCCCATGTCAATGATAAGATAATATCCATTTTCGACCGAAAAAGGGGTTAATTGGTATTTTTGCGCTTGATTTACATGTCGGCTTATGTTACGGAGGCCTGAACTTATCTGAACTTTTAATAAAAAGGAGGAGGGCGCGAGATGAAGACACTAATTGGCGGGGCGGCCGCGGCGGTTCTGGGAATTATTGGTTTGACAGTATGGTGGAAACCTTTCTTGCAGCTGCTGGCGGGCGCCATACCATTTGCCCTTTTGTCGGGTGGGGCGCTGGCAATCTATCTGGGATTTGACGAATTGAGTGATACGCGGAGGACTAAAGATGAAGAATTTGCCCCTCCCGTTAATCAAGAGTATAAAGAAGAAGTCGAGAAATTGAAAAAAGAAGTTGAAGAACTGAAAACCGAAAAAGGGAGTAAAAAAGCGAAGAAATAACAGCCCCTCACACCTGTCAGGCCCTGCCTCTTATCGCCCCTCGTGCCAGACGGTCAGCGCGCTCGTTTTCATCAATGCCGGCGTGGGCTGCAACCTTGAGGATTTTTAAATTCTTAAATCGTCCGATCAATTTTTTAATGGCTGCCACGAGCTTCTCATTCCGTTTAGGCCTCCATCCAAGAGACAGTAGACCATAGCAGTACTGGCTGTCGGTATATAGCCGGACCGGGATTTGAGTTGTGTGAATTGCCTTGAGCGCGGCCTCGATGGCCGTTAGCTCGGCAATATTGTTGGTTGAAATCCCAATATATTTTGATATCTCCTTTTCGCGGGAACCAAAGCGCAGGACGACACCGATGCCTGCGGGACCCGGGTTACCGGAAGATGCCCCGTCCGTATAGGCCTCTATGGTGTTTGGAGGGAACGAATCGTGGAGATCCTTTGGCTTTCCGGTCAAGGAGGACCGGCCGACTCCGCTCTTCTTTTTTAGCCGCGCGGGATCGATCGGTTTCACTGCTTCACCCGGAACCCGGTATTCATGATCCTGATCAAGCTGATATTTGATCAATACCTTGTTATCACGCACAACAGGTTGTTGATCATTGTCTACATGAAGCCATACTTTATGGCCTTTAAACATCATCCGTTCCCAGCCACTCCGGTCCTTCATATTTTATCATTCCTAAGATGAGACCTTTGCATAACCCCTTTTCACTCCTTTGTATGAACTTTTTGATCCGCCTGAGGCGGACTTGCTCATTAAATAGTGCATTGGCAGCCAAGGGGGATCTCTTTTTGAGTCAGGTCAAATCTCGTCAAAAGAGATCCCCCTTGGCTGCCAACAGATAAAATGGGCTGTTCGCTTCGCCCGGGTGGGTGCCCCAAAAAGTTCATAATTACCGCTCAAAGAGGTTATGCAACGGTCTCTATTTATATAGCAAATAAGGCTTACAGATCTCTTTAAAGTGTTTTAATTCTTCAGCCCACACCTCTTCCAGATCATCCAGAGGCTCCGATCCTTCCACGGCTTTTCGGACCGAAGGATCTCCCGAAATGAGGTCAAAAGGAAGTTTCTCGAATTCGTATTCATAGGGAGGCGACTTCCACTGAAAGGCTTCCGGATGTACGGCAATCACTGCCTGAAGTAAAGCAAGGGTCGTTCTGTACGGCCTGTATATCTCGGGATCGACAATGTGAAGCTGAAAACCATGACATAATTTTCCTCCCCACTTATCCGACGTAGGTTCAAAAGCAAGTGGACGAAGGTGAGCCCCGGCAAGCTTGTCATTGTCTATCGAAGCTTCAAGGCGAGCTGTATTCCAGAAAGGAGCGCCAAAGACCTCAAAAGGCTGGGTGGTTCCACGTCCTTCAGATACATTGGTTCCTTCCCACAGGACTTGGCCGGGATAGACCAAGGCAGAGGTAGGAGTGGGCAGGTTGGGGGAGGGGGGTATCCAGGATAACCCGGTATCCTGAAAAAGCATCTCCCGTTTCCATCCTGCCATGGGAGTCACGGTGAGCTCGCAGTCGATACCAAAGTGGT
The DNA here is from genome assembly GCA_013375375.1 of Desulfobacterales bacterium. Lineage (GTDB taxonomy): Bacteria > Desulfobacterota > Desulfobacteria > Desulfobacterales. The sequence goes on along the minus strand of JABXJX010000047.1, from coordinate 12,217 downwards.
CGTTGAACAAAAGGGCGAGTTCTCCAATAGTGAGAGCATGGCGCATGGGAATGGGATACATCCCTACAAAAGAGGCGTATTCGGGTTTTAAGCAATTTCCTTCAATACGGTTTCCGCCAATTGGGTTCGGACGGTCCAAGACAAGTACCTGTTTGTGATGACTGCGGGCTGCCTGCATACACAAGGCCATTGTGTAGATAAAGGTGTAGACGCGTGTACCCACATCCTGGAGGTCAATGATCAGTATATCTATTGGTTCAAACATGGACTTGGTGGGCATTCTGGTTTTGCCGTAAAGACTGAAGACCGGTATATTAAGAACCGGGTCGATCGAGTCTTCCGAGGGGACCATATTAGCTTGTTTTTCGGCAAAAAAACCATGTTGTGGGCCAAAAAGCGCCTTGAGTTGGCCAGGGTAGTGATTTGCAATGAGAATACGAGAGGGCTGAAATCCTCGATTCCTTTCAGGACACGCAACCGAAGCAGCGTTTGTCAGGAGCCCAAGGCGCTTCTCCTTGAGCATCGAAGGCGGATCGGCAATAAGTCTTTCAATACCTGTTTGAATCGGTTTCATAGTCGTTATTAGTGGATCGGAAATCGTGAAACGAACAAGATTTTAGAAACTTGATATTTACTAATGAGAAACTTTCCTACTCGACATTGGTTTGGGCACATGATGTCTTTTCCGGAAAAGACATCATTGTGCCCTATCTATGATGTTGGGTAGTTAATGTACTTTTTAATAAATTCCATATAGCAATATTCGTATGTTTGCAAGGATCATCCCCAAAATTCTTTACCTGTAATACCCTTTCCCGTGTGAATTAACCCTTACGCCGACCTGCCCCTAACCCTGCTCTGTCGCTCCAATATCGTCGCCGATTGACGGCATACACCACCCAATTGCAAAGCAGGGCTAAATTAGAATAAATTGTGTTGATTAACACTGGTTATTCAGATATACAGCTATCGTATTCCCCGCACGGGGCACATCAGTGTAGCATGACAAGGTGGTTTTTATGAAAGTGCCGGACTATATTGCCAAGCTTAAGCCATATATACCCGGAAAACCGATGGAGGAACTGGAGCGCGAATACGGCATTAGCGGGTCTATCAAACTGGCATCGAATGAGAACCCGCTTGGCCCGTCCCCAAAGGCCCTGGAGGCGATAACGGGTGTGCTGAAAAATTTGCACCGCTATCCGGAAGGAAGCAGCTACTACTTGACGAATCGCTTGGCCGAGAAGCTGAAAATCTCTGTCAATCACATTGTCCTTGGAAATGGTTCCAATGAGATCATCGAGCTCCTGGTTCGTACCTTTCTTCAAAAGGGAGATGAAGTTATTATACCGGAGCCCTCATTCTTAATGTATGAGATCATGGTGCAAGGAGGCGGGGGGAGGCCTGTTAAAGTGGCCCTCAAGGAACAGGTGCTCGATCTGAACAGCATGGCCGGGGCTGTCTCATCGAAGACGCGCATGATCTTTGTTAATAATCCTAATAACCCTACCGGAACCATTGTGTCGAGAGACGACTTTGAAGGGTTTCTGCAACGGGTCCCGTCCGAGGTGATCGTAGTGGTGGATGAGGCCTACATTGAGTTCGTGCGCGATACAGCATGCCCGGTCGGCATTGACTATCTGGATGGCGACAAGACCGTGGTGACCCTTAGGACCTTTTCCAAGGCTTACGGATTAGCAGGCCTTAGAATCGGATATGGTTTGATGCAAAAAAGCCTGGCAGATCTTATACATCGTATCAGGCAACCCTTTAATACCAATCTTGTGGCTCAGGCCGGGGCTCTGGCTGCCCTGGATGATGATATTTTTCTCAAAAAGACCATTGAGACTGTTCACAAGGGACTCGATTTTTTGTATGGGGAAATGGAAAAATTGGGACTTCGATACTTTCCTACCCAGACCAATTTTTTTCTCATAGATCTGAAACGGGACGCAAAGAGTGTCTTTGAAAAGATGCTTCGCAGGGGTGTAATTGTTCGGCCCATGGCCGCGTACGGGTATCCGAACCATATTCGGATCAGCGTGGGGCTTCCAGAAGAAAACCGGCGACTTGTTGAGACCCTGAGAGAGGTGATATAGGTTTATTGGATTGTGGAGCGAAGCGGAGCTAAGTTCATACTATAGTAATTTCCTTTTGCTGCCTTGCAACTATTCGTCAAACGGTTGCGGTTGCGCAGCTCGTTTAGTGCAGAGCTTCACTTCGTGTCGGTGCTCGGTTTACGTCAAATGGTTTTGAAAAATGACGCAACCGATAGCCGTTAAACGTAACGAGCAGCGTAACCGATAGACCGTAAACGTTAACTTAAATGAAAGGTCTTTTGATAACAATAGACGGTCCCTCCGGAGCTGGCAAAAGCACTGTCAGTCAAAGACTGGCCATGTTGCTCGATTATAACTATATTGACACCGGCGCCTTATACCGGGCCGTCGCCTTGGCCGCCCTCTCTAAAGGATGTGCACCAGATGATAACGAGAATCTGGCTAAAATCTGTAGTCACCTTGCGCTCAGATTCGAAAACACCTCCAAGGGGCAAAGATTGTACGCTAACGGAGATGATATCACAGAGCGCATACGAACCCCGGAGATTACCATGCTTGCATCTGCAATATCGGCAAAGTCTGTGATAAGGGAGTACCTCATGGATGTTCAGCGTGAAATGGGAAGAGGGGGGGGCGTGGTTTTTGAAGGACGTGACATGGGAACCGTCGTATTCCCTGAGGCCGATATCAAGTTTTACCTGGATGCCGACCCGGACACGCGTGCCTTGAGGAGGTACAAGGAACTTGCCGAAAAGCATGCAGGGACCAGCTTGACCGAGGTTAAGGGGGCCATGAAGAAAAGGGATGAGGACGACTCCACCCGAACATTAGCCCCCCTGAAGCCCGCCCATGATGCGATCAGAATCGATTCTACGTATCTGGAAATTGAACAGGTCATTGAGGCGATGCTTGAACACATTGGGGCGCAGACAAAATAAAGATTGTTTTTTGGATATATGCTTGCTATAAAGCGTAATTCTATGTCAGTATCAAACTGACCAGTTGGCAAGTTAACTAAGGAGGAAAATTTTTAATGGAAGAGAACGAACACAATCTAACCGAATTTTCTGAAGAACATGTACAGGTCGAAGACGAAGAGTTCGACCAAGATCGTAAAGAACCGGAGATTCTTCAAGAAGACAGAACAACCCAGACCGAAGAAAGGCCTGACGACGCTGCGCAAGACAAGCCTGAGGCGGCCCGGCAAGGCGCCGAAGCCGGTATGGGCGGTAAAGAAAACCTCATGGAGATGTATGAAGAAAGCTTCAAGCGTGTTGAGGAAGGCCAAGTCGCACAGGGCAAGATCGTGCAGATCGACAAAGAATTTGTTTTAGTGGACATTGGCTACAAGTCTGAAGGGAAGGTGCGAATTGCCGAAGTCACCATGCCGGACGGCACGATCGATGCTGATGTGGGCGACACCATTGATGTCATGGTGGAACGCTGGGATGAGGACGATGGGATTGTCTTGCTTTCCAAAGAAAAAGCTTCCAAGATCAAGGTTTGGGACGACATCAAGAAGGCTTATGAGGAAAATAGCGTGGTCAGTGGGGTTATAACGAATCGTGTTAAGGGGGGTCTCTCGGTTGATATCGGGGTTCCTGCTTTTTTGCCTGGTTCTCAGGTAGCCCTTCGACCTGTACGCGATTTGGATCAATTAGTGGGTAAGACTTTCGAGTTCAAGGTCTTAAAATACAATCGGAAGCGAAGCAATATTGTTTTGTCAAGACGCGTAATCCTTGAAAAAGAACGTGAGTCAAAACGCAGCGAAACCCTTGCAACAATCGAAGAAGGCAGGGTCATGACAGGCGTGGTAAAGAACATCACTGAATATGGCGCTTTTATTGATTTGGGCGGCATCGACGGCCTCCTTCATATTACAGATATGTCCTGGGGGCGTATAAGTCATCCATCTGAGATGTTTTCTGTAGGAGATGAGGTTGCCGTGAAGATCCTGAATCTTGATCTGGAACGGGAACGTGTCTCGCTTGGGTTAAAACAGCTTGTGCCGGACCCATGGACCACCGCTGAAGAAAAGTATGCCATAGGATCCCATGTTAAAGGCAAAATCGTGAGTTTTACCGATTATGGTGCCTTTGTTGAACTTGAAAAAGGGATAGAGGGACTCATTCACGTTTCAGAGATGTCATGGACAAAAAAGATACGTCATCCTTCTAAAGTGGTATCAGTCGGCGAAATCGTAGAAGCTGTTGTCTTAAACATTTCAGTTGAAAACAGGAGAATATCTCTTGGTTTAAAGCAGGTGGTGCCGAACCCGTGGGATGTCGTCGGCGAGAAATATCCTGTAGGTACTACTATTGAAGGAAAGATCAAAAACATTACGGACTTTGGCCTATTTATCGGAATTGATGAGGGGATTGACGGCTTAGTACACATCTCTGATATATCATGGACCAAACGTATCAGGCACCCGTCCGAAGTTTACAAGAAAGGTGACGTGGTTCAGGCTATTGTTCTTAATATTGATAAAGAAAGCGAGCGATTTTCTCTCGGAATCAAGCAACTCCAGAAAGATCCTTGGGAAACGATCCCGGAACGATATAAGTTGGGAGAAAAGATTACGGGTACCATAACTAATGTCACGGAATTCGGCGTTTTTGTCGAATTGGAAGAGGGGATTGAAGGTCTGGTCCATGTTTCAGAGGTGAGCGAGAATAAGATTAAGACCCCTGTCGGCGAGTTTCAAGTCGGAGAGATTGTTTCGGCCAAGGTAATAACAATTAGCCCTAAAGAACGACGCATCGGCCTTTCAATCAGGCAGCTTGAAAAGGATGAGGAATATGATCTGGTTGCCAATTATTTGAACACTTACAAGGGCTCCCAATCAAGCTTGGGGGAGATTCTGAAAGAAAACTTAAAAGAGAAAGAACCGGTCACACAGGCTTCTGAGACGCCTCCTGACAAGGTTGAGGACTCCGAGGTAAAGGGCGACCTGGAAGTCATACAGGAAGATGAAACAGGGCCGGCGCATTCTGGTGAAACAGGAGAGATGGCCGCTCTTGACACACAGGGGACCGCGGAACCTGAGGCCAAAGAACAGGAAACCAATAATGAGGTGTAGTTACTAATAGGTACGATGTTTGCCAGAAGACACCCAATTTTATTTTCCTTGTTAGTTGTTTACGCTATTGGGGCTGCCGTAATTATCAGTCTGGCAGCCCTTTTTTTTCTTGGCAAGGAGGACTCTGCCTTTGAGTTTGGCGAAAAGGTCGGAGTGGTAGAAATTAAAGGGCTTATAGCTGACTCCAAGCCGATTGTTTCACAGCTCAAAAGATTCCGCAAAAATAAGGATATTAAGGCCATTGTCTTGAGGATCAATTCGCCCGGTGGTGGTGTCGGCCCTTCCCAAGAGATTTATGCAGAGGTAAAGAAGACGGCCGGCCTCAAAAAGGTTGTTGCCTCCATGGGTTCTATAGCCGCCTCGGGTGGGTACTATGTGGCTGCGGCAGCCGATCATATTATGGCGAATCCCGGCACCATTACAGGTAGTATCGGGGTGGTTATGGAATTTGCCAATATAGAGGAGTTGTTTAAGAAGATCGGTATTTCATCTGTTGTGATAAAAAGTGGCGATTACAAGGATACGGGCTCCCCGTTGCGCAAAATGACGTCCGAAGAGAGATTGCTGTTAGAGAGCTTTGTCGGGAATGTCCACCAGCAGTTTGTGACAGCAGTGGCCGAGGGGAGAAAAGTCTCCGAGGAAACGATTCGGGAAATTGCTGACGGTAGGATATTGTCCGGGCAGCAGGCCCGGAAACTTGGCTTGCTGGACAGTCTTGGTAATATGGAGGATGCAATAGCTCTTGCGGCCGAACTGGGTGGTATCAAGGGAGAACCGACGGTAGTTTATGCCGAGAAAAAGAGATTTTCTGCTCTTGAGTTCATTTTGGGTTCCAAACTGGCAGGGGCGCTGGACAGGATCGCAGGCGCTGCGCTTTATTCCGGATATCTATATGTGCCGCCGGGTCTGGGTGTAGACAATGGTTAAACAGGATCTGACAAATTCCTTAGTAAAGGCGTTCCCGGGTATTAGTAAACAGGATATGTTGAGCGTTGTGGATGCTCTTTTTGGAAGTATAGAGCAAGCCCTTATGCGAGGCGAGGCAATTGAGATGAGAGGCCTGGGCCGTTTCAAGATAAAAGAGCGCGGGCCGACAAAGGGAAGGAACCCCAAGACCAAGACCCCGGTATATATTCCCAAGCGTTGGGCGGTTCACTTTAAACCGGCCGAAACCCTGACCAGCCGGATTAATTGAGGTGCCTAAAAGGTCAAAATAACTTCCCGAAATCTGCGGCAATAGAGCAACTCAATATTGAAAAATAGCGACATCACCCAACCCCACCCGGATTACCTCCGGGTTATCCCCAACAAGAGAAACCACACTTGAAGGCCGTCCCGGTACCGGCCCTCCGTCTATGACAATATCGATTTGATTCCCAAGGGCATCGAAAATCGCAGGCGGGTCGGACAAGATTTTGCCACCTGAAAGCGTGGCGCTTGTAGATATAATCGGACGTCCGAGTCGTTTGACCAGGGCCAGGCAAATAGGGTGGTCCGGTACTCGAATACCGGCCGTCTTCTGTGCCGTCAGCATCATCTTTGGAACAAGCTTGGAACCCTCCAGAACGAATGTATAGGGTCCGGGGAGGAGTCTCTTCATGGTTTTGTAAGCATAATTGGAAACCTTTGCATATTGACTTATGTTCTTGAGATCGGAACAGACGAAACTGAAAGGTTTTTTCTGCCTTCGCTGTTTCAGGCGATAGATCTTGCTGATTGTCTTCCTGTTCATAATGTCACAGCCTATGCCATAGTAAGTATCTGTAGGATAGGCAATGGTCGCGCCGTCCCTTAGTGCTTCTGCAACCTTTTGAACAAGACGGGCTTGCGGATTATTGGGATTGATGTTTATCAGCATGGGTTTCTTATAGGTAGATTGCCTATTTGTTAATAGGAGTTAGGCGAATGTTTCGATCTTTCCTATAGTTTCTTGAGGGCTTCTTGTCAAGGCAGCCGATTCCGCCCGTCGCAATAAATTATTGCCAAAAGGGAGTCCATCTGGTATTCATCCATCTTCTAATAAAGATACAGGAGAAGTCTATGTCACGGTCCAATTTAGCAGAGGGTTTGACATTTGATGATATTTCACTTGTCCCTGCCTATTCCGAGGTACTGCCACGGGACGTTGATGTAACAACCCACTTGACCCCGAGAATTTCGCTCAATATTCCTATTATAGGCGCGGCAATGGATACGGTGACAGAGGCCCAGGCCTCCATTAGTTTGGCCAGAGAAGGGGGAATGGGTATTATTCATCGAAATATGAGCATAAAGAGCCAGGCTCAGGAGGTAGACAAGGTCAAGAAATCCGAGAGCGGCATGATCGTGGATCCATTGACCATTGATCCTGACAGGCCTATCCATGAAGTACTCGAACTCATGGAAAGGTATCGCATTTCAGGGGTCCCCGTGGTTAAGGAAAAGCACCTGGTCGGGATTGTAACCAACAGAGATCTTCGGTTTGAAACGGATCTGACCAAGAAGGTCTCCAAGGTCATGACTAAAGAGAACCTGATCACGGTATCTGAGGGAATTACGCTTGAGGAATCAAAGAAGCTACTGCACAAACACCGTATCGAAAAACTCCTGGTCATAGACGATAAGGGCTGTTTAAAAGGACTCATTACAATTAAGGACATAGAAAAACTCAAAAAATATCCAAACGCCTGCAAGGACCATCTGGGCAGGCTCCGGGTCGGCGCTGCAGTGGGGATAGGTTCCGACATGCAAGAGCGCACTGAGGCCCTTCTTAGGGCTGGTGCTGATGTGATTGTAATCGATACGTCCCATGGTCACAGTCTCGGTGTGTTAAGTGCGGTCGAGCAGTTGAAAAGCACCTTCAAAGATATCGAGTTGATTGCAGGCAATGTGGCTACCTCCGAAGGGACCGAGGCCCTGATCAAGGCCGGTGCCGACGGGGTAAAGATAGGTATTGGGCCGGGCTCCATTTGTACCACACGCATCATTGCCGGTGTCGGGGTTCCCCAGGTTAGCGCCATCATGAACTGCAGGCCCGTGAGCGAGAAGACCGGCATTCCACTGATTGCCGACGGTGGTATCAAGTTTTCAGGAGACATAACCAAGGCGATCGCTATGGGCGCCCATTCGGTAATGATCGGGAGCCTTTTTGCCGGTACTGAAGAAAGCCCCGGGGAGACCATCTTGTTTCAAGGTCGAAGTTATAAGGTGTATCGAGGCATGGGGTCTTTGGAAGCTATGAAAAAGGGAGCCAAGGATAGATACTATCAAGAAGATATCACCGAGGAAGCAAAGCTTGTTCCTGAAGGAATCGTAGGCCGGGTCCCCTACAAAGGGTCGCTTTCCGGATGTGTGTTCCAGCTTGTTGGTGGTTTGAGGGCAGGCATGGGTTATGTCGGCTGCCGGACCATCGAGGAATTGTGGCAAAAGGCGCGATTTGTTCGTATTAGTCCATCCGGCTTGCGTGAGAGTCATGTGCATGACGTTATTATTACAAAAGAAGCCCCGAATTATCGGTTAGAGTAATGCCCTCCGCTGATTTTGTTCACCTCCACGTCCATACACAGTATAGTCTCCTTGATGGGGCGATTCGCATCGATCCTCTTCTCAAACTGGCCGCCTCCCACAATATGATCTCTGTAGCCATTACTGATCACGGCACAATGTATGGGGTGGTTGAGTTTTATGAAAAGGCATACAAGGCCGGTATCAAGCCGATAATCGGATGCGAACTCTACCTGGCTCCCGGGAGTCGGTTTGATAAGACTCCCGGTGACAAGAGGGGGATGTCCCACCTTGTTGCCCTGGCGAAAAACAGGGAGGGGTACCGGAATCTTTGTCGATTGGTTACAGCAGCCCATTTGGAGGGGTTCTACTACAAACCCCGGGTGGACAAGGCAATCCTTGCCGATTGCAGCAAGGGACTAATCGCCCTGAGCGGCTGCTTACACGGCGAGATCCCGCGTTTGATACAGGCAGGTCGCCTGGATAAGGCAGCAGCAGCAGTACGCAATTACGAGACCATTTTTGGCGAGGGTAATTTCTATTTAGAGGTCCAAAACAATGGTATCCAGGCACAAGAGACCGTCAACCACGCCCTATGTGAGATGAGCGAGACACTTTCCGTCCCCTTGGTAGCCACTAATGATTGCCACTATTTGAATCAGGAGGACGCCCGCGCCCAAGATGTCCTGCTCTGTATCCAGACCGGCAAACTCGTCCAGGAAACAAAGCGTTTGAAGTTTGCGACCGATCAGCTTTATTTCAAATCTCCGGAAGAAATGAAGCTCGATTTTCGCGACTATCCGGGCGCCGTGGAACATTCGGTTGAAATCGGGAATCGTTGCAACTTAGAACTTGATCTCCAATCTCATCATTTTCCCAGATTCCGGCCCGAGTCTGAAGATTCAGGCTCGAAAGAGAAAGGAGTTTCCAGTGTTGATGAATACTTAGAACGCGAGGCCAGAAAGGGACTGGAAGTACGATTGCAGCGAATTCGCACAATGCATCCGGACTTTTCTCCTGACAGCCAATACCACGAACGCCTTGATCAGGAGCTGAATGTGATCAAGGGAATGGGTTTTGCCAGTTATTTTTTAGTGGTTGCAGACTTTGTTCGGTTTGCCAGAAAGTCGAATATCCCGGTTGGGCCGGGTCGAGGCTCTGCAGCGGGCAGTCTGGTTGCCTATTCCCTTGAGATAACCGACTTGGACCCCATAGCATACGGCTTGATATTTGAGCGATTTTTGAATCCGGAACGCAAAAGCCTTCCGGACATTGATGTTGATTTTTGCATAGAGGGCCGGGATGCCGTATTTCAATACATGGTCGAAAAATACGGGGGATCGGATCACGTGGCGCAGATCATCACCTTTGGCAAGATGCAGGCGAGAGCTGTTATAAGGGATGTGGGTAGGGCGCTGGACATCCCGCTAAAAGAGGTTGACGGCATTGCTAAGATGATGCCGGAGGTGTTGAATATCAGCCTCGAGCAGGCAATCTCCCAGGAACCGAAGCTACAGGATTTGGCTGAGGAAAAACCTTATGTAAAAGAGCTTTTTACCATTGCTCAGGCCCTGGAAGGGTTGCCGAGGCACGCTTCAACCCATGCTGCCGGGGTGGTCATTTCAGATCGGTCGTTGGTTGAGTATTTACCACTGGCCAGAGGTAAGAAAGGTGAGGTTGTAACCCAATACGATATGAAGGCCGTGGAGAAGATCGGATTGATTAAGTTTGATCTTCTGGGGCTTCGCAATCTCACCGTCATGAAAGAAACATGCGAAATCATACGCAAGCAGGGTGACACACCGCCGGATTTAGCACATCTGGACCTAACGGACAAAAAGACTTTTCAGATCCTTGCTTCAGCCCAGACAACCGGCGTATTCCAGTTAGAGAGCTCAGGCATGAAGGACCTCCTGATACGCCTGAAACCAACCTGTTTTGAAGATATCATTGCATTGGTTGCCCTTTATCGTCCCGGCCCTTTAGACAGCGGCATGCATAATGAGTTTGTTGAGAGAAAGAATGGTCGAGTACCCGTCACCTACCTTCTTCCGGAGCTTGAATCTCTCCTTGCCGATACTTACGGGGTCATCCTGTATCAAGAACAGGTTATGAATATAGCGAGTGTTCTGGCAGACTATTCAATGGCCGAGGCAGACAACCTGAGAAAAGCAATGGGCAAAAAGATCGGCGAGATCATGGCTCAAGAGCGTGAGAGGTTCCTCTCAAGGGCCAAAAAGAAGGGAGTCGATCAGGAAAAGGCAGAAAAGGTCTTCGACCAGATGGAGACATTCGGACGCTATGGTTTTAATAGGGCTCACAGCGCCGCCTATGCCATGATTGCCTTTCAGACCGCCTATCTGAAGGCCCATTTCCCGGTTGAGTTTATGGCCGCCATTCTGACAAGCGAGATGGGCTCGACCGAAGAGGTGGTCAAGTATATTGCCGAATGCCGCAATCAGGACATCGAGGTTTTACCACCTGATATTAACCAAGGCGAGATGAATTTCACGGTGGTGGAGGGGAAGATTCGTTTTGGTTTGGCGGCCGTTAAGAATGTCGGACAAGGGGCAATAGAGTCGGTCATTGAGGTTCGAAAAGATGATGGCCCTTTTAAATCATTGTTTGATTTCTGTGAGCGAATAGACCACAGAAAGGTTAACCGGCGCGTGATTGAGAGCCTGGTCAAGGCAGGGGCCTTTGATTCAACCGGGGATAAACGCTCTCAGATAATGGCTGTGCTGGAGGATGCTTTGGAGGTGGGGCAAAAGATCCGGAAGGATCGCGCGAACGGCCAAATCGGCCTTTTTGAAGCCGTGGCAACGGAGAGGAACAATACCATGTATCCGCCGTTTCCTGAAATAGAAGAATGGAACGAGAGCGAACTCTTAAACTATGAGAAGGAATCCCTCGGGTTTTTCATAACCGGACACCCACTTGCCAGGTATGAGCCGATACTCAAGAAGTTTGCCAATACTGACACCTTGAATCTTCAGGAACTTTCAGAAGGCAGGGTCGTTCGCATAGGGGGCGTTGTTCGGGATTATAAACGCCATAATGATAGAAAAGGGGAGGCCATGGCCTTTGTAACCCTCGAGGACTTGAGCGGTCTTGTAGAGACAATTCTCTTTTCCTCCCTATATTCCTCCGTATCCGACTTCGTAAAGAAAGACTCTGCCGTCATGGTGGAAGGTCGGGTTACACGAGATGAAAAGTCGAGTAAAATCCTGGCCGAGACGGTTGTTCCAATAGACAGGGCCGAGGAAACCTGGACGGCAAGCGTCCAGATTAACCTGGATATGACCGGTCTCGACAAAGAGGCCCTCCGAAAACTTTGCGAAATCCTGAAGCAACACAAGGGGTCTTGCAGTGTCTACCTGCACCTTTTGATACCGCGAAGGACCGACACCATAATCGCACTGCCAGACAGCATAAGGGTAAAAGCCGATCCAGGCTTGACTGAGGCGGTCAATAAGTTTTTGGGCTATAGTGCGGTTAAAACAGTGTGTCAGAAATAACGGCTTCGTAAAAAGTCCATCTGCGGCGTTGCGCTTCATCTTTCGTCATTGCGATCCGCCTGAGGCGGACCTCA
>JABXJX010000046.1 GCA_013375375.1 Desulfobacterales bacterium | reverse complement strand
TCGTCCTGCTTGTTAACAGCAGTGTGACGAACCTCACGAGCCAGGCACACGTAAACGTTGCATACGAGCTATTAGCCCATTAGTAAGTGGGTCTGGACCGTATGTCGAATATGGTGCCGTTGGGAAGGCTACCAGGCAATATCAAGTGACCTGATCTCAAAAAAAGATCCCCCTTGGCTGCCAACGGATAAAACGGTCCGCTTGCCCCGTTAAATTTCCCAAAGGGAACCCTATTTAACGGGGTGAACTTCGCCCGGATGGGTGCCCCAAAAAGTTCATAATTACCGCTCAAAGAGGTTATGCAAAGATCTCTCAGCTTGTCCAAAAGTCAAAAACATGATATCAACTTGAAAAAATTGCTGATACTAAAAAAATCCTGAGTGTTCTCTCTTTCTGAGCAATGAAGACGAAGATTATCCGAACAGCCATCATACAGTTCGACATTCGGCTGGGTGACGTTGAATCGAATCTCGCCGTGGCGAGAAAGCGCATTGCTACCCTGGCAAAACAGGGTACTCGGCTTATTTTGTTGCCGGAAATGTGGTCAACCGGTTTTGCAAATGATCGCCTTAAGGAATTCTCTGAGACAACACCAAGGGTTCTTAAAGATTTGTCCGGGATAGCGAAAAAGCTCCATTTGACGATTATCGGGTCCTTGCCTGAAAAGAGGAAAGCCGGGATCTACAACACCGCCTATGTCGTGGACAAGGACGGATCTGTTGCGGGCGCCTATCGGAAAGTGCATCTTTTTTCTCCGACCGGAGAAGACCGCTATTTTAAACCGGGACGAAAAGCCGTGGTCTCAGAGACGTCTCTTGGGCCGATAGGTCTGATGATATGCTATGATTTAAGATTTCCGGAGCTCTGCCGGACCCTTGCGCTCAATGGAGCCACCCTGGTAGCTGTCATGGCCCAATGGCCCGCTGAGCGTGTGACCCACTGGGACACGCTTCTCAAGGCAAGGGCCATTGAAAACCAGCTTTTCATCCTCGGGGCAAATCGATGCGGGATTGACGGCAACTTGGCCTATGCGGGTCACTCGCGTATTATATCCCCGTACGGTGAAGTTATGGCAAGGGCCGGAAAGCGGCATGCTACAATTTCAGCTACTATGGATTTGCGCGTAGTGGAACGAACGAGAAAACACATCCCGTGTCTGAAGGAGCGAATGCCCAAAGCCTATGGTTAATAAAATCTTTGAACGTGAAAAGCTGAAGGAGAAGATCGGCACCCTTAAACGTGCGGGCAAGAAAATTGTTTTCACCAACGGCTGTTTTGATCTTCTTCATATAGGCCATGCTCGGTATCTGGAAGCAGCCAGAGCCCAGGGGGACGTCCTTGTGGTGGGCGTAAATTCTGATCGTTCCGTTCACCGGATCAAAGGGCCGAATCGCCCGATTGTGTCTGAGAATGAACGCGCTGAAATCTTGGCATCTCTGGCGTGCGTGGATCTTGTTACAATCTTTGACGAGCCGGATCCTCTGGTAACAATCCGTTCCCTAATGCCCGACGTCCTTGTTAAGGGAGCGGATTGGGAAGAGGATGCCATTGTGGGAAGAGATGTTGTAGAGGCAAACGGCGGGCGCGTGGTTCGGATCCCGTTGACACAGGAGGCTTCGAGCACCAGGATTATCGAGAAAATTTTGGCCGATTACAGTGAGTGAGTCATATTGACCCTAACGTTGCAAAAGTTGAGGATGCTGCAGAGTTGTTTATGCAACATTAGGGTTGATTTTATTTCTCACAGGGACCGCATATGAAAAAACTATTCCAGAAAAAGGTGCCGATCCTGCATCATCTCAAGTTGGGGCCGGATTATTTTAGAATGGGGTTGGCCTTTCCGGAGTTGGCCGGGATTGCCCGACCAGGGCAGTTTGTCATGGTCAGGCTCCTTCACAAGTATATCCCGCTCCTGCGTAGACCTTTTTCTGTTCACAACCGCCTTGTTGAAAAGAATGAGGTTCGCGGGTTTGAGCTCTTGTATAAAATGGTGGGCCAAGCCACTAATGCTATGTCCAAGCTGAAAGCCGGAGACTTGTTAGACGTGTTGGGCCCGCTCGGAAACGGGTTCTCTTGTCCCGATGGTATCCATAACGTGTTTTTTGTGGCCGGTGGTATTGGAGTGGCGTCACTTTATTATCTTGCCCGTTTTCTCGTAGGACACAGCGGGATCAGGTCCACGGTCTTCTTAGGTGGGAGGACGGCTGCCGACATCCTCTGCCGAGAAGAATTCGAGTCTATGGGTGCCAAGGTGCGCATCACAACAGAAGACGGCAGCCTTGGTGAAAAGGGTGTTATTACATCAATGCTTCAAGAGGCCCTCAATGTTGACGGAAAACCGGACATGATTTATGCCTGCGGCCCGACTGGTATGATGAAGGCGATCAGTAATATGGCCCACACCCATGACGTTTCGTGCCAGGTTTCCCTGGAAACTGTCATGGCCTGCGGTTTTGGGGTCTGCCTGGGATGTGCGGTTGAAACAGCGGGGAGCCCGGGAGCGTATTTTCATGCTTGCACAGACGGGCCGGTCTTTGATTCTCGTGCTGTTGTGATTTAGGTCTAATGATGATCTTGTGGCATGGGTTGGTCCGAACTACTAAAAAGTACATTAACTACCCGACATCATAGATAGGGCACAATGATGTCTTTTCCGGAATGACTGGCGGGAAAGGGAGACTCGGAATAGAGGAAGGCCATGCAGAAAGAGTACGACCCTGAATTTGTAGAATCCAAGTGGCAGAGAATCTGGCAGGACAGACAATTGTTCAGGGTGAAAGAAGACCCGGCAAAGAAAAAATATTACTTGCTGGAGATGTTCCCGTATCCATCGGGCAACATCCATATGGGACATGTGCGTAACTACGCCATTGGAGATGTTGTGGCGCGATACAAACGCATGCAGGGCTGCAATGTCCTTCACCCTATGGGGTGGGATGCCTTTGGGATGCCCGCGGAGAATGCAGCCCTGGCGAATAACGTACATCCTGCCAAGTGGACATATCAAAACATTGACACAATGCGGTCCCAGCTCAAGCGCCTCGGATTTAGCTATGACTGGAACCGAGAACTGGCTACATGCAAGCCCGAATACTACCGTTGGGAACAGTGGCTCTTTGTCAAGATGTTCGACCAGGGGATGGCGTACAGGAAAAAATCTTTTGTAAACTGGTGCGAAAAGTGCCAAACGGTCCTGGCCAATGAGCAGGTGGAGGCGGGTTTGTGCTGGCGGTGCGGAGAGATAGTGGCACAGAAGGAGTTGGACCAATGGTTCTTCCGTATTACCGACTACGCAGATGATCTTCTGGAATATTGCGAACGTCTCCCGGGGTGGCCCGAGAAAGTGGTGACTATGCAGAAGAACTGGATCGGAAAGAGCCTGGGGGCGGAGATATATTTCCCTCTGAAAAATGGTGACGGCCATATCCCGGTATTCACGACACGTCAGGATACAGTATTCGGCGCCACCTTTATGTGTATGGCTCCCGAACACCCGCTGGTCCTCAAGCTTGCTGCGGGAACCGATCAGGAAACCGAAGTCCAGGCCTTTGTCGAGCGCATACGCAGTCAGGACAAAGCAAAGCGAACATCGGATGATTATGAAAAGGAAGGGGTTTTTGTCGGGGCTTTTTGCATAAACCCTTTTACCAAACAGCAGATGCCTATCTTTACGGCCAATTTCGCACTCATGGAATATGGGACCGGTGCGGTCATGGCAGTACCGGCCCATGACCAGCGAGATTTTGAGTTCGCCCGAAAATACGGTTTGGAGATCGTTGTAGTGATTCAGCCTAACGGGAAAACACTTGATCCGGCGACCATGACCGAAGCTTATGTAGATGAAGGGATACTGGTTCGATCCGGGCCCTTCGACGGGTTGGAGAATTTGAAGGCCCTTGACGCGATCGCAGGCTATTTGGAAGAGAAGAAGGTTGGGAAAAGGACTGTTAACTTCAGGCTCAGGGACTGGGGGATTTCACGCCAAAGATACTGGGGTGCGCCCATCCCTATCGTTTATTGCGAAAAATGCGGTGTTGTGCCGGTTCCGGAAAAGCAACTCCCTGTGATACTACCTGAGGACGCCAAGATGCTTGAAGGGGGCAAATCCCCCTTGCCGGAACTGGAGAGCTTTGCGAAGACCCCGTGTCCTAAATGCGGCAACCCTGATGCATGTCGCGAGACAGACACGATGGATACCTTTGTGGAATCTTCGTGGTACTTTGAACGGTATTGCAGCCCCGATTATGATCAGGGGATGTTCGACAAGAAGGCCGTGGAATATTGGATGCCCGTAGACCAATACATCGGCGGAATCGAGCATGCAATACTTCACCTCCTTTATTCGCGCTATTTTACTCGGGTACTCAAGGATTTCGGGCTGGCAACTTATAAGGAGCCCTTTACACGTTTGCTGACCCAGGGAATGGTCTGTAAGGAGACCCTTAAATGTGCAGATCATGGCTTCTTGTTCCCCGAAGAGGTCGTGGAGAACGACCAAGGACTAACATGCAAGCATTGCGGAAGCCGGGTTGAGATTGGCCGGATCGAAAAGATGTCCAAGTCAAAAAAGAATGTGGTCGATCCGAATGCCCTAATAGAGAAATATGGAGCCGATACCCTCAGGCTCTTTTGTCTTTTTGCAGCGCCGCCGGAGCGGGATCTGGACTGGAGCGATCAGGGGGTAGAAGGTGCTTATCGCTTTCTCAAGAGGGTATGGCGGCTGGTGGAAAGACATGCGGCCCATATTCAGGACATAAAGACCTTTGATGGAGAGAAAGAAGTTACCGGAGACCTAAAGGCCCTTTATAGAAAGATTCATCAGACCATTAAACGTGTGACAAACGACATCGAGACAAGGTTTCACTTCAATACGGCAATCAGCGCCGTTATGGAGCTTGTCAATACCGTACAGGCTGTCAAGAAGGAAGATATCCTTTTAACGCCGGACGGGGCTTCTATCTTGAGGTCGGCCCTGGAGACTGTCATAGTCCTCTTGTCGCCCATTGTGCCGCATTGGGCTGAGGAATTGTGGGAGGTCCTTGGCAACTCCGAAAGCGTTCTTGAGGTTGCCTGGCCCGCGTACCGTGAAGAAGCTATTGTAGAGGACGAGATCCTGATCGTTGTGCAGATCAACGGTAAGGTGCGGAGCAGGTTTAATATTACTGCTGATGCTGATGAAGAGGCAATAAAAGCGGCCGCGCTTGCCGATGACAGGGTTGTGGCACGTATTGCGGGCCGGCCGGTGAAAAAGGTTATCGTGGTAAAAAAGAAGCTTGTTAATATTGTGGTATAGCCCGATGATTGACGATTGATGATTGGCTATTGACGAATGACCAATGACTAGAGATCTTTGCATAACCTCTTTGAGCGGTAATTATGAACTTTTTGGGGCACCCATCCGGGCGAAGCGAATGGCCCACGCTAGTGGGCAAATCCTAAACTGTTTGAGGCCCTTGGGCCGAGTTTTTAGGATTTAGTGAGCAAGCCCGTGCATGGGTCAAAAAGTTCATACAAAGGAGTGAAAAGAGTTATGCAAAGGTCTCGACTATTGACCAGTGACCAATGACCAATTTGATGGAGAAACAAATCATGCATGTTAAGGAAATAAGGAGGGCAATCGTTGTACTGGCTGTCTTTGTGGTCCTTGCCGGCTGCGGATATGACTTCAAGGGAGCGGGCCTGACAGCTCCCGTGGATGTCCGTACGATTGCCGTTACTATATTAGAGAACCGGACTTCGGAATCAGGGATCGAGACGGTCTTTACAGGCGATCTGACCTATGAGTTTACACGAAGCAAGGTTCTGCGGGTAGGGGACAAGAATACGGCAGATGCGGTTTTGAGCGGTAGTATTGCATCCTTAACTGTTGATACTATTTCTCACACTGCAAGCTACGCCTCTGATGAACGCCGTGTCACGGTAACTCTCAACTTAGCCCTGAGACGGGCAGACGGCAAAGTCATATGGTCAGACACTGCCCTTTCGGACCGAGAAGTCTTCAGGGTCGACTCTTCAGACAAGTTAGAAACCCAAAGTAAGAGAAGGGCGGCTATTGAGACTATATCCGAGCGCTTGGCCGAAAAGATCCATAACCGGATCCTTCATGATTTTTGAAGTTTATTGAGTTCGTTGGGTTAACACAAAAAACTCAAGAAAGGGAATTGACCTGTTTAGTCAGGCGGGATATCTTTCTGGAGGCTGTGTTACGGTGTATAGTGCCTTTTTGAGCTGCCTTATCAATAACAGGTATGGCCCCAGCCAAGGCGGTCTGCGCCGTTTCAGAAGCTCCCTCATCGATAGCAGCCCTGACGTGCTTGATCACGTTTTTCACCTGAGTTCGGTCTGATTTGTTGCGAAGATTTCTAACCTTGTTTTGCTTGGCCCTTTTGACGGCCGATTTGTGAATTGCCAAAGTTTTTGCTCCTTTCTGCTTCAAGTTATGGAACGGTAAAATATATGTCTTACTCCGGTTTTGTCAAGTCTTATTTTTTGAATTTTATCCCGTCTATCGTCTATCGGTTACGCAGCTCGTGTCGGTAACCGTCAGACGTAGAACGTAACGAGCTGCGCAACCGGACGACGATACACAGGGTCTCTGTTTTTATGTCTGAAACCGCTCGTATGACAAAAGCTGCCGGTGTTGTGGGTGCGGCCACCCTGTTGAGCCGTATCCTGGGATTCGTTCGCGATGTGATCGTTGCCTGGTTTTTCGGGGCCAGCCTGGCTGCTGATGCATTTTTTGTGGCATTCAGGATTCCGAACCTGTTGCGCAGGCTTTTTGCAGAGGGCTCCCTTACCATCTCCTTTATCCCGGTTTTTACCGAATATCTTTCAAGAAACGGTCGTGAAGAGGCCTTCAGGTTGGCCAGATCTGCTTGCTTACTCCTTTCCATCGTTCTGGCTGCGGTCGCAGTGGTCGGGATTCTGCTCTCTCCGGCCATCATAAGGGTCATTGCACCCGGTTTTTTCTCATCTCCGGAAAAATTTGATTTGACAGTCTTGCTGACACGGATCATGTTCCCATACATATTTTTTATCGGCTTAGTTGCCCTGTGTATGGGAATTTTGAACGCCCTGGGGCATTTTGCAGCTCCTGCTTTCGCACCGGTGTTGCTTAATCTTGCGATGATCAGTGCCGTGCTCCTTCTTTCGTCTCACCTGGAAAAACCAGCGGTCGCCCTTGCCATCGGTGTAGTCGTTGGTGGAAGTCTGCAGTTGGGCCTTCAAATCCCATTCATGATCCGCAAGGGTTTTCGTCCGTCGCTTCGCGGTCCATTGTATCATCCAGGTATCAAGCGAATTGCGGTTCTGATGACACCGGCCGTGTTTGGGGCTGCGGTTTACCAGATCAACATCTTTGTCGGGACCCTCCTCGCCTCGCTGCTTC
Organism: Desulfobacterales bacterium; assembly: GCA_013375375.1. Lineage (GTDB taxonomy): Bacteria > Desulfobacterota > Desulfobacteria > Desulfobacterales. Next base: position 7,680 of record JABXJX010000046.1, on the reverse strand, counting down.
CCGAGGGTAGTGTTTCGTACCTGTATTATGCCGACAGGTTAGTCCAATTCCCCCTGGGAGTGTTTGGCATAGCCCTGGCAACAGCCATCCTGCCAAGTCTGTCGCGACAGGCAGTGCTAAACGATATGGAAGGCTTGCGGAGTTCCTTTGCATACGCGCTTAAAATGGTCTTTTTTATCACCATACCTGCTATGACAGGACTGATCGTTTTGAAGGAGCCGATTGTGCGGCTGCTCTTTCAGAGAGGGGCCTTTGATGCGGCAACAACCCGCTTCACTACCGAGGCACTCTTTTACTATGCACTTGGCCTATGGGCCTTTTCAGGAGTTCGCATCGTAGTTTCAACCTTTTATGCAATTCAGGACACGAAGACTCCGGTTAAAATAGCGGTTATTTCACTTCTGGTGAACATTGTTTTGAGTATTTCCCTCATGGGGCCCTTGCGGCATGGCGGACTGGCGCTTGCCACCTCTATCGCTGCTGTAGTGAACCTGATACTCCTGATCCAGGCCTTGAAAAAACGTCTGGGCCGGATCGGAGTTCGTGACATACTCGGATCTATTCTTAAGTCAACAGCGTCTGCAGCCTTAATGGGATGCGGCATCAATGTCGCAGCCTTGTGGTGGATACCAAAATGTGCTGGAAGCACGTGGCATCTTATGATATTGGTAATCGGGGGCGTTGTGTTAGGCTCCCTCCTCTACGGTACCTGTGCTTTTCTCTTCAGGAGCCGAGAATTGGCAGCCATGATCGAAATTGTAAGAAGTAATCTGCGCAAGAACGACGATGCCTTGGGGCCATAGAATAAATGACGGCCAAACAAAAAATAGTTTTTGTAGCAGGCATTTTGATGCTCTTTTCCTTTCTGTTTGTCATTGGGCTGGGTGACCATGGTGCGGTTGATCTCTACCAACTCCATCTCAGAAAGGTTGCTTTAAACAGGTCAAGTATAGAGTTAGAGAAAAAAAACCGTGCTCTTTATCGTAACATCCAACGGTTAAAATATGACCCCGAATTCGTAGAAAATATAGCGAGGAATGAACTTGGGATGGTGAGAAAAGATGAGATGGTTTATCAATTCAGGAAGAAAAAACAGTAAAGAGCTGTGTTAATAACCGATGACTGATGAGAAGCCTAAGGGCGTTTCAATGGATACAGACAGAGATGATGCCGCAGACCTCACCCCTACAGTGACACTGGCAAGGCTTTATGAAGAACAGGGTCTTCTTGATAAGGCGGCATCAATATACAAGAAACTCCTTGCTATGGAACCGGAGCGGGCAGAGTTAAAGGAGGCGTTGGAGGCTATTGAAAAAAGGGTGGCAGGTTCAACACTACAGCATGAAAAATTCGATACAAAAACCACATTGGACCACCTAACAGGGTGGCAGAGAGTAATTAGAGAAAGGAAGAAAATGCTGGATCAAAATCACGAGAAAAGACAAAAAATCCTTGTCATACACGGCCCTAATTTGAATATGCTTGGCCGCCGGGAGCCGTCGGTGTACGGTACGTCGACTCTTGAAGAGATTGACGAAGAGATCAAGAAGACCGCCGAGGAATGCGGCATGAGTGCCGACACCTTTCAATCAAATCGAGAAGGGGACGTGATCGAAAAGATCCACGAGGCCATGGATGGTTATGATGTACTTATCATCAATCCTGCCGCTTACACACACACCAGCGTGGCCATTAGAGACGCCCTCTTGATGTTGGAGATTCCGATTATTGAGGTGCATCTTTCCAATATTTATCGGCGAGAACCATTCAGGCAAAAGTCCATGATCGCAGATGTGGCAACTGCTCAAGTGGCTGGTTTTGGAAAAGAGGGCTATACCATAGCTGTGCGAGCCGCAGCGAATATGACTCATAAGGCATAAAGCAAAGCGCATAGCGTTTTACTCTTTGCGCTCTGCGCCTTGCGCTATGATAAAGGGAGGTTTTATAACTATCCATGTATAGCACATCAAACTTTAGAAAAGGCCTAAAGATAGAAGTAGAAGGGAAACCTTATGAGATAATAGATTTCTTGCATGTAAAACCCGGTAAAGGCGGTGCGTTTGTTCGTACCAAGCTCAGGAACATGCTCAATGGTCGCGTGATTGATCGAACCTTTCGCTCAGGAGAAAAGCTCAACAGGCCCCACCTGCAGGAGAGACAGATGCAGTATCTGTATAAGGAAGGCTCTAACTATTGCCTGATGGACAACGAGACATACGAGCAGATCTATCTCTCAGAGGAACAGATTGGCGAAAGCAGGTTGTTCATGGTTGAAAATGAGACTGTGAATGTGGTGTTTTTCAATGAGAAACCGATTGGAATTGACCTCCCTATCTTTGTCGAACTCAGCGTTGCAAACACCGAGCCCGGCGTTAAGGGTGATACAGCTACCAAGACCACAAAACCTGCGACCTTAGAGACCGGCGCGGTGATGCCTGTGCCTATCTTTATAGACATAGGGGACAGGATCAAGGTGGATACCCGTACCGGTAGCTATGTAGAGCGGGCAAAATAACCTTTTCGGGCGGCAGTGAGGTGGGCCTATGAGTCAAGTCGAGGGATGGGCAGCTTAAAGAATTTAATCCCTTCTTTTTTAAGAATTTTTTCTTCAGCCTCAGTACTAGTCCCTCTGATATTGCGTTTCTCGGTGACATTGTAGTGCATCTTTAGAGCCTCCGGGGCAAAGTTCGGCCCTACATTTTCAAAATTATTATCCAAGAACTCCACAAGATTCTCGCCCGCCCCCCGGTCTTCAGAATTGTCACACCCATTTTCCGGGAAGATTGGACCTCCCTTGATGGAAAACCTTGAAGGCAACGCTACTATCGAGGTGTCACTACATATTGGACAGGCTATCAGCTTTTTCCGGCTCTGATCCTCGTATGCCTTTCGGTCTTCAAACCATCCTTCGAAGGTATGGCCATTGGCGCATTGTAAGTCATAGACAATCATATTAGTAAACTTAATTTTGTGCTTATATCATGTTGTTCAATTGATTTCAAAAGAAATTATTGACAAGAATGAAATTGTTAAATAGTGTAATATAAATGATCGACTTTGCAACCCTTAGTGAATATTAGGCATTTTTTGAAGTTCCCTGCGGTCCGCCTGGGCGGACAGGGGATCTTCAACTCTTTGCTATTTTTAGATTCGCTCGCTTTTGCGGTTCAATTATGAAACTTGGCATACTATTTTCTCTATTCTTATTCCTCATGGCTACACCCGCCCATTCAGAAACTCTGTATATAAGAGATGACATAGAGGTGATGGTTAGAACCGGTCCGGGCAATGACCGCAGAATTATTGCCATGCCCAGGTCCGGGACTCCGGTAGAAGTGCTGGAGGCTCTCGATGACTGGACTATGGTCCGGCTTCGCAATGATAAAGAAGGATGGATGATGACCCGCTATTTAAGCCAGGGGCCGCCTGCCAAGGAGATTATCGCCACACTGAAGAGCGAAAACGAGATCTTGAGTCAACAGAACAAAGTGCTGATTGAGGAAACTGCTCGTTTTAAAAAAGAACGAAAAGCACTCCACAGAACCCTGTCTGCTCAGACAAAGACCGCAAAATCTTTCAAAAAGTCCTATGAAGCCCTTAAGAAAGGGGCTTCAGAATACCTCAACTTGAAGGCTTCTTATGAGAAGGTTTCCGAGGATCTCGCGGCAAAAGCCGGGCAGCAGGCAGAACTTGAAGAGAAACTAAGAAATCTTGAAGATACTCAACCTCTACGCTGGCTTGTGTGTGGAGCCGCTGTCCTCTTCGTAGGAATCATCGTTGGAATTATGGCTCGACGTCCCAGAAAGCGGCGATCACTATTGTAAGGGTTTCATTGCCCATTGCCGGGTTATTATCCGGGTGGTGTCATTAGATCGGACCTGATTTTTTCGAGACAGGCCCTCCTCATAGAAGCCCATCGTTCCGTTATCACTATACTCCAGTTTGGACAAAGCTCCTAAGTTGTAGAAACAAACCATGGAATACAAGGTTGATTTTTTAGTCATCGGAAGCGGAATTGCCGGTCTGAGCTTTGCCTTGAAGGTGGCAGAATACGGACAGGTGGCTATTGTAACCAAGAAGGGGGCCATGGAGACAAGTACTAATTATGCCCAAGGGGGAATCGCCTCGGTCTTTGGCCAGTACGATTCCTTTGACCTTCATATTCAAGACACCTTGAAGGCCGGCGACGGACTATGCAAGAACAATGTTGTGGAGATGGTAGTAAAGAGCGGTCCGGAACGGATCCGGGAACTCATGAATTGGGGAATTGCGTTCACGCAGGATAGCTCGGGCAACCTGGAACTTGATCTCGGCCTGGAAGGGGGGCATTCGCAGAAAAGGATCGTCCATGCCGGCGATTTCACCGGCCACGCCATCGAACAAGTACTGGTGGACCGCGCTCGGGAGCACGCAAACATCGACATCTTTGAAAACTGTACTGCCGTGGACCTGATTACCTGTTCCATGAGGATGAAGCGGGGGATTGTGACCGCGGCCCATGAAGACGTGTGCTGCGGAGCCTACGTGCTGGATAACGAAACCAATGAGGTTCATACCTTCCAATCCAAGATTACAGTCCTTGCCACCGGCGGGGCCGGTAAAGTTTATCTTTATACAAGCAATCCGGATATAGCCACAGGCGACGGGATTGCCATGGCGTACCGGGCAGGGGCCCTGGTGGCAAATCTGGAATTTGTGCAATTTCACCCCACATGTCTTTATCATTCCGAGGCAAAGAATTTTCTTATATCCGAAGTGGTCAGGGGGGAAGACGGGGTGCTGATCGATTCGCAAGGCCGTGCCTTCATGGGAGATTATGACCCTAAAAAGGACTTGGCCTGCCGGGACGTTGCGGCACGCGCAATTGACAGTGAGTTGAAAAAAAGCGGGGACGACTGCGTCTTTCTGGATATTACCCACAAAGATCCTGACTTTGTCAGGGAGCGTTTCCCAAACATCTATCAAAAGTGCCTTTCACTCGGCATAGACATGACCAAGGAACCGATCCCCGTAGTACCTGCAGCCCATTACATGTGCGGCGGCGTGCTGGTAGACATGGACGGCAGGAGCGACATAGACAGGCTCTATGCCGTGGGCGAGACAGCATGCACTGGGCTCCACGGCGCTAACCGCCTTGCCAGCAATTCTCTCCTTGAGGCCGCGGTGTATGCCCACAGGGCAGCGGGGCGGGTGGTAAAGGATTCGGAGTCCGTCATTAACGAAGTTTGTCGTGACTTGCCTCCCTGGGACCCCATGGGAACGTCAGACAGTGACGAGGCAATCGTTGTCTCCCACAACTGGGACGAGATTCGACGGTTCATGTGGAACTATGTGGGAATCGTGCGCTCCAACAAGCGACTGCTGCGTGCCCGAAACCGTATTGAAACGATCCAACAAGAGATCCGTCAGTATTACTGGGATTTTAAGATTACCTCGGATTTGATCGAGTTGCGGAACATCGCTATGTTAGCCGAGCTTATTATCCAGGGTGCCATGTTGAGAAAGGAGAGCCGCGGTCTGCATTATAATATTCAGCATCTCGAAAAGGATGATAAGCTCTGGCTCAAGGACACCATACTGCGGAGGCCCTTTGTAGGATAGGGCCTCCATTTCTATCCATCCAGCACCGCGCAAACCGAAATCTGCAATCAAAATGGCTGGGTCAACGGGACGGGTACTTTATAGTCTTTGAACTTAAAAGGTGATATGTTATCGCCATACATCTTTTGGGTCGCGAGGAGGAGCTTTCTTTGTGTGTCGATCATATCAAAGATTTCTTTTGGAACAATACTTGTCTCTTTGTGATAGAATTTCTCCGTGGCATCCAGTTTTTCTAAAAGCTCCGGCACGCGTGTCATGAATTGAAGTTCGTAGTCATCTTTTGAGTAGCTCGCAGTCAACTCTTTGTTGAAGAGTTCAACCAGGTCCTCGTACTTGGGAATGAACCCGATCGGCGTTGCATAGGCCCCAACTTTGCCACGGATCCTCCTTTCCACCCACCTTATCCAGACTTTCTTGTCCATCTTGGTATTCATAAAGTTGCCCGACTCGTCTCTAAGAAAATAATTTACATAAAATATCTTTGGTATTTCTTTTAAGCCTTCTGCGAATTTGATATGGTTTTCCAGGTATTTTCCGATAGGAATCGATACAAATTCCTTGTTTGCCATGGGATTTATGATGATTTCGGAACCGGATGCGCCAACGGTTGCAGCAGTAGGCTCGGATTCAATACTGGCGCCATAAAAAACACCATGGACCCAACCGTACGATTGAGATACCGGCACCGGCCTTTTTGAACTGCGTCCGCCGTAAACAATGGCTTCCACATCTATAACTTGGACAGGATCATAGTTTTCAATGCCCTCTAAACTGATACAAAATCGAGCATTGTCATGGGAGACGGGAATCAATTTCCCTTTGTTATCTTTTTTCCCTCCCCACCAGGATCCGGAATGGTTATAACCTTTCAAAGGGATATCGACTTTCCCCATACCCTGCCAATAAGGCCTGCCGTCAACGTTAAGAACATTTGAAAATATGATTTCTCCGGGTTTTACAAGGAGTTCGTGAACATAAGGATCATCTTCCGGATTTACATCTTTAATGACCCCGAACATCCCCTTCTCGACATTGGCTGCATAGACTTTACCATCTCTTTTTCGAACATGGGCGAGGTCATCCCCGACAATACTAAACAGCATGGACGTCGACGTTTTACCACACCAGCTTGGAAAAGCGCCGGCAATATAAGTTGTCTTGCCTCCTTCATAGTTAGGCACCCCTGCGATAAAAAAATGTTCGGCAAGCCAATCCTCCCTTGCAGCCTTGCTTATGGCAAGGCGATGAGCCAATTTCTTGGCGGCGACGGTGTTTCCTGCATATTGTGTGTTAACGCTATAAACAAAATTAGTCTCTAGATCTATGAACATTCTGCGAAGGGCAATATCACGGCTAACGCCGTTTTCCAGGGCACCTGCAGAATGCAAAAACCCAAAGAATTCCTCTTTACTTCTATCGCTTTTGAATAGTTCATATCCCTGGCGGTAAAGTATATCCTCACTGTGGGCGACATAGAATGAATCGGTTATCTGAACACAAGGGATGGCAAATTCGGTTCCCAGCGGGCCTAAAGAATAAAAACTAACGATCATCTCTTTACCGCGCATTATACCATTCATAATTTGCTGTATTTCGTTGAGTCCTTCCTGTCTTTCCATACAATTTAGCGAAGAGCCCAATGAAGCCCCTCCGGATACAAGAAACTTTGTGTTTGCCGGGTCTCTCCCTTGATCTTCATACCCATCATAATGAATCGTATGGCCTTGAAGAATAAGAGACTTTTCTTCACCCCGTTTTAAGGCTTGCGTACGCACGTAATGCAAGTCTTCAGGAGAACCGGTTGCAACAAAAACAGAGTCGGGCTGAAATCTCAAAATGGCATCTGCAACCAGCTTATTTAGAGAATCGTTGTTAAGGGCTGCAAGTTTCTTTAAATTTTTCGCATCTAATCTACTTTCGAGTATCGCATCCATAGTCCCTGAAACTTCCTCCTTAATACTTACACATCACCTTCTGGGGTTATTGAGACCTTTGCATAACTCCTTTTCACTCCTTTGTATGAACTTTTTGATCCGCCTGAGGCGGACTTGCTCACTAAATAGTGCATTGGCAGCCAAG
>JABXJX010000176.1 GCA_013375375.1 Desulfobacterales bacterium | reverse complement strand
GATCTGGAAACTTATTTCTTAAGGTCAGCAGAATTGAGGTTTTCCCGCCATTATCTAAGCCTAACAAGAGACATTTAATAAAGGGTCGATCAGAATCACTTCGTTCTGTCATTTTTATCAATTCCAATTGTCATTTTAATCTAGATATTAATCAATATAAAAAGAAGTCATCTTCAGAGCATTTTCCTCATTAATCACTAAAAGATAAAATGATAATTATTATCTCTATCTAGTTCTTTATATAGGAGATACAGTAGAAGTCTAGGATACTTATACTATTCAGTTTTGATGAGTATGTAAGTGATAACCATGGAAAAAATCATGCCTATGGAGAAATGGATAAAGCTCACTTGGATTTTGGCGGCAATTCCCTACTTTATTGCATTAATTTTCGGCATCATCTATGCGGCAGCGGGTAAGCTCTTGTTCTATCACGAGGCATTTGCCGGTATGACCTCGGAAGAAATTGCGGCGTTGCACCCGAACTTGATGACCCTTATTGGACTAATCATCCGAGTAATGGGTTGCTTGTTCATATGCATCGGACTGGTAGGTCTCTTCGTGATCTATCTCGGCTATAGGAAGGAACAAAGAATGGCGTGGCCAATCATCTTTTTCACGTCATTTCTCTTGATCATCCCGTTGGTCGTAGAAACCTATATCGTTGCCGGTTGGGGCTTCCCCTTCCCGATCGTTCTGATCTGCCTGATTTGCTGGATTTGCGCGATAGGCCTCAATATGATGATCCAAGCGGAACAAGGTGACAAGGCGGCCGCCGCAACATGAACGTGGCATAAAATCCAAGACCTCAATCCCCCCTTTTTTTACTTTAGACCATGAGGCCACGGAAAAGGGTTTTCCATCTTACCATTTCAGATGTTCGTGGTTATGCTGCATCACTTCACCTAACCCCTCTAAGATGGAGTGCGTTCCCTCGGTTCGAGCAATGGTTTTCAATTCAGCCATTGGGGTAAGGGTCCTTTTTTTCGCGGAGAGATAAGAGAGCAGGACGACGGCAACGGCTTCTTTTGCCTGCTCGGGCGTGAATTCCGGAGGCTTATCATTTAAAACACAATCTGCGAAATAGGTATCTTCCACTCGGGCGGAGATGGTATAATATTTTGGGAAGGGACCGTGCTCCACGGTAGGGCTGTAAAATTCGCCCCGCATCTCCGCAGCTTCGTGCGACGAATAAATTTGCACGGGCTTGTCCCACGAGTGGTCTTCGAGGATGGAGCCTTTCGTGCCATGGAACTCCGTTCGATTCGTGAGGGGGTGCGTAAGATCGGAAG
>JABXJX010000175.1 GCA_013375375.1 Desulfobacterales bacterium | reverse complement strand
TAGGAACCGAAACGATTTCAAGGGACCTCCTTCGACGTCGCATCTTGGAAAGTCAGTGCGCTGGGTGCCCGTACCCCTTGCACTCCTCGCCCCCAACCGCCCCCAGGGAGTCACAAGCGGCGCCTTCCGTCCCGGCTCCTGGTGACGCTCCGCCGATGAATATTGCAGCCCAGATCGCCGCGTGCGCGGACCAAATCGCCCGGTTCATCGACCAAATCGAACCCATCGACACGAAATCCAAGCAAGGCATTCTGAGAGACGACATAATCCAGCAATTAAGCGCGCTCGGGTTCTCGAAAAGCACCATCAACGAGGCGCTCGTGAAGATGACAAGCGATGGCACCGTTTACGTGCCCCTCCCGGAACGGTTCAGCCTGTTGTGATCGCGCTATGCTGTTTTCACTTTTTCCAGGAGCCAGAAACTTTTTTTCCTACCTTAGTGAAAATGGTGTATTGGAAAAAAAAGAAAAAAGAGGGAATCACCTGCTTCCCGTGGAACCAAGCCGACGACGTAGCCGAGATCATCCTCAACGGGCTGCTGGACCTTCCCGATTACGAAGATGGGGACGCCCTTGACGCCGCCATCGCGGAGGGACTGGGGAAGGGGCTGTGGTACTGGGACCAAGAAGCGTGAAACCAAGACGCCTGAATGATTCATAATATTTTATAATATCTAACCGTTCTTTTTTCTGCAGCATTTAAGATAACTCGTGTAAAAAAAAAAAGGGAAAAAAAGGTATTATGGCATCTTTTGTCCTATCGCTGTCATAGCTTCTTCAACCGTTGACCAAAGCTCTATTGAGTACTCAAATCCCTCGATGCTTTGGAACATAGTCATTTGGGTGCCAACCCGGGTTAGGGCTTCTTCAAGTTTCCCTTCTTTAACTTCAGACACAGACACGGAAATTACACCCTCTTTATTTGAATTTACCGCAGCTGGTATGAGGTCTTCTCCCAAAGATTTGTCTGGAGGATACTTGCTTAACATTTGTAGGTAGACTTTCACGGCCTCAGTTACCTTATGGCTTGGGTACCAAGTAGTTACAAAAATGTACGGCATGGTTCCACTTCCTCTTATTGTTCAATCTAAATAGAGTGCACGTTCAATCTAAATAGAGTGTATGAGAATTAATTTCATGTTTGATTTAAGTATTGCCATTCATACAATCAAAAAAAAAGAGAAAATGAAATACTTATTACTGCACATCTGTTCTGATCTAATCCATGCCAATTAATTTTAGGGATTCTTCGACTGTATCATGTATGTCTCTTTCGTAGTTGAATCCTTCAATATCTCGAAACTCAA
>JABXJX010000174.1 GCA_013375375.1 Desulfobacterales bacterium | reverse complement strand
ACCGTTATGACTTCGTGGAATTACGGCTGACGCCACAGCAGCTCCGGGAGAAATTCACAAGCATGGGATGGCGCCGAGTGGTTGCTTTTCAGACGCGAAATCCCATGCATCGTGCCCACCAGGAGCTTACTTTCCGGGCGGCAAGGGAGCTGGAAGCTGACCTCCTTATTCACCCTGTCGTCGGAATGACGAAACCCGGCGATGTGGATCATTACACGCGTGTCAGATGTTACCTATCAATCTTGAAACATTATCCGCACAACACCGCGATGATAAGTCTGCTACCTCTTGCCATGCGATTAGCGGGGCCACGAGAAGCAATATTGCACGCGATCATTCGTAAGAATTACGGCTGCACACACTTGATCGTTGGCAGAGATCACGCTGGACCGGGCTCTGACTCCAACGGTCGCCCATTTTATGGGCCATATGATGCGCAAGAACTATTGCAACGGTATCAAGACGAGCTTGGCATACAAATGGTTCCATTCAAAATGATGGTGTACGTGGAGGACCGAGACGAGTACATGCCTGAAGACGAGGTTCCAGAAGACGCGCCGGTGAAAACGCTTTCAGGAACCGAGCTCAGACAGCGTCTGGCCACAGGCCGCGATATCCCTCCCTGGTTTTCTTTCCAAGAAGTTGTTGAGGAACTCAGATGCACGTATCCGTCACGAAGCAAGCGGGGGTTTACCATCTTCTTTACGGGTTTATCAGCTGCTGGAAAATCAACTTTGGCGAATGTGTTGATGGTAAAATTGCTGGAGGCCGGCGGCCGGCCAGTAACACTGCTGGACGGCGATATCGTTCGAAAGAACTTATCCTCGGAATTGGGATTCTCGAAACAACACCGAGACCTTAATATCCGTCGCATTGGTTTCGTTGCTTCGGAAATCACGAAGAACGGCGGCATCGCCATTTGCGCTCCCATCGCGCCTTATGACAGCGTACGCAAGGAAGTCAGGCAAATGATCGAGCCTATAGGTGGAAGTGGCTTTATTCTGGTACATGTTGCAACGCCTTTGGAGATTTGTGAACAACGCGATCCTAAAGGCGTTTACGCAAAAGCACGTGCTGGGATTATCAAGGAGTTTACAGGAATATCCGACCCTTATGAGAAACCGATCGACGCCGAACTGACTATCGGCACGACTGCGATGTCGCCAGAGGAGTGCGTACAGCAAATCATCCTATACCTTGAGAGAGAAGGCTACATAGGTCCAAATGGTTAGGGGGTGCGGGAGCATAATATATCAGTGCGCTGCGTTTTGCCGTCATGGTCATTTCCATAGCTCATCTCAAGACTCATTCCGT
>JABXJX010000004.1 GCA_013375375.1 Desulfobacterales bacterium | reverse complement strand
GCCATGCTCGGCACAGGCCTTAAATCCGATGTCCGGGGACTCTTCAAAGAGATGATAGAGTTCTTAAATACGCTTAAAAAACCGATCATTGCTGTAGATATCCCGTCCGGCCTTGACTCGGATACCGGCAAACCACGCGGTTGCTGCATCAGGGCAACCGTGACCGTAACATTCGGGTTACCCAAGATCGGTCATGTTATGTTGCCTGGAACGGAATTTGTCGGCACATTAGAGATTGTCGATATAGGAATCCCGCCTGCTGTTGTCGATGAAGTGGGCCCGAAACATTATCTCCTGACTCGAGAAATGATAAAGGCCTGTTTTATGCCAAGGGCGCTGCAAAGTCATAAGGGTACTACCGGACATCTTTTGGTCATAGGCGGATCACCCGGCAAGACCGGTGCGGCAATCATGACAAGCCGCGCGGCCATGCGCGTGGGTGCAGGACTATCAACCCTTGGGGTCCCGAAGAGCCTCAACCCGGCCATGGAATCGCAGCTAACCGAGGTGATGACCGTACCGTTGCCCGAAAATGCCGACCAAACCCTTGGATTGTCCGCTTACGACAGGGTTATGAGTCTGTTGGAGGGGAAGAAAGGGCTGGCAATCGGCCCTGGGCTCGGCACTGTCAAGTCAACACACAATCTGGTCAGAAAACTCATCCAAACATCTCCCGTACCAGTAGTTATTGACGCGGACGGCCTCAACAGTCTTGTTGGGGGCTTAAAGTGTTTGAAAGGCCTGAAAGTGCCTGTAGTGATGACGCCTCATCCGGGCGAGATGGCAAGACTTACTGGAAAAACGCCCTCGCAGGTCCAGGAAGACAGGATCAGTGAGGCCCGCGATTTCGCAACAACCCACAAGGTCTACTTAGTTTTAAAAGGAGCAAAAACGATTGTTGCCTATCCTGACGGGGATGTCTTTATTAACCCCTCGGGAAATCCGGGCATGGCTTCAGGCGGCATGGGAGATGTGCTCACGGGAATGATTGCAGGTCTTGTCGTCCAGGGTATGCCTGTTGGTAAAGCCGTGAATGCGGGGGTCTATTTACATGGCTGTGCGGCCGATTCCCTTGCACAAAGCATGGGTCCGGTGGGATTTCTCGCCTCGGATGTCATTGAGATTCTTCCCGAACAAATCAGGGGATTGGACAAGCCGGTTTCCGGTCGCCCTTCCCTTCCTAACGCATTTATCAGAACCCTTTGAAGACCAAGGAACATCACCTCATATCACATTCTCCTGAAGAAACGGCTCGCTTGGGAGAGTTTCTCGGCAAGTATTTGACCGATGGATCAATAATTGCCCTGAGCGGCGAACTGGGGAGCGGCAAAACCTGTCTTACCCAGGGGATTGCCAGGGGCCTGCAGGTGCCAAAGGACCTTTATGTAACGAGCCCGAGTTATACCCTGATAAATGAATATCCCGGACGGTTTCGTCTCTTTCATGCGGACCTGTATCGCATAGAAAACCCGGTCGAACTGGATGAAATCGGGCTGGACGAGATTATGGGACGTCATGATGTTATGGTTATTGAGTGGGCCGAAAAGATGATGGAAATGCTCCCGGATGAACGGCTCTTTATCTTGATTTCCATTGTTGATAACCATACCAGAGACCTCCACCTCACAGGATGTGGACAAAATGCCGTGGATCTGATAGAGAAATGTATGTTTGAGTAAAGACTAATGGCACTGATCGTTCAAAAATATGGCGGCACCTCGGTCGCAAACCTGGACCAGATCCGAAAGGTTGCCGAACGGATCATCAAGGTTCACGGCGCCGGAAACAACGTGGTGGTAGTACTTTCAGCCATGGCCGGCGAAACAAACCGTCTCATCCAATTGGCACATGAGATAGCCGATGATCCTAATACGCGAGAGCTTGACGTCTTGCTGGCCACGGGCGAACAAACCACGGTGTCGCTGTTGTCCATCATGCTGGAATCGATGGGCTATCCAGCCAGATCGCTGTTGGGTTATCAGGCTGAAATCGTAACCAACAGGGCATTTGGGCGGGCCCGCATCGCAGAAATACGGGCCGACCGCGTCAGGGAACTGCTCGGCCAGGGAAAGATCGTGGCTGTCGCGGGTTTCCAGGGCCGTGACCAGAAAGGGAATATTACCACCCTCGGCAGGGGTGGCTCCGACACATCCGCCGTAGCCCTGGCGGCAGCGCTAAAGGCCGATGTGTGCGAGATTTACACGGATGTGGACGGGGTCTACACCACGGACCCCAATCTTTGCAAAAAGGCGAGGAAGCTTGACAAGATATACTACGACGAAATGTTGGAGATGGCCAGCCTGGGTGCCAAGGTATTACAAATTCGTGCCGTAGAATTTGCCAAGAAGTTTAATGTGCCCATTCACGTCAGGTCGTCTTTTAAAGAGGAGGAAGGAACCATGGTTGTGGAAGAAAAAGAAGAGGATATGGAACGGCTCGTGGTATCGGGTGTTGCATACAGCAAAGACGAGGCACGTATCACCTTGAGCAAGGTTCCGGACAGGCCGGGTATTGCCTCGAAAATCTTCACAACCATTGCAGAGGCCGGAATCGTCGTGGACATGATTATACAAAATACGCGCAAGGGAGGATTGACCGACCTCACGTTTACCGTAGCAAAGAGCGACTATCCAAGGGCCATGGCCATGCAGACAGATTTGGCTAAATCGGTTGGCGCCGAACAGGTGCTTGGAGACGAACACATTGCCAAAGTATCGGTTATCGGCGTTGGTATGCGAAGCCATTCGGGTGTGGCGGCCAGGATGTTTACTGCCCTTGCAAAAGAAAATATCAATATTATGATGATCAGCACCTCGGAAATAAAGATTTCATGTGTTATTGAAGAAAAATACACGGAATTAGCGGTCAGGATTCTTCACAAAGTGTTTGGATTAGATTCTACATAAGTGATATTGAAACTCTTTAGTAAAGACCAGACAGTCGTTGCACTCATACTTGGGCTCGCTATTTTCTTTATCGGACTATCCAGGCCGTTTCATCCGTTTTTGCCGACCCTCAAATCTTCCGGCAACAACCCAACAACCGGCCCTGATTATCAATATGTTATTGAGGTCGAAGGAGATGTAAAGAACGCCGGTATTTACTTATTCGACAACCCCCCCACTCCATACCAGGCCATCCAAAAAGCCGGCGGCCCGATCGATGAACATCGTCTCTTATTTCACATGCCGGACAATACCCTTGATACAGGCACGCGTTTAGAGCTTAAAAGTACCACACTAAGCATCACTTCCATCAGTACAGGCAAAAGGCTGGTCCTGGGTATTCCTATCGAGTTAAATAAAGCCAATGTTGAGGACCTTGCCATAATCCCCGGAATAAGTCATGGCCTGGCACAACGGATTGTTGAATTCAGGGAATTGAACGGGCCTTTCAGGATGTACAATGAATTGCAGCGCGTAAAAGGCATAGGGCCGAAGAACATTGAACGTTTTCGATCCTACCTGAGCCTAAATTAGAAAATAGCCTTAACAATAGATGTGACAATCTTAGCAATGCCCGGAGAAAGAACTATAAGAACTATGAGCAGGATAATTTTAGGATTTTCATACCAAGCACGAGTCATTCCAGTCACCTCCTTTCTTCATCTCCACGTCCCCTTCTCTCCCCCTAACTTTTTTGGTAATCCTCTAAAAAACCAAAGGCATTTTCAATCTTGGTTACATAGACGAACCCCTGCCCCGATTTAAGCAGGTTGCCGCTTTTTTTCATCGATTCAAAAACAATTTCGGTCTGCTCGCCCTTGGTAACAATGAAAACAATATCCTTTTCCGGGATTATTTTAATCCCGAGGGACTGGCGTATCCCGGTTCCTTTGCCGGTAAAGTATGTGGCACCCTGGGCACCGACCTTGATTGCCTCACTAATAACTTTATCACCCCTACCCTTCTGCACTATGCAGGTAATAAGTCTCATGTCACTCATCTCTCCTCCTCTTTACAATATGATAAATTAAGACATCGGGATATTACCATTACGCAAACAGGTTCTCTGTTTTCTACTTTTTACCTGCCAACGTCCCTTGGCCTGTTATAGTTTCACCTCACGAATATCAAAGGTTTATACCAAAAACAACACCAATCGCTTCCTCTCGTCTTTCCTTCCCCCTACACAATAAAGCCCAGGAGAGAAAGCGGTTTCTTGTTACCTCTCACCTCGGGGGAATGGGAGAGGATCATCGAAGGGCATGGTGTCAAACCTACACTTTTGACAGAAACTGATTTTTGTTAAATGTGCAGGTCTGACACCCTTGTTTCATTCAATAGCCCTTTAACATATCCATAACCATCGCCAGGTGGGCTCTGGCAGCTAACTGAAATTTATGCCAGTGGGTGTTTTCAAAGTTTGCAGAGGCCTCTAAAGCTTCTCCTTCTCGGTCTTTGACGGCCTCATCAACCCACAGATCTCTTTTGTAGCTGAGGTCCGGTTTGTCCAGAACTTCTTTAACCTTATTGACTCTGTCGTCGTAATCTTCAGAATTGATTATTCTCCTGAAGTCCTTTTCTACATACGTCCAGTAAGTATCGCCTTTTCGTGCGGTTCTCAATTCCTGAAAAATGCGCTTGCAGGCCTGAAGCGCTGTTTTATGATTGTTTCTCTTCCGATGCGGCTTGTCGAGGCGGTAATCATTCCAGGTCGCGGATATTTCATCCGGCAAGTGACCAACATCAGCGTGGCCGATATTCGGAGTTAAAGCTCGAAACGGATTGCGCCAGTGGAAAACCGAGTTCCAGTCTTCCTCATACCCTGTAAAATTCTGATGCGACCATGTGTCGGCGAATGTGTGGACGGCAATTCCAATCCTGTAAAGATCGCGGGTGGCGAATGCAGTTTTCAGAAGTTTCCGGGCGTTTTGGGAGTCAGGGGTTGTGGCGTACTTGTTATAGCCTCCGTTAATTGGCTGATTATTGTCGCCAGGCAGGAAATGAAATGGGACATAAACAAACTTTTGAATCTCATACACCAGAGATTTCACGGACATGGACTGCGTCATAATGGGGCGGAAGAATCCGCCGTCAACCTTTATGCCGAATGGAAATTGAGGTGGACCGTCTTTCCTGGGATATTGACTTTCGTTATTGTCGTCTACGTACTGAGAGGAATAGGCAATAATATATGAATCGTCGTTGCTGAACCCCGCCTTGTTCGCCAAGGCATAGGTTACATAGAAATGAAAATCCTTTTCCATAATTACCTCCTGAAATTCCTTTCTTTATTATCTATCTATCCCGGCCGGGTCGTTCGGGCGGAAACTCCGTGACATCCATGGGCTTATCAAGAGCGCTGGTAAGTTCCGACTAATTCTGCTTTCAAGAGAATATGTCCCTCCATTGCCTTTTCAAGCTCTCCTTTGGTCGGCTTACCCAGATCTGGAAGAACAACATCCAGGGCATAGAGCTTGTGAAAGTAACGATGACGGCCGATTGGCGGACAGGGTCCGCCGTATCCAGTCCGTTTCCAGTCGTTGAGCCCTTCTTTAGTTCCCTCGGGAAGATCCTTCGATCTCACACCTTCCGACAACCCAGGGGCACCGGGAGAGATATTATAAAGTACCCAGTGCACCCACGTCATTTTAGGTGCGGCAGGGTCAGGAGCATCGGGATCGTCTACAATCAGAACAACACTCTTAGTTCCTTCGGGTAGGCCAGACCACTCCAGGGCAGGTGAAACATCCTCACCGTCACAGGTATAACGCATGGGAATCTTTCCGTTGTGTGAGAATACCGGGGATGTGATTGTCAGGGTCATTGTTACCTCTCCTTTTTTTGCGTCTGTATAATGGGAACCCTTTTCTGATGCATATCCGAAACTACCGAAGCCTATGAAAAACCCCATACATCCTGCCAAACATAGCTTTGCAACATTACGTACTACACAACTCATAAGAACACCCTCTGGCACTTTGCTCTTTCGAAACCCTTCTTCTTGCCATCATGAACCTGCTCTAAGAGGATTGCTTGGAAACTGGAAAACTAAAGGATGTCCCCATTTTTTTCCCTGCTCCCCAAAAACCCTGGGCCGTTTGAAAATTACCGTCAGATTTCTGACACCCAGGGTAATCGCTTTAAAAAACCTCTGTTTCATAACCCACCTACAATTCTCACGATATCCCATAACAGACCATTATTTTTTGGAATTCTGCCTCAGAAACGAGCTGGCATGAAACGTGCTACATTTTATCATTATTTATACTGTTTTGGCAAAAGGTTTTGTCGTTAAACGGATTACAAGAGTTGGTTATCCGAGAAATTTGAAATTGTTTAGGGGTCGGCAGGGGGCGATATATCCGATGGGGATTTTGAACATCAACGATATTCAAGCAGGCATGGTACTGGAGGAGGGTGTCGTCAACTTCCAGGGAACTATGCTGATCGATGCCGGCATCACGTTAACTGAAAAGCATCTCATGGCCTTAAAGGCCTGGGGGGTAACAGAGGCGAAGATTGTAGGTATCAGCCCGACCAGCCTGGAAGAGAAAGGACCAGATTTAATAGCCGAGGAAACAAACGTGCTCATAGAACGCGAACTGGCAAATCTCTTCCAAAAGACCAACATGGAAGACCCTCTCATAGCCGAGATATACAGACTGGTAAAGAAAAGGAAAATACACAGCTTGTGAAATGAAAAAGAAACCGGATGAGATCGCGATAGATAGAGTAATACGCGGGCTGAAGAGCATCCCGAGTATTCCGACCGTGGTTACCAAAGTAACGGAGATCTTAAACGACCCCTGGAGCTGTGCTGCCGATCTCGGTAGGGTGATATCAGCGGACCAGGTCCTCACTGCCAAGCTGCTCGGGCTGGTCAATTCTGCCTTTTACGGCTTTCCAGGCAAGATCGAGACGGTGTCCCGGGCTGTAACCATCATAGGTTTCAGGCAGCTGAGGGAGCTTGCGGTCGGTACGTCCCTGTTAAACATGTTCAAAGGGCTGGGCAATAACGCCTCCTTGAGTGTGCAGGATTTCTGGAAGCACTGTGTGGTGTGCGGAATAGCGGGCCGGGTACTGGCCATCTATAAAAGGGAGGAGGTCCCGGAGAGGTTCTTCGTGGCTGGACTGATGCACGATATCGGTCGCATGGTACTCCTGGAAAGTTGCCCTGAACAATATAATGATGTCTTCACGATGGTGAAAGAGCAAAATTGCTTGGTGACCGAAGCGGAAATAGCCGTATTCGGGTTTACGCACGCAGAGGTGGGGAAACAGCTCATGCTTCACTGGCATCTTCCATCCTCGCTTGTGAATGCCGTGGGGTTCCACCACGACACGGAAAGTCAGGGCCAGTTTTCCAGCCTTGCGGATGTGGTTCATGTCGCCGATATCATCACACATGCAAGCGGCCTCGGCTCCAGCGGGGAGCAGTTCATTCCACCCTTGAATCCATACGTGCGGGAACGTCTCGGCTTGAAGATGAGCGTGCTGGAGCTTGCTATGGAAAAAATGCATGAGCAGTTTGAAAACATAGCCGACTTCATGCTGGTTAAAAAGTAACGGTATTGAAAACTTTCAAATAAAGAATTTGTAGGTAAGCATGGATATGGACAAGATTAGTATAGAAAACCTTCAAAATAGGATCGCATACCTAGAAGAAGCGAACCGAAAAGTCAATTCTTCCCTTAAAACTGTTCGTTCGATAGTTTTCTTCCAGAAAAAGATTAACATAGAACATGACGTCAGGACTGTCTTAATAGAAAACCTCGAACATATCTCACAACTGATTGAGTTCAAGCTGGCCGGCTTTTTCCTCTTTAAAGACGACTTGATTGAACTGGCCTGTGAATACGTCTACCCGCAGCACTTGCGCGTTGAAGCGGAAAAAGAGGCGGAGCTCCAGATAAAGAATGGGACATTTTCCTGGGCCTTGCGCCAGACTGCACCTGTAATAGTTAATACACTGGGAATAGAAAATGAGGGAGATATTCTCCTTCATTCTCTTGCCACCGAAAACCGTGTCCTGGGAATGTTCCTGGGGCAACTTTCCATGAGCCGGGAGCAGATCAATCACGAGGCCTTGGATCTACTATCCATAGCCCTGTTGAACACTTCTCTGACAGCTGAAAATGCCATACTCTATCAAAGAATCAGGGCATATAATCTTGAACTTGAACAACAGGTAAAAGAAAGGACTCAACAGCTAAAACGCGCCAAAGAAGTCGCCGAAGCAGCCAGTCGGGCCAAGACCGAGTTTCTGGCCAATATGAGTCATGAGATAAGGACACCTATACACGGGATCATCGGCATGACAGAATTGGCTATGGAGGCTGACATTGATCATAATCAGAGGGGCATCCTTCATACAATTAACACAGAGGCCGACTTCTTGCGGAGTATTATCAATGACATTCTTGATGTTTCCAAGATAGAGGCTGGGAAGTTAGAGCTTGAGAAGATTCCATTTGACCTGAAAATCACGTTTGAGGATTTGGCTGACGCTATTGCAATCAGGGCAGAACAAAGAGGGCTTAATCTTGTCTGCTTTCTATCTCCCGACATTCCATGCAGGCTAACTGGCGACCCGGGCCGCCTGGGACAGATAATGAAAAATCTGGCGGAAAACGCCCTGAAGTTTACACACAAGGGCGAGATATACATCAAGGCAGAGATAGCTGAAGACCTGGGAGACAGGGTTAAGATCCGTTTTTCGGTGAAGGATACAGGCATCGGGATACCAAAAGACAAACTGACAGCAATCTTCGAAAGCTTCACCCAGGCAGATAGCTCAACTACCAGGAGATACGGAGGGACCGGGTTGGGGACCACCATATCCAAACAGTTGGCAGAACTGATGGGAGGCGACATTGGTGTAGAGAGCGAGGAAGGGAAGGGAAGCACTTTCTGGTTTACCGCAGTCTTTACCAAAGAAACAGGTCAGGAAGCTATTCTGGCAAGAGAAGAGCTTGATCTGAGTGATTTTAGGGTCCTGGTGGTGGATGACAACCGGACCAGCCGATTTATCCTGATGGAGTATCTCAGGTCCTGGAACTGCCTACCTGTGGAGGCGCCTGGCGGGAGAGAGGCCCTATCCATTCTCAGGGAGTCTGTTTCATCAAAAGTCCCCTTCAACTTGATTTTGACGGATATTGATATGCCTCAGATGAGCGGTTTTGATCTGGTCAGAGAAATCAGGGCAAACGAGACTTTGAAAGGAGTGCCGATAATAGCTCTCATCCCCGTTGGAAGGAAGAGAGACGGCAAAAGATGCAGCGATATGGGAATTGAGTGGTATTTGACCAAGCCGATTAAATGGGATGATTTTCGTAATGCGATTGTATCGGTTTTGGGTATTTCCACGGAAGAGGAGGCGCAAGCTGTCCCGAAACTGGTTTGCAAACATACCATAACCGCGGAGCATAAGAAAGAGGTCCATATCCTTTTAGCCGAGGACTACCCGACCAATCAGCAGGTGGCCGTAAGACATCTAAATGGAGCAGGGTATCGAGTCGATTTGGCGGAGGACGGCCAGCACGCAGTGGACGCGTATAAACGGAAACATTACGATCTCATCCTGATGGACATACAGATGCCCGTGATGGACGGATATGAGGCGACAACGACAATCCGGAATTTGGAGGCAAAGCTAAAAAAAGCGCAGGACGTAGAGCTTTCAGCCAGATCGCAAAGGGTTCCGATTGTCGCTATGACGGCACACGCCACGAAAAGCCATAGAGAAAGGTGCGTGGAGGCGGGAATGGATGACTATATCTCCAAGCCCTTGAGGAGGGAAGACCTCTTGGCCATGGTGGACAAGTGGGTGAGGTCAAAATCGGGATCAAGGCAAGAGTCCGGGCAGGACCAACCAAAGGGTGAAATCATAGAAGAGGATGCCCCAATGAATTTCGAAGAGGCTTTAGAGGAATTCGAGGGGGACAAGGAATTTTTGATGGAGATCCTGGAGGGTTTTCTAAAGAATGGCAAGGCTCAGATAGGAACCATCCGCCAGGCCATATCCGATGGGGATGCCGAGCTAGTCAACACAGAGGCACATTCCATTAAAGGCGGTGCGGCAAACCTGACTGCTAATGAGCTTTCCGGGATTGCTTATGAACTTGAAAATATCGGAAAATCAGGTGTCTTAGAAGAAGGCATTGAGATCCTCGAAAGACTTGAAAAAGAGTTTCATCGCTTAGAGGTTTATGCTAAGGGTAGAAGGTAGACCGAAAAAAGCGGGGCAGTAAGATGAGAATTCTTGTTGTTGATGATGAACTTGTTAGCAGAAATAAGATGAAAAAGATGTTGGGCAAGTTTGGGAAGTGTGAGGTAGTTGAACGCGGGAGTGCAGCAATAACCGCCTTTAAAAATGCCTGGGAAAACTGGAGGCCATTTGACCTGATAACCCTTGACATCACTATGCCTGAAATGGACGGAAAAAAGGTCTTGTCTGAAATCAGGAGGATAGAAGAAGAAAACAAAGTTCCAGGGCGCAAGCAGGTAAAAATATTGATGGTAACTGCGCATTCAGATCCAGATACTGTTATGAGTTGTGCTCACTTAGGGTGTGATGATTACCTTCTGAAACCATTTAGCCCACATGCATTAGCCACGAAGCTTAAGGAGCTTGGTTTTGAAGTCGATTGAAAAAAAGCTAAAGGCTAAAATTTGACCCCGCTCCCTTTGCTCAAAATAATGAAATCATGAACCAGCGGTTCTTCGCTCTTTACCGCTTCTCCGGTCAAGCCCGCTTCTTTGATCCTGTCCCATCATTCTTTCCGTTTCGTAAAGTTGGGGATAAAGTTTTTTCGCACATTCAGGGCAAATACTGTGACTAAATTCAGCGTCAGAATGGTCCCTAATATAAGCCTCTATCTGATTCCAATAGCCTTTGTCATCACGTATTTTTTTGCAGGAACTGCAAATAGGCAGCAAGCCACTCAATATTTTGACTTTGGCAAGTGCATTTTGAAGTTCTTCAATAAGTTTTTCTCTTTCCTCCTCCGCCCGCTTGCGTTGGGTGATGTCCAACGAGGATTCAATCATTTGGGAGACATTTCCCTCGCTGTCGTATATTGGGTATGCATGAATTTCAACATTTCTGAGATCTCCATCTTTATCATAGTGGAGATGTTCTACCGTCACAGGTTGTTTGGTCTGCTTTACTATTTCAAGTGGACAGGGATGTCCTTCCGTTCCACATGATCTTGTGCTCTTGTGTAAAAAGGCATGACAGGTTATGTTTTTTGATAAACGCCCCATATAAGCAGCAGAATTCGCTACCCTGATTGTGTAATCAGAGGCATCAATAACACAAAAGGGATGGGGTAAGGATTCCAAGACTAAATTCAGGAATTCCGTTTTCTGCTTAACCTGCTCCTCCTGCTGCTTGCGCTCAATGATTTCCCGTTGAAGTTGTTCGTTGGCTGTTATTAGTTCGGCAGTCCGCTCCTTGACTAACTCGTCCAAATGGTCGCGGTGTCTCCTCAACTCCCCCTCGGTCCGTTTGCGCTCGTCAATTCTTTCTTCCTGAATCTGAAAGATATCCCAGAACAGACGGGCAGTAACGTGGTCCATCACTCGGACGTGGTGTGGTATGGTTTCAAAGATCTCATTGGCTATCTGTTCACGACCCGTCAGCTCGATAATCATATCAAGATCTTTTAGCTTGTACAGGTCACGGTAATCTTTTGTTGTAAAAATTCCCTTTTCCTGGGCGTAACGGTAGCCCACAGCCTCAGGATTGGTACACGCGACGCCAATGAGCTTCATTTGAAGCTGGCTGAGTTTTTCGGCAAATATCATATCCATGATCGCCTTACACCCAGGACCACCACCCACAATGGCTACGTTAAGTGCCCTTATCTGTTCCATCATTTGATTCCTTTCAAATTCTAACGTTTAAAGATTTGACCCCCAGTTTACCACTCCCCCAGTTTACCACTAAGAGTCAAACGTAGACTTGACCCCTTTATTTTGTCTCGAGTTGCATCGAATAAACGGTTTTGCCTGTGAATACAGATCAAACCGGCAGATCACTTCACGAGCCTGTTCATGGGGATCTGTTCCCCTTATCAGATAGCCGTGTGTTATGGACCTGTTTTTCAAAAGACCAGGGTCACGCGTCAGGATAATTCGTTTTTGCGTAAGCGCTTCTGTAATAATCTCTTCATTTTTGTAATTGTTTTTGTAAAGAGTATCAAAACCGAGCATACGAAGCAGTTGTGCCAGCCTGCCGAGATGCACATCCACTATAAAACGGGTTTTGCGCAGGGGTTTTGGCCTCAGCCGGGTGACATGAGATATGTCCAGGTTTTCAAAAACAGGGTAAACCGAGATATGATCGCCATGAGAAAGTTTATGGTCAAATTTCACTGAATTGCCGTTGATCAGGATGAGATCAACTTCTGTGTGCGGCACGCCGATTGCTTCAATAACATCCTTTACTGATGGACTGCCGGAAAATTTATAAGGGAATGCAATTTTTCTTTTATCAGCCGGAAGAAAATCATTTAATTCTTCGTAAAACCGAAACCATGCGATATTAGGGTTTGTCATTCTTTTAGGGTCGGACCATGCTATCATGCTGAATTATCATCAAAAACATGCCAAAAATAACTGTTTTCAGACCTTAGAGCCCCCATTTTGGGGTCAGAAGTGCGGCTGTAAGGAAAAGACTCCCATCGTCAACTCCGCTTAGAACGCGCTTTTTGCTATCGAAAACGCCCCTCTAAGGCCAAGAAACCTCCCCTTTTTACAACGATTTCAAAACCATTTCAACCAATTGGCGTGGTCCGACCCCCAAAACCATAAAAAGGCTTTATATTTTTCCGGAAAGGTTATATATTTATATGTGAGGTTATTACCCAAGAAGGATCTTATTGTATTATGCGTAAAAAGTCATTAATCGAAACTAACCGCTATCTACAGGACTCGGAGAAATACCGCGACTCTCTGATTACTAATGTTTCGAGCTCTACAGCGATTGAAACCGGTGATAGCGTTTGGCCCGTCGTCGATACAGTCACTGAGGTTGTGACCAGCATTCCTATTGTTACCCCAC
Organism: Desulfobacterales bacterium; assembly: GCA_013375375.1. Lineage (GTDB taxonomy): Bacteria > Desulfobacterota > Desulfobacteria > Desulfobacterales. Next base: position 39,606 of record JABXJX010000004.1, on the reverse strand, counting down.
CGAAGCAGAAAGCGACTTCTCAATGATCTCTGAAAATAAAGCTTCCATGGGCTGGTAATCTCTATTCATGCCCGCCTGTACCGCTGTAATATATTCCTGTTTCCCGTGCTCACCAATTAAACTGAAATCTAAAAGTGGCAGTCCTGCTTGTAATGCCATTAGCGTGGACAATAGTCGCGCAACTCTTCCATTGCCATCCCGAAAAGGATGAATCAACAACAGCTCCGTATGGACCTCTGCCAGCGCCTTAATAATTTCTTCCCGATTTTTGAATATGCAAGGCGTATATCGGGCCAACTGGTTCTGTTCAAATTGCTCCATTAGCTTAGGGATCTGAGCAGCCATTGCGAATGTGAAATCATCTTTGGTTATGTTTACGTTACGATATCTGCCGGCCCATTCATATATCTCACCTAGCCATGTTTTATGAAAGCTGCAAATATCTGTCGCGCTAAACTGATGCTCCTGATCATATTCTCGAATGAAAATATCCGTTGTTTTAGCTAACGACCTTACCTCCACCCGATCCATCTCATGTGGATCAATAATTCCAAAAAGATTCCTAAGAACCGTATTGTTAGAACCCGGCTCATATTGTGCTTCGATTAGGCCGGAGACATCATAACGTTCACCCTTTTTCAAACCAGCACCTCTCGTAGATTATCGAAGATCGGGCCAAGCAAGCCCTTCGCATTGCTCAACGTTTCCCAGACATGCCAGTAGTGGTCAAATAGCCTTATCTGCACTCCTTAAAAGATAGTTAATATTTAAGATGTGACCCTGTTCTTCTTGCCTTGACAGAAACTGATTTTTGTCAAATGTGTAGGTCTGACCCCTCTTGTTTCTTCAACATTTGATCCTTTTTTATCGCTCTTCCGTTTGAACTCCGCGTGGCACTTTGCTCTTTCGGGACCCTTTTTCTTGCCATCATGAACCGGGTCTCTCTCCCCTTCCTGACTAAGAGTCAAGCGTAGACTTGACCCCTTTACGTTACTGTCAGACCGCTTCGATCGTTGAAGGGGGTTTCGGGGCTATGTTGTACGTGACACTGACGATACCTGGCACATCGCGGATAATCTCGCTGGCGAGTTCCTCGAGGATTTTGAAAGAAAGCGGTGTCGGTGTTGCGACCCGCGCGTCGATACTCTCCCAGCAACGCACCTCGATCTGCTGACCAAAATCACGCAATCCGTCACGCATGCCGGTCAGACGGTCTTTATGCAGGATCGCCATATACTGGAATGCACCCGTGTCCTTGAGCAACCGTTCGACCACAACGGTTGCCTTTCGAACCGTCTCGATGCGCTCCGGGGTTATTTCACCGATCACACGTGCCGCGAGTGCCGGACCCGGGAATGGAATGCGGTCAAAGGCCTCTGCCGGGAGCCCCAGAGCCTCACCAACTTTTCTAACGCCGTCTTTGCGAAGCTGAATGAGCGGTTCGATGATGTGATAGCCAAAAGCCTCTTCCGGGTCGATTCCGAGCTGCTCAAAGACATTGTGTTGCCGTTTTATCCCTGCGACGGTTTCGTCGATATCGGTCAATATGGTTCCCTGGAGAAGGTGTTGTGCGCCACTTTCCTTAACGAGGCGTCCGAATACGTCTCGGTAAAAAGCCTGGGTAATCGCTTCGCGCTTCTCTTCCGGATCCGTGATGCCTTCGAGTGCGGCAAAGAATTCTTTTTGTGCATCGACAACGTCAACCGTGACCCCAAGCTTTTTAAAAAGACCGACAACCTTTTCGGACTCTCCCTCACGCATAAGACCGTTTTCGATAAACACGGTCTTAAGGCGGTCCCCCAGGGCGCGATGGCCGAGCATCGTGACCGTGGATGAATCGACGCCTCCCGAGAGTGCATTGATCGCCATTCCGTCCCTAACAACTTGTTGGATTTCTTTAACCTTCTCATCGATGAAGTTTTCTGTGTTAAGCTCTTGCGCGGTAATCTCCTCGATCATTTAACCGTCTCCTTTTTCATTTAGATAGATGGGGTCAAACCTCTTGGAAACTGTAAAACTAAAGGGCGTCCCCAAACTTTCCCCATAAGAAAATCTCCTCCCAAAAGGATGGATTTTAGTCATTCTTCAAACTTGTTCGACATACTTACAATGCCGAATGTGAAGCCTCCCCGTGCTTCCGCACGGGGCTTCCCCAGGTGCCTCTATCTTCGACTTTCTTGCCATCAAGAACCGGCTCTAAAAGGATTGCCTGGAAACTGGAAAACTAAAGATGTCCCCCATAGTAAAAGGACTAGTCCCCCAAGATCATCAAGCTACCGTTTGCATGCAGTTAATCAATTCGCTTACTTTAACAGTTGCTATGCCGCATGTAATATCAGACATGCCATAGGGGATGACGAGGTCGTCATGATGGAAAATCGCGCCGCAGGTATAGACGACATTGGGGACATACCCCTCGCGCTCTTCCTCGCGTGGGGTAAGTAACGGCTCTTCAAGGCGGGCGATGATTCTTGCCGGGTTTTCAAGATCAAGCAGCATGGCGCCGATGCAATACTGCCGCATGGGCCCGACACCGTGGGTGAGCACAATCCAGCCTTTATCGGTTTCCAGCGGTGAGCCGCAGTTGCCGATCTGAATGAATTCCCAGGGCCATGTTGGCTCCTGGATGATTTCTGACTCCTGCCAGAAATGGATATTGTCTGAGAACATGATATGACTATTTTCACCGTCCTGGCGCGAGAGCATAACGTAGCTGCCGTCAATTCTACGAGGAAAAAGAGCCATCCCCTTGTTTTGTATGGCTTTGCCGTTGAGCGTCATAACTTTAAATTTGATAAAATCCTTTGTTTCAATCAGCTGCGGGAGGATTGTAAAACCATTATAAGCCGTATAGGTCGCATAATAGGTGCCCTCACCGTTGTCATCAAGAAATTGCACGAACCGGGCGTCTTCAATGCCGCTGCTTTCGTTTTCCGAAACTGGAAAGATAACCCGTTCGGATATTTTGTGATCGGGTCGGAAATTCATCTCATAATTGGAATTGGCAAGCCAGTACATGATTTCGAAGGTTGCGTTTTGGCGCGCCTCAGAGGAAATGGGTCTTTCGCGAAGCGCTCGGATTTTTTCATTTAAATCATCATAGGTGAAATCTTCCGGTAACTGGTCAAGAATACGAGCTGTTATGCCATTGGAGGCCTCCATTTCGTCGAGCTTCAGCTGGAAGAGGTGCCGGTCGTAAACCGGATTTAAACGGGCGTCCGGCCTTTCGACATAATCGCTGGTCGGGTCGAAGATAAACGTATTGTCCCGGTCAAGGACGCCGCTGCGAAATACAATAGAGGAAACATGACCTTCGCCGATTGCCCTCAGGCTCATGATAAAGCGCAAGCTGCCTTTGTCCAGATGGCTTTGATCAGGGTGGAGGACGATTGACGGGTTAAAAAGGGCAGCCGATTCAATGGAGTACTCCATCGTAAAATAGGCCCCGATGAGAGCCCTTTTGGTCCCGCTGAGCACGGCATCCCGAGGAACATGATCTCTTACCTCATTCAGGCTACGCTCAAAAACTCGTCTGATGTCTTTGTGCCGCCCGGAAAAATCAAGCATTATTTGTGCAAGAAGATCTTCGGCCGTCGTGTCAGGCAAGTCCACTATGCGTTGAATGATTTTGGGTATGCGATGCGCGCCGTGGGGAATATGAGTGCGGGTTATAACGCGTGAAGCGTCCCCCTCAATTCTTGTCTTTTTACGTTTGATTCTTGGACGCGATAGTATTTTTTCTGGCATCAGACATGACTCCTTGATGAATATGTTGATTTGAAAATGTCCCTTTGCTTTCTTACAGCGCTGACCTGGTATCTGTCAGACATAACTGCACCAGGTCATCAATCACTGCCGTGCCGGCGCACATGACGGTATCAGCACCGCCCCAGTATATTTTTACCGTACCGTCGTCTTCAGGAACGGCGCCGCAGGTAAAAACAACATTGGGCACATAGCCGCTCACCTCCCAGGGATCTTCGGGCTGCAGTATCCAGTGATCGGAAACGCCGATGATTCTTGCCGGATCATTAAGACTGTGCAGGGCCGCGCCAAGGCGATACACCGCCCCGGCCATAGTCTTAAAGACTCCATGGTAAATATGCAGCCAGCCCTTGTCGGTTTTGAAGGGCGGTGCGCCGGGCCCGATTTTCATTTCATCCCAGTGATAGGGAACCGGCTTCATAATCACCCGTGAATCGCCCCAGTGAACCAGGTCCGGGGAATAGGAAATCCAGATAGACCAGGGTGAGATTTCGGAATGCGGCCGGTCAAGACGCGCATACCGGCTACCGAACTTTACAGGAAAAATGACGACGTTGCGAAGGTCGGCCTGGGTTATTAGCGAGATTCGCTCAATGTTCTTAAAGTCCTTTGTCCGGGCAAGTGCTATGCGCACCCCATGCCGGGAGTATGCATTGTAGGCAAGAAGATATTCGCCATCCACGGGGTTTATGCGGAGGTCCTCCACCCCGAACTCTTCGTATTCGGCAAATATGCTGCCATCGTGTGACGGCACAAGGAACGGCTCGGGATGAACAGAAAAGGAAAAACCGTCTGCGCTTTCAGCCCGGCCGATTACAGAGCGGCCGTTGTGGAGATGTGACCTGAAAAGCATTATATACCGGTCATTGTGTTTAATAACCCCGGCATTGTGAACAGTGGCTACCGGGTAGGGGACGTCATCCCTGGTAAGGATGGGGTTCCCGTCATATCGCTTCACAAGGGGGTCTTTTCTGTTCATGTCCTGCACCTTATCATTATCGATGCTCAAGGCCACCTCTAAAAATTGTCTATCAACTCGATTTCTGCGTTATGCTCAAATTGTAATCCTCGAAATACTATGAGTATTCCTGCGGTTAAAATTTTCGCATGCCTTGAACTCGGGCCGGTATCCTAATTTTTAGAGGCACCCTCAATTTTGATTGCCTGGAGCGTGCCGCGCATGCCCTGTCCCGATTCATCGGGACCGCGTGGAGCATCACCTGGCTGTCAGCTAATACTTAGGTGCCTTTTCAAGCACCTGTGTGTAAACGTCTATATATTTCTCGACCATACTGTCTGCGGTAAAGCGGTCTTCGACCGTCCGGCGACAGTCCGATCTATTTATATCCTTTATCCTGACTACATGTTCAACAGCCTCTTCGCAGCCCGAAACCAGGAAGCCGTTTTTGCCATGCTCGATCAACTCGGGCATGCTCCCCTTGTTAAAGGCGATCACCGGGGTGCCGCAGGCCATGGACTCAATAACGGACAGGCCGAAAGGCTCATTGAAATTTATGGGGTGCAGAAGCGCGTATGCCTTGCCAAGCAGCTGGTTGCGCTGCACCGGCCCGGCGGGACCGACGTAGACCGCATTTCGGTTGTCCAGGTGCGGTTCGACGTACTGGTGATAGTAGGCTTCGTCTTGCATGATTCCCGCCAATATCAGCTTTTTATTGCAGCCCCTGGCAATTTCAAGGGCCTCTCTGGCACCCTTGTCATGGTGAATGCGCCCGAAAAAAAGCAGGTAATCGTCCGGCTCAGGCTGAAAATCAAACTGCTTTATATCTATGCCGTGATGGATGGTTTTTATATAGTCAAGCTCCGGCGACCGGTCGGCATCGCTGATGGAAACATAGAACACCTTGCGGTTGTATTTTTTATAAACCGGCAGAATCCCGGGCGATGAAAAGCCGTGAATGGTGGTAACGACCGGGGTGGTGATAAGGCCGGTATAGGTCAAGGGCAAAAAGTCAAAATTGTTATGTATAATATCGAAATCTTCAGCATGCTCAAAGAGTTCCGAAATGTGCAGGCACTCCCATACTTTTGGCATCACAGAGCGGTCTTCTTCATAGCCTTGCTTGCAAACGGCATGCAGCTTGCCGCTTGTTTTTGAATCACCGGTCGCAAAAAGGGTAACATCATAGCCTCGCGATACCAGCCCTTCGGTCAAAAGGGAGACCACGCTCTCCCACGGACCGTAGTGTCGCGGCGGCGTGCGCCAGGCAATCGGCGAGAGCACTGCAATGCGCATATCTAAAACCCTTTACGGCTTCGTAAAAAGTCCATCTGCGGCGTTGCGCTTCATCTTTCGTCATTGCGATCCGCCTGAGGCGGACCTCATTCCTCAAGACTAGCGCGCCTTGCATCTGGAGCTTTTTACTGTGCCGTCCAATTGACGACTTTTTGCGAGTTCATCAACCCTTTATGTTAACCGGTTGATTGGGACGATGATTGTTTTAAAATCTCGTCGGCATAAAGCTTTTGCAAGGCTATAAGCGAAAGCAGCCAGGCAAGCGACGACTCGGCCCCTTCATTCTGGTTAATGCCGTCAGCCATCAGACCGTCGCGGCAGCCCCCGGTCTTGGGATCATAGAGCGGCATATTCAGATCGTTGTGTCCGAGAAACCAGTTAAAGCACATAACCGCACTGTCGATCCATGTTTTGTCCCGGGTGACGTTAAAGGCTTCCACACAGGCCTCGATCATGGCATTAGCCTCGATGGGCTGCTGGTCGAAACGAGCCCTGGGGCCGCCTTGTTCATACCATCCTTTATTGCCGATCGGCACAAAGTGGTTGTCTTCGGTCTGGGTGGTGAGCAGCCACTTAAGGGATATGAGCCCCTTATCGATCATATCACTGCGCTGCATCCATTGGCCGGACAGGAGCAGGGCATGGGGCAGCTTGCCGTTGGCATAGCTTAAGGTGCTTTCAAGCCATGGCCAGCTTTCTGTTGCATTGTTCGTGAACTTATTGAAAAGCCTATCTGCAAGGATTTCTCGAACTCCGCGCACTTCACTGTCGCCGGAAAATTTATACAAATAGGCATGAATGCCCACCAGGGCAAAAGCGATGGCTCGGGGCGCATCAAAGTGCTCGACAGCCTTCAGCGCCTGCTTGAAGAGGGTCGTGCTCATTGCCAGCTGTCCGGGATTGTCAAGAAAAGCCACAGCCTTGCCAAGGCCCCAGAGAGCCCTGCCGTGAGCATCCTCGGATCCCACTTCCTCAGTCCATTGCCTTGCATAGGTCATAAAATCACGAAACCGCCCCGTTTCGACATTGAAGGCATACTGTATGAAGCTGAGATAGTGGCTGCTGAGAGAATCGAAGGACATGCCGTCTGCGGGCAGGTATTTCCGGCCCATGGCAGCAACCATCAGCGCTCTGGCATTATCATCAATGCAGTAGCCATGGTTGCGATCGGGGATGGTATGGGTGGCATGTTGCAAAATGCCCGTATCATCGGTAAAGGTTTTCAGGTGATCAAGCTTCATTTCCGGGAGCTCGAAATTTGTGATGGATTTGATGTTTTCAATGTATAAGTGTCGTGGGCGGGGGTGCCGGGAACGTTCGAGCTTAGCCTCGCTGAAAACCTCGAGATATCTTCGGGCTACCTCCTTCCAGATCGCCTCGCGACAGAATGTATAGGCTTTTTTGCGTATCGTATGCCGGTCGGTTTCGTTGTCCAGAAGGTCGATGATCTGTTCCGCCAGGGCATCAGGGTTTCTGAATGGAACAATTCTTCCACGTCCTTCGGCAAGCATCTCGGTCGCATACCAGTACGGGGTTGAAATGACGGCTTTGCCGGTGCCCATGGCATAGGCGAGCGTCCCGGAAGTGATCTGGGCCTCTTCAAGATAGGGGGTTACATATATGTCAGCGGTGCCGAGATATTCACATAACTCTTTCAGTTCAACAAAACGGTTTTGAAAAATGACATGATCGCTGACATCGAGTTTACGCACGAGCTGCTGCAGGCTGATTCGGTATTCCTCCCCATGCGCCTTCAAGATATGCGGATGTGTTGCTCCCAGGATAATATAGCTAACATCAGGGTGTTTCTTGATGACCAGCGGAAGCGCCTGCAGCACATTTTCAATGCCCTTTTTTGGAGAAAGCAGGCCGAATGTGAGAAGCACCTTTTTGCCTTCCACGCCGAACTGATCTTTGTAGTAGTTGGGATCAATAAAAGGCGTATCCGGAATGCCGTGATGGATAAAGGCAATTTTCTCCTCCGGCACGGCATAGATATCTTCGAGGAAATCAAATGCCTTCCGGCTCATCACGATCAGCTTGTTGGACAGATCACACAGCTTGCGCATGACTTCACGATATTCCGGGGCTGGATCTCTCAGGACTGTATGCAGCGTTGTCACGACCGGCATGCGAAGCTCTCCAAGAAGTTTCAGGAGATGGCTACCGGCCGGTCCGCCGAAAATTCCATATTCATGCTGCACGCAGACAATATCAATCTGGCTGATATTGAGAAATTCCGATGCGACACTGTAATCGGCAAGTTTGTTCTGGTTGATCTCAAATCGCACTTTCTCATGATACGCATACCCCTCGGGTTTGTCATTCATGGCAACCGCCCAGCAGTTTATGTCGGGGGCTTCTCTCGATAAGGCCTCAACAAGATCAGTAGTGAATGTTGCAATGCCGCACTGGCGGGGTAAATAGTTGCCGATTACGGCAACCGAGCTGATTCCTTCATGATACTGAATAACAGATGCCATGCTGGCTGCCTCCCAGTTATTCTATTGTCAATAGTCATGATCATTTCCGTCCCCCTCCTGAGGCCTTGCTCTTTCGAGACCCTTTTAAGGGTTTGTTCTTTCCCCGCTGTTGAAGACCAGGCGGCCTGAGGCGGGCTTTGCGCAAACGCTCCTTACGCTTTAAATCACCATATTTTCCAAATCTACCTGCCATGGATACTTCTCCGAAGTTCCTTCTTTATTAGCGCCGTGTAAGCAACCAGAAAACAACACCAAATATGACAACTATGAAGAGATATTTAAGCGCCCTGTATACCTTTGGGTGGAGCTTCTGAAATCCCTCCAAATAGTGTCCCGCTCGTGCCACCGCGACACTAAAGCCGTAGTGCGGGCACGACTTTGCCTGGTCTGATATTTCCTGCCCACACCGGGGACAGTCAATCATACCCATAATACTACCTGCCTATTTTTGTGACCCTGTCTCCCTTACAAAGTTCCCCTTGCTTTTCAGAGCACACCGTCAGAGCAATTTTTTGAAGAGCAGTTCATAAAAGGGGAGAAATACAAGTTTGGTTTTGCCAATTCTGACTCTCTTATAAAAATCAAGATTGATAACAAATGCCTCGTGAGGTTGATACTTTTCAATAAAGCTGCGCAGGGAACGCGGAACCTCTTCTTTCCTCAATGACTTAAACTTGACTTCTATCGGAGTGACGGTCTTTGCCCGTTGTATTATGAAGTCAACTTCAGCTTTGTCCTTTGTTCGCCAGAAATTTAGCTTGGTCGAACCGAGTTTTGTTTGTTCTTTAAGCAAGAGAAAAATTAGATTCTGAAAAACAAATCCGCATTCCGAGGGGCTATTCAAGTGACCAAAAAGGCCCAAGGAATAGTTTCTGAGTCCCAGATCCCAAAAGTACGCAACCGGGGATCGTGTGATTTCTTTTCTAACATTACCGGCATAAGGAGAAACGAGTTCTAAGAGAAATATTTTCCGGGAATACCATAAATACTTCTTTAGCGTCTGATATGAAACATTAAGCGTGGATGACAGCTCGGAGTAATTGATGAGATTTCCGATTTGACTGGAAAGGACTTTAATAAGCCCGCTGAACGCTTCGGTTTTATCCACTTTTAGAAGATAGGCGATATCCTTTTCAAGTACGCTCCGATAAATTTCATCTATTATTTGAACTTTTTCATCTTGCTCCGACTCCAGAATCACTCGCGGGTATCCGCCAAAATTCATATACTCCATTAATAATTGACCGGCCTTGTCTTTTTCTATTTCAAAAAATTTCGAAAGATTCTGCTTGTACTTATAATCAGTTTTATGATTTACGAATTCTTCAAGAGTAATCGTTGTCAACTCAAATAAACGCTTTCTGCCTATAAGAGATTCATGAATTTTTTCTTTTAATTCGAGACTCCCTGAGCCGGACACAATAAACTTATAAGGCACTTTGAGATCAAAGAGTCCTTTTAGGAAAAGACCGGCGTTTTCTTTCCGTTGAATCTCATCAATAAATATGAACCCCTTCTTCCTGCCCAATTCTAATTCAATCTTCTTGACCAGTGCTGATTGCGATTCGAAATGAGGCCTGTCCCATTCGATGTCAAGATTCAGATATAGCGTGTGCTCACCCCTTCTATCAAGGTGTTCCTTGAGCAATTCCATAAGGGTAGTTTTGCCGGCTTGTCGAGGCCCGATTATGATGCTGATTTCTTTCTTTGGGAGGTGTTTTACGAGGTCCGAAAATATCTTTCTTTCAATCATGGGTTGTATTATAACCCGATAATTTTTAAAGTCAAGATAATTATTGGTTGGGCTAATACTGTCGTAACTTCTCTGTGATTCTCTCCTCGGCCCTAAAATCGTACCGGGTTAACCCTTTATTTTTATAGGGAAAATCCAGAACGTCCATGAAATTTCAACATTTGATCCTTTTTTAGCGCCCTTCTGTTTGAACCCCGCGCGGCACTTTGCTCTTTCGAGACCCTTTTAAGGGTTTGTTCTTTCCCCGCTGTTGAAGACCAGGCGGCCTGAGGCGGGTTTTGCGCAAACGCTCCTTGCGCTTTAAATCGCCATATTTCCCAAATCTACCTGCCATGGACACTTCCTTATAGTCAATAACGTTCCGGATCTCCGAAGTTCCTTCTTTATTAGCGCCGTGTAAGCAACCAGAAAACAACACCAAATATGACAACTATGAAGAGATATTTAAGCGCCCTGTATACCTTTGGGTGGAGCTTCTGAAATCCCTCCAAATAGTGTCCTGCTCGTGCCACCGCGACACTAAAGCCGCAGTGCGGACATGACTTTGCCTGGTCTGATATTCCCTGCCCGCACCGGGGACAGTCAATCATATTCATAATACTACCTGCCTAACAGGGCCAAATTGTTCCTTCCGCAAGTCTTTGTGGTTCAAATTGTTCCCTTGGGCCAGAAGTTTCTCGTCTCAATGCAACTACAACCAACGTAAAATTTCATACAATAACAATTGGTTATTGGTCAAAACAGATCTCATCCACGGTTTTGGAACAGAAATTGCCCGATTATAAAGTAGGCTCCAGATACACAAACAACTAAGGGACTAAAAGGTTTCAGCCATGGCAGTCTCGCTGTACATGGAATCATGCCTGCAAAAACTTGTCTCATATTTTGATAAAGCTGAGACTCGAATCAAAAATCAAAACATATACAATCGGTTAACTGCTATTGGCCAGCCCTTTGTTGCAAGCGATCTTCGTATCGCAGCCAAAGGCCTGCATAAACTCAAGTTATCCGGCTTGCTGGACTGCTCAAAGCTTCTTTGTGATGCTGGATCAGCTGACGGCCGGATCGTTGCCCTTGCCACATCCTGTTTTGGCATCCCATCCTTAGGGATTGAATACGATCCCAGACTTGTAAACGTCGCTAGACAAAATATTGGCCGACTTCAGGCCATGGGAATCATTCGAAAGGTCCCTGCAAGTATTATCCAGGGTAATTTCTGTAGGGATCATACATACAGGAACGTCCATTTCCAAGAGATTGCCACTTTCTATTGCTTTGAATCCAACTCCTATTGCCTTGCAAACAAGATTATCAAAGAATCACCAAAAGGAACGTTGTTTGTCTATTGCTCACAAAATAGCACCACCAATTTTGAGGGCCTGAAGAAGTTAATGACATTAAGCTTAGAAAGTGATTCCAAGAAATCTTATTATATTCATGCTCTCATGAAGACGCATAGGGGGCCGTTCGTGCCACTGCAACACTAAAGCCGCACTCTCATCCCTTTTTGTCAAGAATGAAGACCTGACCTTTCCCCCTAAACTACCAAAAAGTCAAGACCAAATGGAAATTAAGTGCCAAATGGACGCCGATCCGCCCTTTTTGCCACTTTGAGGCTCCATAGCTCCGCTACAACGCTCAATTCCTCTATCTTCTACTTTCTGGCCTCGTGAACCGGCTCTCACTCCCCTTCCTGACTAAGAGTCAAACGTAGACTTGACCCCTCTTACTCTTGCCAATAAGCTTGTTCTGTGGTACAAGCCATTAGGATTTCACGGTAAACTCGGTAAACCACTAATCTAAGCTGAAGATACCCCACGAAGGCAATATGAAACTGTCAGGCGATTTTGAGAAGAACTTCAGAATTTACCTTATGAGCGCACTTTCCTGGATTGGCCCGCAAGAATCTCTCGATCATAAGGCAGGTGACCTTTATAGTTTCAGAGGTGGCCTCAAGTATACCAACGACTATTTCAACGGTGGATTAGGGTTGAGACTGTTTGTGTTGGGAAACGAAAAGAAACTAAACGAGAACATTAATGTTGACACAGCGCATAGCATCTTTACAGCTATTACGGAAAAGGCTTACGAAGAAATAAAACAAAAGAACCCAGAGATAACTAAAGCACTGAATGAGTATTTGGATGATGACATGATCACTGTTTTGATTGACGAATTTAAGAGGATTGTCAATGAATTACAGGGGAATTATAAGATTTCACTTCTAACCAATCTAATTGAGTTGACCGATGTTGACATTTTGACAATCGGCAATGTGCATTTTTCTAAATCTACGTTCTTTTTCAGCGAAGACTTCCCCGATACGATTAGACCTCAACCTGCAATAACTTTGCTTGGGACGACAGAGCAAAGTAGAGAAGAGGTAATCTCAAAAAACCTAGATCATGTAGCTCTTACCACGGAAGCATCTGGATACCATCACAAAGACGAAAAATCCTTGGTTTTCTACAAGGCTTTGGCAGAGTTTAAACAGGTCTTTGCATTTCTGGTTTTCTGCCGACACTTTCTTTCTAATGTAAAAAACAAAGAATTTGAGATTAAAACCAAGGCAGTTCAGCCAAGTGGAGCATTCAAAGGCAACAAAAGTGGGATACAGAGGTATTATTTGTGGGGAGAAAAGGACAAAGGATGTGCCGTAGAGTTTTCCACTTTATGGTCAACAATAGACTTGGCAAGAGAAGCATTCATTATCGATACTGAGACGTTGGAAGCCCTTAAGAAGTCTTGCTATCTGGAACAATACAACTCTCTACTTCAGGGAATTGACAAGAATCGTATCAGAGGCAAAATAAGACGTTGTCTTGACTGGTTTTTGAAGTCTCACTTGGAAGATGACTCAACAGACGAGGTTGTAAGTTTGTTCATAGGCTTGGAAACTTTGTTGGCGACTGGCCCTGATCCTTTCAGAGGGGCAGCAGATGATTTAGCTGAGAATGTAGCCTTACTAATGACACCACATCCTGATGAGCGATACAGCTGCAAAAAGGATTTCAAAAAAGCATACCGTCTAAGATGTAAAATAATACACAGTGGAGAGGTCATTGACTGGGATAAAGATTGGGTTACTGTGAGGAGCATAAGAAACTATGTAGTATGGTCATTGAGGGGAATTCTCTCTCATTTAGACGAAATATCTCGCTATGGAAAAGAAGAGGGTAGTATGCAGGAATACTTTGACCGACTTAAACTGGGGGGCATGTGAATGGATAGATGGGGTCAAACCTTGATTTGTGATCAAGCCCAAACCTTCGGTATGTTAATCACTGATCAAGGTTTGACCCCATTCTCTTTGGCCCTGCCAATAGGAATCTTTGCTTTGCTGGCAAATGCATGCAGTATCGGCTTTCCCGGAATTTCATTTTTCCATAATGCTGTGTCATCCTCAATACTCTGATTCAGTCTGTCGTATGTCTGTTTAGTTAACTCAGAGACTTCTTCTGATCTCAAAATATCTTCGACTCTTTGTTGTTCTTCCTGCCTCTTTTGTAGAATAATTGGCAATAGCTCGTCCAACGACTTAGAGTGACAGTTCTTAGGCATAATATCAAGATTGCCAACAATCTTTCGTAAACTTCCTGCAACTGATAAGGCGGTGACATATGAAAGAAACTCTCTGGCAGTTGCCTTAAAAAACTCGTATATGTCATCCGAAGAAACTAACCACGATTCCTCCGGCTCCATTGAAGAGAAAATACTGGCCCAGATAGCCTCATCCAAGAAATAGTTTTCGAGATGGTACTTGCTGAGCAATCTCAGTCGGCCTCGAGATAGTGCCTCGATATCTTTACCAGGCTCATGAAAAGGAATGGCATCTCTATCACACAACATGAAAAAGTCTACGCCCCAAAGCGTCTTGGAAAGAATATTTTCCATTATTGTTGAAAAGCTTACAATCGTATCTCGACCCCCACCTGGAACTAAAACGAGGCTTGGAAATCTATTTTTGACAATTGTTCCATATGTTTGTTTGTCCAAACTCGCATTTTGTCCTTCTATGAATACAATTCTTCTTCCCAAAGAGATTATGCCTATGGAATGTCCAAGAAGTTTCAGAGCCCTGTTTGTCTCATCGTTCTCGTCTATGACCATTGCCTGATTCTCATTATCTCCTTTGTTTGGGGATAAGAAAATGACTGAGTTATCCAAAGAGGCTGTTATGATATGTGCCGAATGGGTACATAAAATAAATTGGTTGTTCTTTCCTATAGATCCAAGCGTATCAATCAAGCTATGAATCAACTCAGGATGCAGATGTAGGTCCGGTTCGTCGAAAAACACTATACAGTGTTCAGGGCTTCTTAATAGGAAGTCGAATACGATATTGACTACCTCTCTTTCGCCTGAGCTAAGAGCTTTTACGTCGAAGGTTCCCCCTTCAAACTCGTACTCTAAAGTCTGCTTTTTGGGTGAAGGGTCTAACAGACTCTTATCTGGCAATAATCTGGAAAATGCCTCCTTAAATGGTTCCATCGGGTCTTCGAATTTGAGATGCATTATCTCTTTACCCTGTTTCTTTAATTCAATAGCTCTTGAGGCGATACTCTGTTTCTGATGTTCTATTTTTCTGAATATTGAATGCAAAGTATCTTGAAATCTATTGCGCATATAACCGAATGTGACGTCCCAGCCGATACTTTCCTCGTACGGGTCTGCCAAATCGAAGGTGAAGTGAAAAGGCTGTATTTTCTGGATAGTTCTGTCACTTTCAAATAGAATAATGCTACTTCTCCACTTGCGACGTTGACGATTTCGCTGCAGAGTCACCGTAAACTTCTGAGTATCTTCCGGATTCTGCGTTTCCAAAGTCTTTTTCCCCCACGCATCAGCTTCTTCTTTGCACGTTGCTTCAAGTTCCAATTTTATATTCGTGACCTTTTGCGGCGCTCTGAAATACTTCAGTAATGATTCTATCAATCGAGTCTTTCCAACTCCATTTGGGCCTGCAATTACTATGGTGTCTGACAATTCAGACACGGAGAAGACTTGAACGGGCGGGATACTTTCTGCATGGATTGCGCGAATTCTCATCTTCAAACCTCCTCGAGAACTAACAGGGTCGGATCAGAAATA
Organism: Desulfobacterales bacterium; assembly: GCA_013375375.1. Lineage (GTDB taxonomy): Bacteria > Desulfobacterota > Desulfobacteria > Desulfobacterales. Next base: position 24,260 of record JABXJX010000004.1, on the reverse strand, counting down.
ATGAGTTTGGAAACGTCCGGGACATCCATGATATTTCAACATTTGATTCTTTTTTATCGCTCTTCTGTTTGAACTCCGCGCGGCACTTTGCTCTTTCGAGACCCTTTTAAAGGTTTGTCCTTTCCTCGCTGCTGAGGAACAGGTGGCTTGAGGCGGTTTTTGCGCAAACGCTCCTTGCGCTTTAAATCACCATATTTTCCAAATCTACCTGCCATGGGCACTTCCGATCTTCGCATCAGACTTATTCAGCGTGGTCAAGAACAGCTCCTAAGTTCTCCCTTAAACTAAGCGAATGCCCATTCCAGCTCTTTGTCTCCGCACCTGCATTTCACTTTTTTGCCAGGCTCATCTTTATATTGCAGCGATACGTACTTTCCGCAGTTTTGGCATAGGAAAAGACTCTCGAATTCCTCTATATCTTTCTGGACTTGTTGGATGTCGCCTTTTGATTCAAATGGTGGCGAGTCATGTGAAGTGTGGGCCGTTAAGCGTGACGATGTTGCCAGCCTTTTCAGGACAGGATGGTCTTTTATATCGCATTTTTGCTTATTCAGCCTGGCACGCAGCTCGCTCAGCAACTCGCCCACCATCCTCCGCTCGTTTTCATCGTTAAACTTGAAGCTTACCTTGACTTCTAGGTTGCAGCATACCTCTTTCAAAATTTGTTCAAGTAGTTTTCTAAGATCATTCCCAACATCTAATATTCCCAGACTAAGTTTGTAGCCTATCCGGTCCTTTACGCTTACCACGCTTTGCTGCAGCTCTATTCCGTCTTCTATGGACCAGCTGACATCATTAAAAAGCCAGCCGAACTGTCTCATTTCCGCATTTATCAATTCATACCAGAACTTTTCATGGGTAAGCAGGACCACCTGATAATCTAAAAAACGTTCCTGCAACAGTCTCAGAAAAGGTATCCTGTGGTCGCTGTCAAAGCTTGTGATAACATCATCCAAGATGAAGAACTTGTTTTCTTTGTTGAACAGCTTGACCGAAGCTAGGAACAAGCATATGCCGAGGCAGTTGAGGTGTGACTCGCTCAGGTACTTGAGGGGAGGATGCTCTTGCTTTCCGTGGAAGTCGTATTGGACCTCTACTCCTTCCTCTCCTATCAGTTTGAGCTTGATGTTTTCTACGCCCTCCTCAGGATTTATCATATTGTAGAAAGTGTCCACGTCTCCAGATATTGCGTCAAGCGCGTCCTGGAGAACCGTGGCTTGAATTTGGATGAAGTCATCCTTTATTTTAGTCAGCGTTTCAATTTGCTTTTCGAAGATCTCCAGCTCTCTTGACAGTGTCTTGTTTTCTTCAAATATCCTTTCCAAGTCTCTCAGTTTTCCATATGCCTCGTACTGGCGTTTCTGCGCGTCTGTCTCTGCCAGAGCGTCTATCTTTTCCTGAATCTTTGGGAGCAGCTCATCTATTTCCTTTTTGGCAGCGTCAAACTTTTTCTCAAACATGTCGGGGTCTTTTTGGAGTATTTCCATCTTCTGGAATTTTTGTTCTGTATCTTTTATCGTTTCGTCCATTGCCTGGTTTAACTCTTTGACTATGCCTATTATTGTTTGGAAGTCAGGGTCATCATCTAGCTTTTTTCTTTCCGCTTCAGCGACAGCACTCTTAATGTTTCTTAGGTTAGCTAGGGCTGAGCCTTTCTTTGTGTTTGTCTCATCGACCTCCTTGCTGATTTCCTCTAGCTCCTGTATCCTTTCTGCGACTTGCTGAAGGACGTTAGAAGCGTCGATTTCGCTGAGGCAAAGCGGGCAAGTGTTTTCTCCTGTTATCTGGTCCTCTATGGCTTTCTGACCTTTTTCCAAAAGCTCTCCCAGGCCTATCTTCTTTATTTTCTCTTTGTCTTTGAGTATGCCGGAATAGGCTTTGAGGAATTCGTCATAGTCCTCAGTTTTGTCCATCTGATTTTTCATATCTTCTAGTGCTTTTTTGAAATCTGATAATTTCGTACTCCTTTTCAGCTTTTCTTTATCGGAAGTGGTCTGGATTTTTTCCATGGATTGCTTGAAGGATTGCTTATCAGCAACTTGGATTCCTATATTCAAAGGTTCAACCAGTTCGTTCGCAACTTCATAAAGCTCATTCTCCTCCGTTATTAGCTGATTGAAGTGCTGCATAAGATCCGCTTCATTCTTGGTAATCTGCCCTTTCACCTGAAGATATCTAGAGTCTCTTTGGATATCATTGCATGCCGTTACTAATGTGTTTCTGACATCAACGACAGCATTGTAGCCGATGATGTTCATCATTTCAGTACGCTTTTTCCCTTTAGTCAGAAGAATAAATCTGAGTATATCTCCATATCTGAGGAACAGCCGTTCCTTTCCAGATTGCGCCAAATAATCTTTGAAGTCTTGGGAAGTGTTGGAAAATTTGCTCTTGAAACTAGAAGAGATGCTTTTATCTGAGCTGATTTTGTCGTCACTGAACTCCATCTTTACAACAGCGTCCTTGTCATCCGGGAAGCGAGTGTTCCTGAGGCATTCCTGCTTGCAATCCTCTTTCCATACGTGGTCTACCCTATCAGTGTAAAACCATTCGATGCCGTCGGTGATAGTACTTTTCCCTCCGCCGTTATCCCCGTAAATCCCCGTCGATTTGGCGTTCTTGGTAAAATCCAATTCGAGAGGAAACCTGGCTCCTCTGAATCCCTCAATCTTAATCTTCTTCAGTTTAGTCGGCATCTTCTTCCCCAAGGGCCTCTCCCCTTATTTCATCCAGGGCCTTCTTTACCTGTGTCTTCCTGAAAATCCCTTGTTTATAGAGCTTATATAAGGCATCTCGTGTTTTCTCATCTAAGCCATTTTCATCCCTGAGTCTTTCGAAGAATTCGTTGACTATCTCCTCACCCGGTTTTATACTCTTTTCTGACAATTTATCAGCTCCTTTTTTCCTTTGATGGGTTTGTTTTCCGTTTTAAAAAGGTATCGAAAATAAGGACAAGGCATATAATCACATATAATTATAGCAAGTTATCATGAAAACCAAAAAAATTACCTTCCCGCGCTCATACAAGCTTACACCGATAGCCATAAATCCATTGAAGGGATACATAGGCCTGTACCTCATATATACGGATGAGATAGAAATTCCATATCCATTCGGGCAGTCCAGGCTTATCTATATCGGAAAAAGCGATTCAAAGCAATACAGCATCGGAGGCAGGCTCAAGGATCATATATCAGGGGTTGGAAATCCTGCTGTCTTTAATTATGCCCAGAACTATCCTGTATCATTTACATACCTTAATTTCGAAATTGTGAAATCATTCTGGAAAAAATCCATAGAAGAACTTGAAAACTACTTCATCAATGACTTCCTCAAGATCTTTGGGTGTTACCCGATATGCAATAACAGAAGCAGCTTTGAAGAAATCCAACCGCCGACTGATATAGAATTAGACATCAATTGGAGCTTTTTCTCACCATTAGTAGTCTCTTAAGATTTCACTGAAAAACAATACCGCCTAATAAGTAACCATTGTGTCTTCGATGAAAACGAAGGGGAATCAGAGCAGGTCAAATCCTTCAGGGGCAAAGACGAGATTGTCAAATGTTAGCGAGCTGTTGCCCAAACCCAATTTCGACAACAAAAGCCTTTTTGGCAAAAGTTGGGCTATAATGAATTCAAGAAGTTAGAATTGACAATATGCTGAGGATTTGACAAGAATCCCACAAATATCGATTTGGGCAACAGCCCATTAAGACCAGGCTCTTCTGAGTCTATTAAAGGCAGCAGTAAATCTCAGCCATTGCTTTATCGTCGGGATTGTACTGTGGTCTTGGCCCTGCAAAAGTTTCTTCTGTGATCTCTAGTCCGGTAAGCTTGTCCATTCTGAATAACTTCCAACCCACCGGATTACCGGATTCGCTGTAGCTTCCAAGAAAATAACGGTGTCAGAACTACACATCTGATAAAATTGAATTCAACATTGCTATAAATGTAGCGAAGCCCCGATTGGCTCTACTATTATGAGGGCAATAGTAATTCGTCAATTGTGCGTCTGACACCATTGTCCTCCCCATTGTCCTCTTCGATTAGAAGTGGTCCTAATCTACCTCAATTTTGACGCATATCCTTTCCGTACAGTAGTGTTAATAAAACTATTTAGCCCATGCCCCTGAAGCGCTAAATTCTTCATTTGCTCGATATTATGGCTCCCAGCGCTTGCGTAGGTATACAGGTAGAGAGCGTTGTCACTGAATTCAACTTTTATTGAATCATCTCCAATTTCGTAGGCTGAAACCCCAGAATTACCTCCTAGATTTTTGTATCGTTCCATAATGAATCTCCTTTTTGGTTTAGGGCTAACTCACTTTTACACATAGCGCCCAAGCTCAGAGGCTCGACTTGTCCGAGTCCACTTGAGCGACTTGTCAGGCCCGTTTGATCACATGGTGACAACCCGGACCAAAGGGAATGGAAAAGGCTTCCTTGTCTCCCGGTTCCGGCCAGTATCTGACGCGATGATTGTCATAGATAGTTTTAACATCTACGATGCGGCCCTCGTGCTCTGCACATTCGCCCGGTTCCCATTTCGGTTGTGCACCGCGGTATACTCGGCAGGATGTCACTCCCTCATCCAACAAGCGCCGCGCTAGGCCGCGAACATACCATGTGCTGAACTCAGTCGTTGCAAGTCTCTCCGATGCTTGTCGAACATTGCGTTTTCGCTGACGAGATACACCGTCGCGTACGTACGTCTCCATTGGCTCCCACAGCGACGCATCGTTGAGTGAGTTGGCCAAGGTGGACTCTGTTCCGTTCCGTATGGCATCTCTCATAAGCTGCGGAAAAACCTTCAAGCCACGGTCCGATAGTGCTTTGCTACGATACGGAGTTCCACCAGCCTCTTCAGACTCAAACTCGGAAAGCATTATGTCGCGAGTTGTTTCATCGAGTTCTTCGTAATTCATTGACATGTCGTCATCTCCTTTCTCTCTGACCCAATCGTCGTGCATCACCGGTAATACAATAGGGGTCAAACCTAAAAATAAAAGTTAAGCTGAAAGCATGAGTAGCAGAAATCACAAAACCCCGCATCTCTTTTTGAGAAGCAGGGTCTTGGGAATCAGTGCATGGCACCCCCTATAATTCGGGTTAATGGATCATTGGCAATATCAGGGATTGGGTATCAGCGAGGTGCTGTTTTGTCAAGGATTTGCGGGGGTGATCTTTTGTTTTTACAAGGGGCCGGCCAGCCCCAAGGAGATACTGTAACGAAATGTTACAATTTGAGGGGAACAGTGTGTAGATATTACACAGTTGCGGGTATTTTAGCACTCTTCTGTTTGAACTCCGCGCGGCACTTTGCTCTTTCGAGACCCTTTTAAGGGTTTGTTCTTTCCCCGCTGTTGAAGGCCAGGCGGCCTGAGGCGGTTTTTGCGCAAGCGCTCCTTGCGCTTTAAATCACCATATTTTCCAAATCTACCTGCCATGGACACTTCCTTATAGTCAACAACGTTCCCAAGGTTTTTAATGTCCCAAGTCAGCACTTTTTCAGATCGGAAACAAACCCAGGGTCCTTCAAAGTATAAATAAGCAACAACTTTGTCAATTCCTGTAGAAAAAGTGAGATATCATTACAGGTTCGCAGGACATTTAGGTCCTTACTAAAGTTTGGTTCTGCACCATGAGCGATGCAGCTTCTAAATTGATAGAGCTTTGTCCAAATATTCTCCTCCTTCGCGCGCTCAAAATAGTCTTGGTAACTAATCTCCCTTTCGAATCGTTTTCTTAGTAGTGGCACTTTGGTTCTAAGTTGATGATTTAATGAGTCCATTGGCTCAGCGAGTTTCGGTGCATGGGTTATTAGTGCTTCGATAATGGAGAAATAGCCAAGCACCTTAAGGTCTGACATATCTGGAATGGTCTTTAAGTCTTCGAATGATCGAAATGACCGATACAGATTTGAATATGAATCCTTAACCTGTTTTATAAGTTCAAAGTATTCACTGATTCGTTTTAAATCTTCCACATGGATTGTTGTTTTTGGTTTATTAAGCAGGAATTTCATGTAATCAGCAAAAAAATAGGCTAGTCTATAGGCATTTAATAAGTATCCACCTTTATATTGCCCTTTGTCTGATAGATGGCGATAGATGGGGTCAAACCTTGATTTGTGATCAAGCCCAAACCTTCGGTATGTTAATCACTGATCAAGGTTTGACCCCATTCTCTTGAGCGGCCGTCATACAACACGTCTAAATTGGTTCGAAACGGCGTAGAAGTTTGGGGACGCCCTTTACATTTCCACATTTACAGTTTTAGGCTTAAGGATCGATGAGATTGTAGCCCTTTTGTTGTACTATTGTTTCTCCTCGCTTTACCGACTGGCTCACCCCTGCCAATGAGAGATTCAATCGCCTTGCTATTTGAGCCGTACCAATATCAAGGTCTCTTACCGCCCAATAGCACAACAGACTTTTTGCCTTAACCCGATTAGGAGTTAATTTATAAATTGCTAGTAAAAATCCATAAAGCCCGAGCATAAAGAATCATAGTGCAGAAATCAACAATGATGTCAATAATAAAGCATTTTGAAATTTTATATGATATTTTGTAGCGCCATGTCGTTTGGAATTCTATTAAATTTTTTCCATAATAAACAAACCAATGGATAACTTTGTTCAGAAACGTAAGAAGAACCTGTAAAGATATTCCCCATACAATTAAACTAACAAATACTTTTTTGTCTTCTGGATTTGAAAAAAATATACCCTTATTATAAATCGCAAGCGCCAATGCACCTATCCCATACGCAACAAACCAATTTCTTAATACTGATGAATGTTTCCAGTATTGATCAAAATATCCCCTTACTTCTTCATTATTCATTTATTTTCTCCTAACGGTTGGGAAAACTCCGGAACGTCCATGATATTTCAACATTTGATCCTTTTCTGTCGCTCTTCTGTTTGAACCCCGCGCGGCACCTTGCTCTTTCGAGACCCTTCTTCTTGCCCTCATGAACCTGCTATAAAAGGATTACTTGGAAACTGTAAAACTAAAGGGCCTCCTCAAACTCCCCCGATAACCTTCAAAACCTACCAACGTCCCCAACTTTTCCAACGTCCCCAACTTTTCCCGAAATTACACAGTTGGGGCCGATTTGATCCTTTTTTTAGTGCTCTTCCGTTTGAACTCCGCGCGGCACTTTGCTCTTTCGAGACCCTTCTTCTTGCCATCACGAACCGTCCCTAAAAGGATTACTTATAAACTGGAAAAGGAGTTCCCAAATTCAACTCCTCATCCCTTTTTGTCAAATGTGTAGGTCTGACCCCTTGTTTGACCCTTATTTCTTGTCAAATGTGTAGGTTTGACCCCGATCTTTCGATAAAATGTCCCTGTTGTCCCCTTAACAACGTCGGTCTTGGTCGTGTTCTTCTGGAATTTAATCTTCAAATTCGCCTCAGCAGAATTTAAACGGTTTTGAATTTGGCCAAATCTATTCCGGTCCAGTGCGATGTCTTCTGAGACAAGAATTTCGTCACGAAAACGGATTTCAAGATAGGCCGTCCCCGGAGTCGGGATCGTCGCCTCAGTAGGGTATTTAAAACTAACCTGGAGCCTTCCTGGTTCTCGCCATATGAACCAATTCCAATAAACAGAACCGTCCGCTTTGCTTCGACTTAATTTAGCGTTTGGAAACCTGGCGATTATCCATTCCTTGTCTTCCAGTCGAATTTTGTTTAATGGATTTACGGATTTCTGGGGTGGCAATTCCCTCTCCTTTTGAACAGAGAAATGCTGACCAACTTGCCTTCTTCGAGAGTTCGAAAGGCTCTCTGCAGAAGCCAATATGGGGTCAAGTTGAGATGTTCTGTGAATGATTTTCACATCGCGACCTTCAGAAAGTTCAATATATTCATTCAGCTTATGTCGCTCAAAAAGAAAGTATCGTTTCTCAAGGTTACCGCGAACCAAGCCATTGATCAAAATCACAACGAAATAGTCAAGGTTGTACTGGGGGTTATTCACACTTCTAATATATCCACTGATATCTCCATTACTCAGTTCTGGGAGTCCGTTGCAATGATGACTGTGCCATGAACCCAAATGCTCGATCTCCGAGTCGAATGCCTCAACAAGACGAAATGCCCTTTCCTGATACTCTCCATTTGGGTGTAGGTGAGTAGCCGAATGACTCACGCCGGGACCTGAGTCGATATAGCTTTCAACGGTAATTAACAGATTCCTGCCGTCATTTCGTAAGCGCCCTAGGAGCTTGCCCCCTTCCTCAAAATCAGATTTTCCAATGGTACTTTGAATTCTATTGAGTACAGCTTCGTATATCTCGACTGAAACACTTCCAACAGCCTGTCTCGTTTCCCTATTTCTGGCTCTAAGTCCCATCTTAGTCTCCTTCCGCAGGATCTTTACGCTGGCAATTGCACGTTTTCTGAGGTTTCAGTAACATTTCTTTTACTTCGAGATGATATCTAAAAATATGTTTGGCCGGTCTGTTCCCGAAAATAATCCAATTTCCTTTGACCTTTGGCAAAGAAGTACAGGAATTGGGAAGGATTACAGACAAAGCCATTCGAGCCTGAATTAGAGCAATCGTTTGAATGTCAATAGATAACCCAGAGGCATGAAAGTCCTTTTCACCAAGGCCATATATTCGCTCTTCTTCCTCAGACGTCAACCCTAACGAATCGTCTGACAAGTTGAACTCGTTTACAAGCGAGAAAAGCTGAAGACATCTGTAGCAGCCAGTTCGGTCAGGAATATAGGCATATACTTCGCCGCCAATGCCGGTTCGGAATACGGAGGCCGTCACGAACGGTACTTGTTGAGAGACGCACTGATCATTCACAAATTCTCTAACGCTCTTCTTGTCCGGGCAGCATAAGACTAGGTCAGAGCGACGAACGGAATCGATAAAGTTCTCTGAGAGTATGACATCTTCAACGTAGGTTTCGACTATTGCCTGAGGGTTTCGATCAAGTATCCACTCCTTCTGTATTTCAACCTTAGTTCGCCCTAGGTCCTTTCGCATTCTCGGATGCTTGACAAGGTTGACCGAATCAAGAGTATCAGGATCATACAATTCCCAGATACGAACACCATTCATTGTTAAGTGGTCAACCGCAGGCGCACCACCACTACCCAAGCCAACTACAGTGACACGAACGTCTTTGAATTCCTTAGGATTGAGAAGGTAGTTGATTCGGCTGTAGTCGAGTGACGATCTGTTTTCTTCTGTCAATGTGATTGTCCCTTCCCCGGCCATTGAGTTTGACCGCGCCGCTTCCAAGAGTCATACTTATTTAACCAGATAGCTGCTTTTCCTACCAAGAAAGCTAGAGACAAAGTTGAGGACCATTGATCGTTTTTCATGACACATATACGATCCTCAGAAAACTTGTGGGGACATCCCGATGGTAGGTATTCATAAGGCAATGATACTTCGGGCAGGACATACGGATATACTTCCGGGATGTCTATCCTCACGAAATAGGAATTGCCGTAGCTTGTACTCAAGTATCCTCTAACGGATTTGACCTTTCCGGAACTGCCGTAGAAACCGAATTTTGGAAAATGGTAGTCCATTTTCTCTCGCTCAACGGTCATCCTTGGTCGGGACAAATCCGAGCCCATGAATATCAGCTCTTTGTTTGTTTGATATCTAACCATGTCTTCCTACTCTGTACAGTATTCCCCTTCTGGATCTCTTAATATGGTAGGTTTTTTACCATAGCGACGGGGAGCTCGACCTGGTTTGTAAATGTTTCCGTCTTCATCAATTTCGACGATTTCGTCGAAATCTTCTTGGTCATCTAGAGCCTTGTCAGCGCTGTGAGGATCGTATACCATGGCTCATGCCTCCTTTCTTTCCTAGTATGATATGCGAACAGGAATCTCCAAATCTCATAAAGTCAGTGTGTATTCTGGGACAAATTCGGGAGCCCGTGCCGCGAAGAACATGTTCTCTACTTTAGACCGGCTATTTCGAGCAGCACGCTCCCCAAAAGGAATTAGTGTTAAAGCTTCCTTAGGGTCATCCATACGTATGCTCAAGTCGGATCCGATGGGCGCTATCCTGACATATCTGCCACTACGGCGAAGAACGTTAGAAGCTTGTTTGTGTGCAGTAATAGACTGGACATGCATGAACAAATCTTTCATTGTCCATGCCCACCTGAGGAGACCGCCCGAAGATCTAGTCTTCTCTGGAACAGACAATTGTGAAGAAGATGTCCCCACACTAAGAAGAGCCAGTTCTTCCGGAGAGCGCCCTAACAATCCGATGGCCTCAGTGACGGCAACCATTGATGGATTGTTGGCCCACAAACCTCCGTCCACTAGATGAGTAAGCAAACCGATCTTGTTCCCAGAGAAATATGTTGGAGCGGCCGACGTGGACCTTGCCACCTCCCTTGCCAACTTCTTGTAGTCTTCTTTTAGGGTTGAATGATGTGCAGTTTTATAAAGATACACATCACCAGTGGCGGGATTGAACGAAGGGATAACCAGTCTGGTTTTCGAATGTCCCAAACGCTTATCTCCGAAATGATTTCTCAATGCATTTTCCAAATGTCTGACATCGTGTCTTGGTGAGACCAGACCCCTGATACCTTTGATTGCTCTTTGAACGAATCCGTTATTCCCAAAGATATGTTTCCCTTCTGACATGTAAAAATCCAGAATATCCTTTGCAGAGATCCCAAGACCAAGAGCGATGGCAATTATTCCTCCGGTCGACGTGCCAACTACGAGATCAAAATAGTCGGCCGTCCTCTTGCCAAGCTTCTCCTCCAAGGCACAAAGAAATGCTGCCGAAAAAACCCCTTTCATCCCTCCGCCGTCTAGCGACAATATCTTGAAAACGTTCATTTGGGATCCCTCGGGAAATAGCTGTCCCCCAACAGCTCTTTCCAGGCTCGTATTGCCTCTTCCTTGTCATTTTGATCATTGGCATACGCAGCAATTCCGTACCACTTAGCAGCGGCTTGATTGAATTCTCGGTAGGAGGTGATGGTCCATTCATTAGGATCGAACAGCTTTTTGTCCCTGCATGGACTTCGTATGCCCGAATGTTCTGCCTTGTCCGGGGTAAAGCCGGCTACGGCCTTTAGGACCGCCTCAATACACTCACACGGTGCTCCCGAATAGATAGAGTTCTTCAGTATATAGAGAAGGCACTCGATATGAAACGACACGGCTTCGTTTTCAGAAACGGTAGATTCTACAAAGCGAAGGTGCTTGAATACTTTTATCATTGGAACAAAAAGACCAGATGTACTGGCGTTCTTCTCTGTACAGAGGCTCTGATGATATCGTGCGAATCCTTTTCTCCAAAAGCCATCTATGTTCTCATTCTCTTCTGGCTGAAACATGTAAAACGGCTCATATTCATAAGCCTTTCCTTGAACTCGAATCGTGGGAAGAACTTCCACCTTTATACCTTCGAGCATGACTTTTATGCATATGCTACGCTTTCGGTACTTGACCTTGTCTTTATACCTATTGTTGGCAAGGATGGCATCGGCAACTGCCCTGAAGATCTGATCCCGAGTGTTCTGATTGGCAGAAGATGTGTGGGACAAACGACAGTGGGCTACCAGATCCACATCGTTGATTGTGTGGATTGCCGTTTCTCGCCTGTATGACCCCTGAAGAAAGCATCTGATTTGGAGATCGCCAGCAGGGCCGTCCTTGTCTTCAATCAAACCCTTAATCTCAGAATGAGCTCTGGCTGCTATTTCCTCATAGGTCGGAGAGGGGTTCACTCTTTTAAAGAATGCGGCAAAGTACTTCGTTAATTTGTGTCTGGCTGGACTCATGGTGTCTTCCTGCAGGCAACCCTCCAAACTTAGAGAGCGAAAAAGCTCGGTAAACGGTTTCCAGATGAACTTGGGGACATCCTATAGTCCCTCCTGTCAAGCAGAAAATAATAGAGGGTCAAGTCTCCGTTTGACCTTTGATAGAACCCAGCAAGAGTCAAACGGAGACTTGACCCCTTGATTGACCTCAACTATCCCCTTTTGTCCAATTACAAGAGCTACCCCGCGCGTTTGTTCGTGGTCTCATACATAATAGCATCCCTTAACGGTCGGGGACCCGCCGCGAAGAGCCCTGGTTGAATGTTAGTTTCTCTTGGTAGACGGCTTAAGAGTTCTTCCTGAACGGGCTGACTTGTATTGGATGCCCCCTGGCGTCACATTTGCAACCACTGGCGTGGCCTGGGATTTGGTTGAACTCTGCTTCAGCCGCCCGAGGTCGTGTGCACTCGGCTGGGAGGGCTTTCCGCTCCTGGTGGCCTTGACTTGGACATTCCATTTCGTCCCGGTCTTAAAGGTGGCCTTGATGTCGGCGGAGCCTCTGCTCCCTTTGCTTACGTTAACCTTCGCGCCACTCGATCTCAAGCTTCGGGCAACTTTCTGTTCTTTGTCCGTTCCGTACTTGTATTGATTTGCCATTCTAAGTCTCCTGTAATTTTGGGCGGAGCCCTGCTTCAGCGCAAGGCCCCGGTTAGTGGTTAGCTCTAAATCCGGTCATTACATTCCGGTAATCTGTGGTATTTTGAACGGAACCATTCCAGCAGTTCGCGTTCCCTCTCCTTGTAGTTTGTACAAGGCTCGATTGCGAAGTGAGTAGCCTGACCGATGCAAGGGTCGCTGGTGTAGTAGTGGTCAGTCAGTCTATCGTGGAGATCAGCGGAACAACCGATGTAGATGATTCCATTATTCACTCCCAAACAATAGACACCGGAAACTGCAGGAACCAGAGACAGATTGTATTCGTCGAATGAATACCAAGTCCAGCTTTCGAGAGCAGTTAGTGTTTGTTGCATTTCAATAATCCCCCTATTAGAATACTCTCCACTCCTGGCAGAGTTTGAGAAAACTAATACCATGCTACCAGGCCATAATTATCCTGGCAGAAACCTTAACCGAATGATTTTACGTGTAAAACTGATTAGATGCACATCTTGGACACACCCTTCCCCGGTTGGATTAAAAGATGCCGGGGAAACGTGTTGTTGGGCTGGGTCTGAAGAAAGGGGTTGACAAAATGTCGCTCCTTTGTTAGTAACCAGCTTACTTATTCTGCCGGGGTTTCACCCGGTATCTTTTACTGAAACCCTGTTTGTTGTAATTGGACTGCAACAAGCGGGGTTTCTTAATTGTGTACAAATAAAGTGTAAACCACAACATGTTGTGTGTGTCAAGAAAAATATGTAAAGAGTTTTGGCTTGTATATACTTTGTAGGATTCTTTAGAGTCGGGTCAAGCTAACCTAGTAATATCCTAGTGTTTTGAAGCCTTAGAGGCCCATTTTCAGGGGTAAAATCATCATTGTAAGGGGCAGCTGTCCTGAGGCGGGTTTTGCGAATCTTTGACTTTCGCTTGGCATCACCATATTTTCCAAATCTCCCGCCCATGGACATTTCCAATCTTCACACTCTTATTTCGGTTCGACTCCTTCATGCCGCTTTTTCCATCCAGTCGTGACAAAGAACTTCTGCCTGTTCCAAAACAGTCTGTGTCGCTTTCTCCTGCTTATCGGGGGGATAGCCGTATTTGCGCAGAATGCGTTTAACAATTACGCGAATCTGAGCTCGCGCATTCTCTCGAACGGTCCAATCAACACTGACGCTTTTGCGAACAGCCTCCACTAATTCGTGTGCGATGGTCTTAAGCGTCTTATCCCCTAACACCTTTACAGCACTGTCGTTGACCCCTAATGCATCATAGAACGCAATTTCATCCTCTGTCAGACCGAGTTTTTCTCCGCGCTTTCCTGCCTCGCGCATTTCCTTGGCTAATTCGATCAACTCCTCAATAACTTGAGCCGCCTCAATCATCCGGTTTTGATACTTCTGTATTGATTTCTCCAGCATCTCGGCAAAAGACTTCGCTTGAACTACATTCTTTTTCGATCGTACCTTGATCTCGTCATTCAGGAGCTTTCGGAGTAATTCAACGGCGAGGTTCCGGTGCGGAAGCTGCCGGACCTCTTGAAGGAAATCATCCGACAGGATAGATATATCGGGCTTTTTGAGCCCTGCGACTGCGAATATGTCCACGACCCCATCCGGAGCCACGGCACGGGACACGAGTTGTCGAATCGCCGTGTCCAGGTCTTCAGGCGTCTTGCTGGCCCCCTCGACGGTTGCCTTGGCCAGGCCGCTCCGGACTTCCTGGAAAAAACCAATATCGTCGCGAATCTTAATCGCCTCCTCACGTGGCACAGCCAAAGCAAAAGCCTTTGACAAGGCCGTTACAGCTTCAAGATATCTCTTTTTCCCGTCTTCCAGGGTCAAGATATGCTCCATGGCAGCGGCAATGCCCGCTATGCGCTGCGACGGTTCAGCATGAAGAAACACAGCATAGTCAAACCCATGGAACATGGAGACGACGATTTCGTATTTTTCCGTCATAACAGCTACAGCCTCTTCCTGGTCGACCGTCGCCTTACCCCTGCCGCCTGCCTCAGTGTAGTCCGCCAGTGCACGTTTGAGCTGGTCGGCAAGCCCCAGGTAATCCACCACCAAGCCGCCGGGTTTGTCCTTGAAAACACGATTGACTCTCGCAATCGCCTGCATCAGGCCGTGACCTCGCATTGGCTTATCCACATACATGGTATGAAGCGACGGGCAGTCAAACCCGGTGAGCCACATATCACGGACAATCACCAGTTTGAAAGGGGTCTGGGAGTCTTTAAACCGCTTTGCCAGGGATTCCCTGCGCGCTTTGTTACGGATATGGAGCTGCCAGTCCACTTTGTCGGATGCCGCGCCGGACATAACGATCTTTACCATCCCCTTGTCATCATCGTCGGCATGCCAATCCGGACGAAGCTTAACAATAGCATTGTACATGTCCACGCAAATGCGGCGACTCATGCACACGATCATCGCCTTTCCATCCATCACGGCCAGCCGACTCTCAAAGTGATTTACCAGGTCGTTGGCAACAAGGCCGATTCGCTTCTCTGTGCCCACCATCGCCTCAAGTGCGGCCCACTTGGTGCGCAAGCGCTGCTTTTCGGATTCTTCCTCCCCCTCGGTAATTTCTTCAAACTCCGGATCGATCTTCGGCCTTTCCTGTTCGCGCAGCTCAATTTTTGCCAGTCGCCCTTCATAATAGATCCGGACCGTGGCCCTGTCCTCAACACCCTGGAGAATATCATACTTGTCGATATAATCCCCGAATACGGCGGGGGTGCTTCTGTCCGTACTTTCTATAGGCGTGGCTGTAAATCCAATGAAGGATGCTTTCGGCAGCGCGTCGTGCATGTGACGGGCAAAACCGTCAATAAAATCATATTGGCTCCGGTGGGCTTCGTCGGCAATGACCACAATGTTCCGCCGCGGCGACAACTCCGGGTACTGGTCGCCTTTAGCATCCGGCATGAATTTCTGAATGGTGGTAAACACCACGCCACCGGCAGGGACCTTCAGGAGTTCCCGCAGGTGTGGCCTGCTTTCAGCCTGCACAGGGGTCTGGCGCAAGAGGTCCTTGCAGCCGGAAAAAGTGCCGAAAAGCTGGTCGTCCAGATCGTTTCTGTCAGTGATCATCAGCAGAGTGGGGTTTTCCATGGCCGGATGGCGGATCACCTTCCCTGCAAAGAACGCCATCAAGAGGCTCTTTCCGCTCCCCTGGGTATGCCAGATCACCCCGATACGCCGCCCACCGAAATGATCCGTGTTTTGACCATACAGTGCAAAGGGTTCTTTCACCTCAAAGGGGTTCTGTTCATCCATGGCAGGAAAGCGTGCATATAATTGGTTGGGTTGTGCCTCAATACCGCAGGCTGACAGAGTGCAGTCCACTGCTCTGTTAACAGCATGAAACTGGTGATATGCCGCCGCCTTTTTCATGATAGTCGCCCCATCGTCCTCAAAGACTACAAAATTCATGATTAGATCAAGAAAACGCCGCTTCTCAAAGACACCCTTCAAGAGAACTTCGAGCTCGACAGAGCCCTTTGGCGCAACCTCTTTACCTTCAATAGTCCGCCAGGGCATGAAACGGTCCCAGCCACTTGTAAGCGTCCCCATCCGGGCCTCAAGGCCGTCTGAAATGACCAACACTTCGTTGAAGCCAAATAGTGCTGGGATATCTTTCTTGTAAGTTTGAAACTGGTTGTATGCCTGGCGAATGGTCGCCTTTTCATCTGCCGGGTTTTTGAGTTCAATAACCGCCAGGGGAAGGCCATTGACAAACACCACAATGTCCGGCCTGCGGTTCCTGCGATCTTCAATGACGGTAAACTGGTTGACAACAAGCCAATCGTTGTTTTCCAAGTCGTCAAGGTCCAGCAGCCAGACCTTATCGTGTACCTCGCGGCCGTCTTGCATGTAGGAAACATCCACGCCATCGGTGAGCATGAGATGAAAGCGTCTGTTGTTCTCAATCAGGCTGGGAGATTCGGTGCGCGTGATCTTGCGAACGGCTTCATCAATGGCATCTGCGGGGATGTTCGGGTTGATGTTTTCAAGAGCAGTAAAAAGTCGTCCAACGAACAAGACTTGGTCGTAATTCTCGCGTTCACAGGCTAGACCATCAGGGCTTATGTCCGGTCCAAAAGCTGTTTGCCAACCCATGCCCCAAAACCAGTCGAGAGTGGTTCGTTCTAAAGCCGACTCATTGACAGAACCATCAATCATGCTCCTCACCTTTGTTGCGAGACACTCGGCTTACGCTTCCTGTATTCCATTGTACAGGAGCCAAAATTTGCACAGGTCCAGAAGAACCACATCTATGCACTGAGCAGTTTCCCTGAGCAAAAGCCTCTCGTTCTGTATAGCGGTGCTCAATTCACTGAAACGTTTCTGGTCATTAAGCGATGGAATTACTACGTCCAGATCTAGGAACCTTTCGACAGGTGATCTTCTTCTCCTCTGTACTGTCCCGACAGAAATGCCGTTGTAGGTCTTGATCATTCTTGGACTCTTAATCAGAGCGCCTACGAGGGTGGCATTGAAACCATCTCTCACACGCAATACTTCGTACGCTGGTGATGTAATACCTATGTCGACAATCCAACATTGGTCAATGGCTCCTGCCCAAAGTAAGTAGGGATTGTAGACAATGTCAGTTTTACGCACCACTTTGTACTTACTAGTGTTCTTCGTAGCGACACGTTTAGCAAAACGCTCTTTCTGGAAAATGAGACCAGCTCGTTCTGTGCAAGTAAGTATCTCTGGTTCTGGACGACTTCCTAGCCTTTCGTCTGACCGTTCCAGAATGTCATCGAGTTTGATATTGATGTATTTCGAAGGGCGTATGATCCGTTGTTTCCTGACTGCAACGTGCATGGCACTGTCAACCTGTCGGGCGACACTATGCTGCTTTTCGCGGCACCGTAGATATTCATCCCATTTCTGAAGAAGGTTTTTCGAGAACTCTCTGGAAGAAATGGCGTCGTCTACGTGAACCACTCCGACATATTTCGCAGGAAACAGACTGTAGCCGCCGTTGCGTACATCATCGGTGTGAACGGAACGGCAAAACCCATTATGATCCTCATACTGTCCATCTTTTGAACGCCACTGATGGTATGCCTCTGCAATTCGCTCGATATCGCTATCGCTTAAATAGCTATGTGTGCGGGACTCTGGCATCCCTAGAGCACTTGCATCAATGAAAAGGATTTCTTTTGACCGGTTTCTGAACTTGGCGTGGTTCTTCTTCCTTGCGAGAAACCATAGGCATACGGGTATGGGGGTCGTATAGAAGAGCTTCCCTGGCAACGTTACAATGCAATCAACCAAATCATCCTCTACAATGCTGCGCCTGATCTCATTTTCTATTTGGGACTCAGATGAAAGGGAGGCCTGAGCAAGAACGAACCCAGCAAATCCGTTCGGTGCCAGATGGTAGGCGAAGTGTTGTACCCAAGCGAAATTGGCATTCGAAATGGGAGGGATTCCGTACTTCCATCGGACGTCTTCGCGCAGACGTTTACCACCCCAGTCGCTCATATTGAAGGGCGGATTTGCGAGAATGAAGTCAGTTCTGAGGTCTTTGTGCAGATCGTTATGGAAGCTGTCCGCATGCCGGCCGCCCAGATTGGCGTCAATACCTCGTATAGCCATGTTCATCATGGCCAGCTTCCATGTTGTAGGGTTGGATTCCTGACCGTAGATAGAGATATCTCCGAGCTTTCCGTTATGTTCCTCAGCAAACCGCCTGCTTTGAACAAACATACCCCCAGAACCGCAACAAGGGTCATAAACTCTACCCTTATAGGGTTCGATCATTCTAACCAGGAGTTTCACCACACACTGGGGCGTATAGAACTCACCCCCGCCTTTGCCTTCAGCCGCGGCAAAACGGCCAAGAAAATACTCGTATACCCGGCCGAGGATGTCCTTTGATTGGGCCGCCTTATCACCAAGGCCGATCTTTCCAATAATATCGAGAAGCTCCCCGAGACGGTGTTTATCTAGAGATGGGCGGGCATAATCCTTGGGCAAAACACCTTTAAGGCTTGGGTTCTCTTTTTCAATAGCGACCATGGCGTCATCAATGAGTTTGCCAATGGTCGGCTGCTTGGCCCCTGCAAGGAGTTTCTCCCAGCGGGCCTCTTTGGGTACCCAGAAAATGTTGGCAGCCGCATATTCATCGCGGTCTTCAGGGTCGGTATAATCGGCCTCCTTCGTCGCTTCCAACTCCTGATATTTTGCCTGAAAGGCGTCGGAAATGTACTTCAGAAAAATTAGTCCGAGCACAACATGCTTATACTCGGAAGCGTCCATATGGCCACGCAGCTTGTCTGCCGCGGCCCAGAGCTGGCTTTCAAAACCCAGATTGGCTCCATTACTTGTTTCTTTTTTCAAATTTGGTTTCTTTTTCCTCGCCATAAGTATCTCCGTTCAATCGACCGTCGACCCGAACCAGGGGGACTATAGAATGCTCCCCTCTGTCCCTCCTTGTAAAACTATTTTCTTAGATTTTTTAAAGGAACCCATTCTCCTTTTTTGTCCTTGTAACGCCAGAAACTCCAACCATTGCAAGTCCGACCGACTACTTTCCTGGCAGCTCCAGTTGGAGACTCATAAACCTTTCCCTTAAAACTGATGGTACCATCTTTTCGAAGAGATGCCTTGAATACCTTACCCTTATACACTCTTTTCAGGCTTATTCTACGATCCACTATTCCCGCAAGCGATTTGATCCCCTCCCCTTTCTTTATCTTAGACCTACGGCGTCGACGGGCAACATGGCCACCTATGAGCAATGCTCTCCGATCAGCATCGTTCTCCTTGATTTTCTGATTGAGAGTTGAACGGAGGTTTTCTGACTTAGCAAATTTTCCGGTTTGTTTGTTGCCGCTTGGATTAACGATACGCAAGAGTAAAGATTCAAGTTCTTTCATATGCTCATTACGGACTGTCAGATATACGCTGAATCTTTCCCAGGAGCCATGGTGCCTATCTTTAAGATGGGTTTTTAACCGCCCCATAAGATTGCTAGCAAGGCCCACATAGTACAATTTGTTCCTACGATATAGGGCATAGACACCCGATTTTTTACGGATCATCTCTTTGACGACCCCTGGATACTCTTCCAAAACCTTCCAGGATATATCTTCAAGATGTTGAAGAACTAGCTGCTTCTGTTTTGCCATTTATTTGTTCCTCCGGATTTTCAGGATCGGACCAAGCCCCACCTTTGATATACCACGATAAAGATTCCAAAAACAGGTCTTTGATGCATTAAGCGGCTATTTTCATTCGACAGGATTAACAGGATCATCAGGATTTTCTTTTATTCTCTTTACCGCAGAATCACGCGGACATACGCAGACATCTGTCTAGAGGAGCACGCAGGGTCACATCTTAAATGTTAAAGGTTGAAGGCTAAACTTAATTTTTAAGATGTGACCCTATCTTACCCTTCATAGTCATTTAATTCCGCTGTATCAGCTTCTTTCCAATTTTCAAGGTTAGATAATAGCTCAATACTATCAATTTGTCGATTCCTGCCTCCTATAATTGCTTCTGCCTCATTTTTTGCTTCAATCTGATAAGTGCAAAAGCATGAGTAGTATATTTTTACTTCAAACTTTTTCGGTTTCATTATTTCTGCTCCAATCTCAATTTGGATTCAAAGATAAACATTCCAAAAATAAGTGTTTTGAGGTCTTAAGCGGCTATTTTCATTCGACAGGATTGACAGGATTTTCTTTTCTGCCGCAGACAGCCGCAGACATACGCAGACTATTGTGGCGACACCACCTCGCCATCTACTTAACGCAGTTGCATGATAGCCCTTTCATCCCTAAACCGAGCGCCTTCCATATTTGTGGCTGCTCTTTGCATAAAGCGATATCAATATCACTTTTATGCTTTTTTATTGCGTCTATGATTGTTCTGAACATCTTGATCCTCAAATTCTTAGGGTATCGAAGCTTTTTTCCTTCTCTAACCAGGCTTTTGTTGACCTTCAATAAAGCAGACTCGGGAAACCGCGAGCTTATATGGTTGGCGAGCCCATTAGAAGGTCGGTATTCACCTATCGTTATCCTTGTAGGCTGCACAAATTGAAATATCTTATCAACCAGTGATGTGTAGTCCTTCTCCCAGGTAGAATAGAAGATGACAGGATCAATTCTCAAGCGCACTTCGTAGCCTGCCTGCTGGACTTTTGCCGCAGCCGCCAACCGGGATTCAGGAGAAGGCGTCCTGTGCTCTAACTGTTCAAAGACCTTATCAGTATTTACACTAAACGAGATAATTGATTGCCCTTCGTGGTCAAGCCCTAAAATCTCATCCACACAGTCACTTTTTGTCAGAAACAGCAATCGTGTACGTGGTGCGTGTTCAGGCATGAAGGGAATAATTTGTTTTGCAAAGCCCGTAATGTAGTCTACTGCCAGAGGATCACCAAGTTCACCAAGATTTAAGACTCTTAAGGATTTTGGTATGCGTGATCTGTCAAATTTTTCAATCTCGTCATACATCTTCTCATAGTTTATAAAATGGGTGGAAACAGGCTGTGTTCGGAAGGTCAAATAAAGATAACAATACTCGCACCAGAAATTACAACTATTGTAGGCTGTTAATTTATAGAATTTGGCACACCGCCCTATGGGATGCTGGAACTGTTCAATAAAGGGACTGATTCTATCGCGCAATAAAAGGACACTTCTTTCAACTCGCAGCTTTTCTGTGCCTCTTTCGCCATTTACACCTGGTATCTTTTCTATCCAAATCAAAGGTAACTTGGATTGACTGGCTATTTGTTTAACCCTTACCTCGTTGGTCTTACCACGGATAGCCCACAATTCACTCACAAGAGGCTCTTGCATTTCTCCTTGAGAATATGCCAGGCCTTCTTCCCGAACTCGATTTGCGACTTCCATCTCCTCAGCTGGGCGCTCCTTTAGAATAGCCATTACAAGTATTTCCTGTATTTATTAAAAATTTCACTTACAATCTTATTACCTGTTTCATTGTATGTAGCAAAAAATAAGAAGAATAAAGGTCCACCTTTGCTGTTTCTCATAAGCACGGGCTCGGGCACAAATTTAAATCCAGCAGCCTTTTGTAGCCTATCACTCATAAACCACTTCCCCAGTTGAACGTTGCTCCCAATCTTCATCTGATATGTGTCACCAAAAAGGTCCTTTCCCTTCCTGTACAGAATCTCTTGCCAATCTTCACTGCCACAGAACTTATTCATTCTTTCAATCTGATCAGGGTCTGCTGAAATAAGGTCTTTATGCAACACATTCCGATTCATGTCCATAAGGGGAAAGTTCAGAAAGATCTCAGTAGTCCTTAGTTTGGCAGCTTCAATAATGGTTTCCCAGTAGAGATGCAGACCGTAAGGATCAAAAAAGCACAGTGCTCTCTTTTTGCTTTTATTTTGAAGCGTGGGGAATATTTTCTTTGCCAATATTTCATTACAATCTCCCAAGTATATCTTTATATTGAAATTTTCAGGAGCCAGCCTCTCAAGAATTTCTGTTTTTTTCTTATCAATATCTATGTAGTGATACTCTGTAAAAGGGTTGGCAATCTCAAGGGCGTTCCATGGTGATCCTGGAATTAATTCTCCTGTTTTTCGTCGGATATGGACCCCTGCTCCAGCAAATGCATCAATATAGGCATATCCTCTACACCAGTCTTGCTTTCTCATTATCGTCGTAAAAGCACTGGCATACTCTTTTATGATGTCCAGCTTGATCTCAGACCAAATACCTATCTTATCCAGTTTCATATCTGGCCCTCACGTATTGGAAATAATTGGACTGGAGAAAGTTGGGGACACCCCTTCTGTCCCTCCTTGTAAAACTATTTTCTTAGATTTTTTAAAGGAACCCATTCTCCTTTTTTGTCCTTGTAACGCCAGAAACTCCAACCATTGCATGGGGTGATTTTGGAAAGTCCTTGTGCAGGACCATTATGATATCTCTTTAATCATTTTGTTTATGGCCTGTGCCAACTCATCAATATGATTTATACAAACATCGTATATTAACTCTGCATCCGTCTCAAAGTAATGGTGGCTGCTGCAAAATCGTCTGTGTTGCCTGATAAATCTGGGACAATATCTCCACGGCGAGCTCTTTGTCATACATAGACGGCCTCTTTATCTATTCTGCGTTTGAGAAATGCGTTCATTTTCCCCCGATATCTTACAATATCCACCGAGCGGTGCAATTGTTCTTCCAAATCCTGTTTAATACCGATGAGGTTGAACAGATCCGGTTTCCCTAGTTCTACAACAACATCAATATCACTTTCCTCAATCATACTCTCTCTGGCTGCTGAACCAAAAAGGCCGATTTTGATTATGTCATATTTTTCCTGGTTCATCTCCTTGAACCGGCGCAAAGAAAGGACTATTTCATCTCTGTTCATTACCTTTTTCCTCCAATGGTTAGTAGGTCCTTTTAGGGTAGGACCAAGCCCGACCCTGCTAATATACCACGATAAAGATTCCAAAAACAGGTCTTTGACGCCTTAAGCGGCTATTTTCATTTGACAGGATTAACAGGATTTTCTTTTTTGCCGCAGAATCACGCGGACCCGCCTTTGCTGAAAGCTTCCGCCTATGCCTTCTCAGCTGCGGCCTTCAAGTGGGCTACAGCCTCTTCGAGTGCGGTGTCAAGCCTCTTGGACTCTTCAAAGATGAGTTCTGTGTACTTTTTCAGTTTGTCTTCAGGATAGGCCCCGTCAGAGATGCGCGCTGCATACCCCCCAACAGCAGTGAGGGGGTTTCTCAATTCATCCATCAGGTTTAGAGCCAACTCGTTTGCGAGCTCCAGCATTTCCAGGCGCTTTTGTTCTTCATACAGTCGCCGCTCACTCTCCCGCTGTGCCTCCTCGGCCTGCTTTTTCTCGGTAATATCTCGAAGGATGAAAACGAACCCGACCAGCATCTCTTCTTTATCCCATATTCCTGAGACCCTTGCACGAATGGACCGTTTCCCATCCTTCCTGTCTCGCTCAAAACTAAACGCGTGTTTCTTGTCCTTGGGGATGCTTTCAATGACTCTGTCGAATCGAGATATTTCAACATTTTCCTCGAGGTGAATCTCCCTTGCATCCCGGCCAATGACCTCTTGGGCCGAGTATCCCAGGATTTTCTCTGCGCCGGGGTTGAAATAGGCGATACGTAAATCCAGATCCGTGGCGACAATGCCTAAGTCAACGGATGAATGAAGAATATTGTCGAGATAAACAGTTTTTTCAGCCAAATCTCTTGAGGTGTTCTCTATCTCGACTTCTTTTTCTTTGATAACCTCCTTGAGTGTTTCGATGTACTTGCCTTCAAGCCCCTTTACGATGTCGGATTGGGTGGCCAACCCAGCAATTTTACCGTCGTCATCGACCACCACCACTCTGCGAATTTTTTCTTGTTGCATGATCCTGGCAACCTCGTGCACGGGGGTTTGCCTTGACAGTGTGTTGACCGGAGAACTCATAACCTCTTCGACTTTCAGCTCCCAGATATCGCCGAGATCGACCAACAGTCTGGCCACGTCGCGCTCGGTCAAGATGCCCACGGGCCGGTCATCCTGTGCAATAACCAGACAACTTAAGGACTCACGTGCCATATCGCTCAAGGCTTGGGACACAGTCATGTCTTTGGATATGGTGAACAAGACTTTTGTCATTACTTCGAAGACTTTCTTGACTTCGATAAAATATTCGTAGCCGAGATATTCAATCAGGTTGGATTGGGTTACCACGCCAATGACATGGTTTTCATCATCCACAACGACCAGGCGCCGTATCTTGTGGGTCACGAGCAAATTATAGGCTACGTACAATTCTG
>JABXJX010000045.1 GCA_013375375.1 Desulfobacterales bacterium | reverse complement strand
AGATCCGGCTTGTCCCTGTACGACTGTAATATCTCAGAGTATTTCTTTGGAAAATTCACCCACAAAACCAGCTTCCCTATATCATGAAGAAGCCCGGACAAAAACGCCTCGTCAGGAGCAGGATATGAGGTCTTCCCGGCAATCAGCTTCGATAACGTGGCGCACATAAGGGAGTGCCACCAAAAAGGCTTTAACCTAAAAAGAGAACTGTCCTTGGCACGGTTAAATGCCTGGTATACTGAAGCGCTGACGGCAATGTTCTTGACTGTATTAGTGCCTAAGAGTACCAGGGCATGGTTAATGCTGACCACCCTGTTCGGCAGGCCGTAATAGACGGAATTGACCAGCCTCATAAGTCTTGCGCTTAAGGAGACATCGTTGGTGATAATTCGAGATATATCCTTAATCGTATTTTGTTCCATGTTGCAGGCTTTGATCAACTTCAGAAGAATATGTGGAAGGGTGGGCAGGTTTCTGGAAGTCTCTATCCTATTAAAGAATTTGCGGGTACTGGTTTGCATAATATCTATAGAATCATAGAAAAATTGTTGGTTTGTGTCAAGTTTTAACGGGCCATTGCCCAGATAGCCGTATCTTATATTACAAAGAATATTATCCCTCCTTTCTATGAGGGGATAATACAACAAAAGGTCGGGTTCAGGGGAATTACCCTTTTGTTCCGGCAAAGAAAATGTTACCCATAGAAAGATATTTGCGTGGGATATAAAGGGGTTGATTGTGAAAGGCAAAGTGTGGGGAATAAACCTGTTTGACGTTACACTGGCAGCGACGACCGGCCTGCTGTTAACCGCCTCGTTTCCGAAGATCAGTTGTGGATTCCTTGCATGGGTCGCCTTTGTTCCGCTTTTTTATTCTATAAAGGATACATCGCCCCGTGGAAGTTTCAAGTTGGGATTCCTTGCCGGGCTGGTCCATTATGCGACGCTTCTTTACTGGATTGCGGGCGTCATTCACCATTATGGCCGACTGCCGAGCGTCCTGTGTGTTGTTGTATTCATGCTGTTTGCCTTTTACCTCAGTCTATACTCAGGGCTCTTTGCAATGGTTGTCGGCCGACTCCGGGCAAGATCCCTCCCCTATTATTTGACCGCACCATTTTTCTGGGTTGCCCTGGAATATGTCAGGTCGTTTCTACTGTCCGGCTTTCCATGGGAAAACCTTGGGCACTCGCAATATAATCGGTTGCACCTGATTCAGCTTTCAGATATACTGGGTGTGTATGGGTTGTCGGCCCTCATAATGACCGTCAATGCCGTGATCTTTGAAGCCTGGGATACCATTTCAGAGAACAGGGGCCTTGCCTGGAAGCCCGTTCTAAGCGTCGTTTTGGTAATAGCCGGTTTTTTAACCTACGGCACCTGGCGTATAGGAAAACTCGACAGGGCTGTTGAGGCCGCGCCCAAGCATGTTGTTGCCTTGGTCCAGGGGAATATCGATCAGTCTAAGAAGTGGCTTCCTTCTTTTCAGCACGAGATCCTCCGATGCTACGGCACTTTGTCTGTTGCTGCCTTGAAGTCCGGCCCCGACCTTATAATATGGCCGGAGACAGCGCTTCCGTTTTACTTCTTACACGATGAGGATCTCACAAGAGAGACACTGAATCTGGTTCGCACCTGCGGGGTTCATTTTCTCCTTGGGAGTCCTTCTTTTCGCAAAGACGGCCAGGGCATCCGCTATTATAACAGCGCTTATTTGGTTGATCCCCGTGGCGAAGTTGTTGGTAAATATGACAAGGTACACTTGGTGCCATATGGTGAATATGTTCCTCTTAAGAGGTGTTTTCCTTTCTTGGGAAAAATGGTTGAGGCTGTTGGGGACTTTGAATCCGGCAAGAAGGGCCAGGTTCTGTTGTGGGGGTGTGAAAAGATCGGGGTCTTGATCTGTTTTGAGGCTATCTTTCCAGGGCTGGCCCGTTCAATGGTTCAAAACGGTGCTCAACTGTTGATTAACATCACAAACGATGCCTGGTTTGGGACCTCAAGCGCCCCTTACCAGCATCTTTCCATGGTCGTATTTAGGGCGGTCGAAAACCGCTTGGCCATAGCCAGGGCGGCCAATACCGGTATCAGCGCCTTTATTGATCCTGTAGGGAGATGCCTGGATGAAACACCCCTGTTTGAGGAGGCGATTCGAATCCGTGCACTCCCTTTGATGAGCCACGGGAGCTTCTATGCTCGCTACGGCGACATCTTTGCCGTAGGGTGCGTTTTGATGAGTGTGTTTGTCTGTATAGGCTTTTTGGGGAACAGAATACTTCATAAGAAATAGCCGCTGTTGATTATAGATACTACTGACAGCGAACAACCGACATAACCGTATTGAGGAGGAATCATCATGTCACTTGAATTAAAAAGCAAGATCAAATCTCTTGGTAATAGACTGGAACAACTTAGGGGTTATCTTTGACTTAGATGGAAAAGCAAAACGACTCAAGGAGATCGAAGGGATTATATCTAAGGAAGGTTTTTGGGATACCCCGGAGGAGACCAAAGATCTCCTGAGAGAAAGAACGACTCTTGCCGAGACAATCGATTCTTGGCAAAAGCTCCATCATGAACTGGAGGACACCGGGGTCCTCTTGGGCCTTGCCATAGAAGAGAATGACGAAGCGAGCACCCAAGAGGTTGCTGAAGCACTTCAGAGGCTGGAAGACGCTGTTAATCGAATGGCTCTGGCACGGATGCTGAGCGGCAAAGACGATGACAAAAATGCCATTGTCTCGATTAATGCCGGCGCAGGGGGGACCGAGGCACAGGACTGGGCCGAGATGCTCTTTCGCATGTATATGCGCTGGGCTGAGCGCAAGAATTACAAAACCACCATTGTCGATTTCCAGCCCGGTGAAGAGGCCGGCATCAAGGGCGCCACTTTTATTTCCAGTGGTCCTTATGCTTACGGTTACCTAAAGGGTGAAACCGGGATCCATCGCCTTGTCCGCATGTCCCCATTTGATGCCAGTAATCGTCGACACACCTCCTTTGCCTCTGTTTCAGTGTCTCCTGAACTCAACGAAGACGTTGTTATAGAGGTTGACGAAAAAGATCTACGCGTCGACACTTACCGCTCCAGCGGCGCCGGGGGGCAACACGTCAATAAGACCAGTTCCGCTATCCGCATCACCCATTTGCCGACAGGTATTGTGGTACAGAGTCAGCAGGAATCTTCACAGCACAGGAACAAGGCGATTGCCATGAAGATTTTAAAGTCGCGGTTGTATGAACTCGAACAAAGTAAACGTGCCGAAGAAAAGCAAGCACTTTATGAAAGCAAGAGCGAGATAGCCTGGGGAAGCCAGATCAGATCCTATACCTTGCATCCCTATCAGATGGTCAAAGACCACCGAATCGATCTTGGGGTAGGAAATGTCAATGATGTTCTGGATGGGAATCTGGATCCCTTCATAGAAGGGGTGCTTCTGGCAAGGAATTAGAATTGGAGTATTGGCACTTCCTGGCCCAGACCTGGTTTTCAAGGGCAATAGCATGTTTCGTGTATGTCGCGCCAGGGCGGGCCAACACTCCAAGCTGTTATGTGAGAGGGGGAGTTATGGTTAAGGTGTTGGTTGTGGATGACGAAAAAAGTATTAGAACGCTTTGCGAAGAAGAACTGGAAGAAGAGGGATATGAGGTCATAACAGCCGGCAAATGTAAGGACGCGATGGAACTTATCGCCTCTACTCAGCCATCGGCCGTGGTTTTGGATATCCGGATGGACGATTGTGATGGTCTGGACTTACTTCAGGAAATACGGAACGCCTGCCCGGATCTTCCGGTTATTCTTAATACGGCCTACGATTCCTACAGAGAGGATGTAAAATCGGTCGCCGCCGATCACTATGTGGTCAAGTCTTTTGATTTGGCGGAACTCAAGGCCAAGCTTGCCATGATCTTCAAGGGGAAGACTCGTTCATGAAAGCGGTTTATATATATAACGTACTTGCCAGGCTCCCTGAAAGGTTAAAGCCCCTGGAGAAGCTTGCCAACAATTTGTGGTTCAGCTGGCGTCACGAAATCAGCGACCTGTTCAGGCACATGGATGCTGAACTCTGGGACTCTTCGAAACATAACCCGGTCTATATGCTGGGGAATATAAGCCAGGAATGTTTGGAGGAATTGGCAGGGGATGCAGGTTTTTTGGCCCAGATGGACCGTAGTTATGAGGAGCTGGAGCGGTATCTCTCTGTTCGGCATTCCCCGGCCCCTGTGGTCCGTGACCTGGGTCGATTCTGTGTCGCCTATTTTTCGGCGGAATTCGGTCTGGCCGAGTGTTTGCCTATCTACTCCGGAGGCCTGGGCATCCTTGCAGGGGATCATCTGAAGTCTGCCAGCGACCTGAATTTTCCCCTGGTTGGTGTCGGCCTATTTTACCACGAAGGCTATTTTCAGCAGTACTTGAATGCCGACGGCTGGCAGCAAGAGGCCTATCCTGAAAACGACTTTTCCACCATGCCGGCCCAGCTCATGAAAGATCAAGACGGGCTGCCTGTCATTGTGGAGGTACCTATCCGTGGTGATTCGGTCAAGGTACAGGTATGGCATTTCATGGCGGGACGAGTCCCTCTTTACTTACTCGATACAAATGTAAAGGAGAATTCTCACGAGCACCGCTATATTACCTCAAGGCTCTATGGCGGCGACTTGGAGATGCGGCTCAGGCAAGAGATTGTCCTGGGGATTGGCGGTGTTCGGGCACTCCGTGCCCTCGGTATAGAGGCAACAGCGTGCCACATGAATGAAGGCCACTCTGCCTTTTCTGCTTTGGAGCGGATTCGGATCCTCAAAAACGAGCACGGCCTCTCCTTTGATGCAGCGAGGGAGTTCGTAGTCGCCACCAATACCTTTACTACCCACACCCCTGTGCCGGCCGGAAACGATATGTTTTCGCCGGATCTTATGCATGCATACTTTAGCGATTATGTCCGGTCCATGGGGATTGCATTCAAGGTCTTGTTGGGCTTTGGCCGACAGGATCCGGCAAACGATCATGAACCTTTTTCCATGCCGGTGCTCGCCCTAAGGCTATCGGCCCACGCCAATGGGGTCAGCCGATTGCACGGCAGGATTTCCCGGGACATGTGGAAGAGAATCTGGCCGAAGAATCCAGTGGAAGATATTCCGATCCGCTCCATTACCAACGGGGTTCACATACCGTCCTGGATCTCCAAAGACATGGCGGAACTCTTTGACCAGTACCTGGGACCAAACTGGGCCGAAGATCCCGATAGTCAGAAGGTCTGGAAACAGGTTGACCAGATCCCAAATTCAGAACTGTGGCGTACACATGAAAAGCGACGGGAGCGCTTGGTAGCCTTTGCAAGACAAACGTTACAGGCCCAGCTCAAAAGCTGCGGGGCATTAGCCCGAGAGATTGATGATGCGGCCCAAGTGCTGAGCCCTGAAATCCTGACCATTGGATTTAGTCGGCGCTTTGTGGAGTATAAGCGGCCTACACTTATCCTGCGAGATGAGTCACGGCTTATTGAATTGCTGACCCGCTCCGAACAGCCTGTGCAGATCATTGTGGCCGGCAAGGCCCATCCCCATGACACCCCCGGGAAGGAGCTCATCAGGCAGGTTATTCACTTTGCCAATAGAGAGGAGGTTCGGCATCGGTTTGTGTTCATCCAGGATTACGGCATCAGGGTGGCGGAAATGATGCTTCAAGGATGTGATGTATGGCTCAGCACCCCGCGAAGGCTCATGGAAGCTTGCGGTACCAGCGGGATGAAGGCCATCCCCAACGGAGTTTTGAACCTGAGTACGCTGGATGGATGGTGGGACGAAGGCTATGACCAGCGTTACGGGTGGGCCATTGGCCGTGGCGAGACGTATGAGGATCATAATTTGCAGGACGAAGTGGAAAGCCGGGACATCTACAATCTTTTGGAACGGGAAATCGCACCGCTGTTTTATGACCGCGGCTCGGATAATCTGCCTCATGCCTGGCTGGAAAAGATGAAAGCAGCCATGTCTGATCTTTGCCCGATTTTTAACACCCACCGTATGGTGCAGGAGTATAGCAAACAATTTTACGTGAGTGCCTCAAGGCGTTACAATGACCTTTCAAGAGAGGATATGAAAGGTGCCAAGGATCTTGCCGTGTGGCGACAGAAGATTATGACCAACTGGGACCAGATAAAGATTAATCATGTGCATGTCCAGGACGGTAAACCAGTACCGGTATTGGGGCACTTTAGAATCCAGGCCGATATTTTTCTGAATGAGCTTGACCCGGAAGACGTGGATGTGGAGATCTACTTTGGGTCGTTGAACCTCAGGGATGACTTTACGCAAAGGGATACCGTGCAGATGGAAGCCGCGGATTCTGATGGTAACGGCAACCATCATTTTCAGGGTGAGATACCATGCAGCAATGCAGGCAAATACGGCTTTACCATTAGAATCCTGCCCAGTAGGCGAAAATTCGAGACCCCGTATACTGCCGGCTTGGTTATTTGGGCAGACGAGCAGGCCATTGTCAGCACTTAGGTTGTAGAACTTAGGGGCTTCGCTGTAAATTCCTATAATTCCAACAAGTTGTAGAGCTTCCGGAACCTCCCATTATGCACAGAGTTCTGACGACCTGCTGCTTTTGCGCCTGCGGGTGCAACCTGTATCTTGAGGTTGAAGCCGGAAAGATTATCGGGGTGATTCCCAGCAGAGAACACCCTGTTGCACGGGGCAATCTGTGTCTCAAGGGATGGAACAGCTTTGGATTTGTCCATCATAAGGACCGCCTCCAATATCCATTGATCCGAAGAAAGAAGCACCTGGTAGAGGCAAACTGGGAAGAAGCGCTCGACTTGGTTGCGAAAAGACTGTTGGAGATCAAGGAGAGACACGGAGGCCGATCCCTGGGGGTTTTCTCTTCCGCCAAGTGTACCAATGAGGAGAACTATCTCCTGATGAAGTTTGCCCGGGCCGCGTTAAAGACCAACAATGTGGACCACTGTGCCCGGCTCTGCCATTCGCCGAGTGTCATAGGCCTGAACAACGCCTTTGGTTCCGGGGCCATGACAAACTCCATATCAGAGCTTGCCAATGCCGAGGTCATCCTGGTTACCGGCTCCAATACAACCGAACAGCACCCACAAATAGCACGATTTATCTTTGATGCATTAGCAAAAGGGGCCAAACTGATTGTTGTGGACCCGCGGCGCATCCCCTTGAGCAGGTTTGCCCATGTCTATCTCCAGCCCCGCCTTGGCACGGACGTCATATGGCTCAACGGAATGATGAAGATTATCCTGGATGAAGGACTCCTTGATGAGACCTTTATCAAGATGCGCACCGAGAACTTCAGGGCATTCACCGAGATATTAAGGAAGTTTGACCTAAAGCAGGTTGAAGCCGTCAGCGGGATCTCCGTGGAAGACCTCGAACGGGCGGCCCGGATGTATGCCGGTGTCAAGAGGGCCGCGATCATCTACTCCATGGGGATTACCCAGCATGTCTCCGGAACGGATAATGTTCAATCTATTGCCAACCTGGCCATGTTGACCGGCCACGTGGAACGGGAGTTTACCGGAGTGGGGCCGTTGCGCGGCCAGAACAATGTTCAGGGTGCCTGTGACATGGGGGCGCTCCCAGGGACCTTGTCAGGGTACCAAGATATTGCAAGCGAAGAGATCCGGAAAAAATTTGAGAGGGTATGGAAGACTGATCTTCCATCGGACCGGGGTCTTACCGGGATCGACATGTTGCACAGTGTTGGTGATAAGAAGATTCAAGGGATGTTTATAATGGGAGAAAACCCGGCCCTAAGCCACCCTGATCTTAAAGCAACACGTGCCGCCTTAGAGGATCTCGAATTTCTGGTGGTATCGGATATCTTCCTGACTGAGACCGCGGAGTTTGCGGACGTGGTTTTGCCTGCGGCCTCATTTGCCGAAAAGGACGGTACCGTTACCAGTACTGAGCGCCGCATTCAGAGAATTAGAAGGGCTATTCCTCCAGTTGGTGAAAGCAAGCCGGACCAACAAATCATATGCGAACTCGCCTCCCGGATGAATTACTCTATGCACTACGAATCGTCGGCCGAAGTCATGGAGGAGATCGCCATGCTGACCCCAATTTACGGCGGGGTATATTACGACAGGCTGGACAAGGGATGGGGGCTGTTCTGGCCGTGTACGAACCCGGACCACCCGGGGACGCCCTTTCTGCACAAGGGTTCATTTGCACGAGGGAAGGGACGCTTTGAATATGTTGTATACCGTCCCCCTGCTGAGATGCCGGATGATACGTATCCGTTTTACCTGACCACTGGACGGATCTACCCGCATTGGCATACGGGAAGCATGAGCAGGAGAATTGCGGCACTTTCCAGAGAGCGGCCGGAGGCATTTGTTGAAATCAATCCAAAGGATGCAAAGCGCTTGGGGGTGGCAAACAATAAACCTGTCCGGGTGATTTCAAGGCGCGGAGAGATTACGGTAAAAGTGCGCCTTACGGACGATGTTCCGGAAAACACGATTTTTATCCCTTTTCACTTCAGGGAGGCCCCTGCCAATATTCTCACCCATGATAAATGCGACCCAGGGGCCGACATTCCGGAGTTTAAGGTTTGCGCGGTACGTCTGGAAAGGGTGCAGTAATGCCGGATGAGCTGATTCTAAACAAGGAACACCTCACAGGCTTTTTGCGCAAGATTGCAAATGAACGCGAACTGATTGCGCCGGTAAAGAATCAGTATGGCGATACGCTATTTGAGATCGTCTCCTGTGTGGATGATGTTTCCCTCGACCTGGAGAGCAGGCCGGTCGTGCCTCCCAAGAATTTCTTCTTACCTCGCACCGAAATTTTGTTTAATTACCGGCACGAAGGCAAAGAATATCGGTTTGAGGAAGCGCTGCCCGACATATCAAGAGTCTTATTTGGTCTGCGTTCCTGCGATCTGTGGGCGATTCTTTTCTTTGACGTGGTATTCCAGGAAAATTTCAAGGACCGGTATTATTTAAACAGAAGAAGCAATACGATACTGATCAATATCGGGTGTCATAAACCCATGCAAAACTGCTTTTGCAAAAGCGCGCAAAGCGGGCCCTTCCTGGCGTATGGCTACGATCTGCAATTCACGGACATGGGGGACCGGTTTTTTGTTGAAATCGGACGTCCAGGGGGCAGGGAGTTGGTTGAAAAATGGGATTATTTTTTCGAGCCTGTAACGCAGAAAGATAGAAACGAACAGTACGAGATCGTTTTGGAAGCAGAGAGCGGCTTTGAACGGATCGTGGACTTTGATACGGCTGTTTCCCGATTTATTAATGATGAAGTTGATGAGGCATTATGGGAGGAACTCGGCAACCGCTGCCAGGGTTGCGGGGGGTGTGCCTATGTGTGTCCCACATGTTACTGCTTCGATATTGCAGACCGGCCCGTTTCAGATAGTAAAGGAGAAAGGGTCAGAACGCATGATGCATGTACCCTGGCCGGATTTACCCGCCTTGCGGGAGGCTACAATCCACGTCATGAAAGAAGGCGTCGGATTCGAAGGCGCTTTTATCACAAGCTTGCTTTTGCCAAGGAGAGATATCATCGCCCAAGCTGCGTGGGATGCGGCCGGTGCGTGGAAATATGTTTCGGCCGTATCGATATGATCCATTTTATCAGGACGGTTTGCGAGCAACCCGGAAAGGCAATGAAAGCCTCTTTGAGGTTAGGCGAAATCCTTCTTGATGCCGGGCTTATAAGCAAAGAAGAACTAAAGGCCGCACTTGAGAAACAGGCCGATACCGGCAAGCCCATTGGTGCGCAGCTCATAGAAGACGGAGTGATCACAAAAGAAGATGTTGCCCGTGCCCTTGGTATCCAGCTTGGGATTCCGTAAACGGCGCGAAGGAGGCGTAGTTGAGAGATAAGGCCCAGACATTAGTCCGGGAGATGGTGTCAAATATCTATCTCCCTCGTCCTGTTTCCATTAAACGGGTGAAGGAAGAAACAGGGGATATCAAGACCTTTACGCTTGGTTTCAAAGATCAAGATAAAAAAGATCGTTTTACTTTTCGACCCGGCCAATTTGTTTTGGTCTCTGTTTTTAACTGCGGAGAGGCGCCCATTTCCATATGTTCTTCCCCCACGTTTTCCGGGGGATTGCAGTTGAGCATAAAAAAAATGGGGCTCTTGACCGGAGAGATACATCGCTGCACCAAGGGGGACGAGCTTGGTTTGCGTGGGCCGTACGGCAACGGCTTTCCACTGGAACAGCTTTACGGCCGCGACCTTTTGCTCGTAGGAGGCGGGATCGGACTGGCCCCATTGCGTTCTTTAATCGAATATGTCATTTCCGAACGATCGGAATTCGGGCAGGTAACCGTCCTTTACGGCGCAAGGACGGCGCAAGATCTTGTCTTTAAGGACGATCTATCTGCGTGGGATACGGAAAAAGATGTTAATGTGATAACCACTGTGTACCGGGAC
Source organism: Desulfobacterales bacterium (assembly GCA_013375375.1). Classification (GTDB taxonomy): domain Bacteria; phylum Desulfobacterota; class Desulfobacteria; order Desulfobacterales. The sequence goes on along the minus strand of JABXJX010000045.1, from coordinate 4,885 downwards.
AGCGCGACATGGAAAGGAAACATCGGTCCGTTGACAAGTCTATGGAAAAAGGCCGCAATATCTCCTTTAAACACAAAGGCGATCATATGCGGCCATCCGGCAATCGTTTCTTATGTGGTTTTTGATTTGCTGAAGATGGGATTTGGCGAAGACGATATTATCACCACCCTTGAAAGGCACATGAAATGCGGCGTCGGCAAATGCGGCCATTGCAGCATAGGGAGTAAATTCACCTGCAGGCACGGCCCGGTCTTCACCTACCAAGAGATTAAGGCGTTACCTTCTGTATTATAATGGAGGTAACCCGTTTTTTCGGTAGTGTCCGTTGATAGTTGTCTGATGTCTGTTGACAAAACCGTAAAATCAGATGATTTATTAGGAGGTTGCTTTGATTTTATTCATTGAACCCATATCTAAGAATATAGATATGTATGTCCCTGCCTACCCATTGCCCATCATAGAGATAGCAAGCTTTGTTAAGTTCAACATCCCGAAAGTAGAAATTGAGATTATTTCCATACCAGTAGATTTTGGGTTACCTCTTACCCAGCATGGGAAAGAACAAATATACCAAGAACTTCTGCAAAACCTCTCCGAAATAAAGCCCGTGGGGGTTGGCATCTCGTGTACGGCTATTGCTCAGGCAGAAGAGGTTGTCCATTTATGTGAACTTATCAAAGAGTACGATCCTGATATATTTATTTTTCTAGGGGGGTATTTCCCCACAATCTACTACGAGGAGATTTTCGCCAGAACATCCGCGGTTGACCTGATAGTGATTGGTGAAGGTGAGGTACCTACTCTCAAAATAATCGAATGTTTGGAAAAGGGCAAAAACCCAATAACCGAGTATATCCCGAATCTGGCATGGAAGAAAGATGGTCAGATCAATGTTGCTAAAAAAAATCTACGATTTGATCTTAATAAAAAGACACTTCTCAGTCTAGAATTTTTAAGGTATCCCATGGCATATAATATTCTGCCCTATGCATTCAGCCGTGGATGCCCCTATCAATGTAATTTTTGCATGGAAGAATTCATACGACCGATTAGAAAAGAGGTTCCACCCCAGATTGTCCGCAAAGACCTGATGAATTTGTCACTACAAAGCAACGCACGCACCCTTTTGATCAGTGACGCTCTCTTCAAGTCCTTTGAGTTATTTTCATTCCTTCAATCATTAGGTATGAAAGTTAATTTTGAGACCCGTTGCGACACACTGGATCCATGCCTAATCCCTCAGATTGCAGATAGTTGTGGGATCTTGGCCTTGGGGTTTGAATCGGCGAGTTATAATACACTGAAACGGATGAATAAGGTCAGAGATAGAGTTCACTATCAGAAATACATTTCAAACACCACTGCCATATTCAAAGAAGCTGTAAGAAATGAAATTCCCATGGTGATCTTTATGATCGCCGGGTATCCAGGAGATACAGAAGAAGACCTTGAAAAAAGCCTGAATTTTGCAAAAGAGTTGTCAAAAAACAGTGGACCCGGAGGGCATATCTTTAAGATTGGAGAATGCAGGATCTACCCAAAAGCCAAGACTTACCAGCTTGCCATGTCCTCACCGGATGTTATTTTTGATGATGATGGTGTTTTTGGACAAAACGTCGTCAGGCAGCCGTCTAAAGATCTAAACTTTGAAACCGTTGTCGCTTATATGAGAGAAATCTTTAACCTTTCCAATAGCACGTCAAAGCTACAGAAGACTCTCTTAAATATGATGCCTTTCTTTAGGCTCCCGGCCTCTGCTTTAAGAGACGATATGATTCCTGACACATGTTTTAGCAATAATAACAAGGAAATATTTAGTGTAAAAGGAGAAAGCCTTTCAACTTTCAGGGCATTGGTGCCCAGGCTAAATGAAAAATATATGAAGTGGATGTCAGATCAAAGAAGCGTACGGGATTTACCACTCTAACGAGCAATAATTCCAATAGAAAAACAACTAGACTACGTCTTTGTTGGCGAGAAGTTCGTTATGACAGACTCAGGGGCTGTGAATGGTAATAAAATAATCACTGAACTGCTTAAGATTTTCGCAACTTACCGTAATGCCAAGCCCCGGGCCTGTTAGGGGAGCTGCCCTGCCCCCGTGGTCGAAGGTTACGTTCTCGGTGGTGAGATTTTCGCTTAACAAAAGACCATCATAGGATCCATCATAGTAAATGGCATCAGAACTTATAGCGCACAGGGCTCTTCCAGCCGCAGAGAGTATGCCCGACTCTCCCAGTTGACATCCCACCTGATAACGGAGCCCGGCAGCACGAAGCCGGTTTATTATCTTTAGGGAATTTGAAAACCCACCGCACTTGGAAAGACGCACGTGGATCATATCGAAAAGGCCTTCTTCAATTACCTTCTCCAGATCTTCCATAGAACAAACAGACTCATCAGCCATAAGTTGGACATCTCTGGTTCTTAGAATATCTGCCAGTCCTCTCCAATTGGGGTCATTGGATGGTAGAGGTTGTTCCAGAATGCTCACTCCATAGGATTCAAGACATGGCAGATGCTGTTTAGCCATATCCATATCCCAGCCGCCGTTTACATCAACTCTCATACTGCCTTCCCGGTCCATAATCTGACGAATAGCCTCAAGTGCCCGCCGGTTTTGCTCTATGTTCCTCCCCATTTTTAGACGCACATCTCTGATATCGAACCTTTTCATCATCTGACAGGCCAAACCGATCGTTTCCTGATCTGACATAGGGGCCGTAAGTCCGTAGCGAATTTCATCAGTAAAGTAATCTTGGGGAAGATAGTGCAGAATATTTCGATTTTCCTTCCTGGCCAGTACGTCCAGAAGGGCTATCTCGAGGGCACATATTGCCGAGTTATGATTTTTTCCCTGGGTAACAGCATCGATAAAGTTCCATACTTGGCTAACGTCGTTCAGATCCCAAGGGAAGAGTTTATTTAGACATAAAAACCTTACAGCACAAATGGCGCTATCCTGGGTCTCACCGGTAACATAGGGCCTTGGGCCGCCTTCTCCGTAACCCACCAGCCCTTGCTCATAGGTTAGTATTTCCACGACAATATTGTCCACTGACCTGGCATTTTTTTGGGAATGGGAAAAGGTAAACTTAAAGGGGAGATTCACTTTGTAGACATTAATGGCCTTAATCTTCATTCTAAAAGAAGTCTGACAAGCTCAGACAGAGGGGGAATGGGCAGCGTATACAGCATGCCTACTTCGAAACTAACACCCTCAGCCCGGGTCTGCCCCTACCACGGACTATCTTAGTGGGTGTCGGTTCCTCGTCAAGGATTCTTCTGATCATATTTGCCATTTCTCTATGACGGACCGGTTTGCCAAGGATACCCCTGGCTCCCATTTCCTGCACCTCCTTTAGAGGGCCGCTAACCGTGTAACCAGTCAGGATGAGGACCTTCGTACTTGGATCCAACCTTAAGAGTTCCTCAAGGCATCGTTTGCCGCCCATGCCTTCCATGACCAGATTCAATACCACCAAATCAACTGAGGCCCCTTTTTGTCCGAAAACTTCAAGGGCCTCCTCCCCACTTTTTGCCGTAAGGACAGTATAGCCGTACCTGTTCAGAACCTCCTTACAATATTTTCTTATGTCTTCTTCGTCATCTACTACCATAATTGTTTCCGTCCCACGCATGCTCGAAAGCTCTTCAGGCCTTTCTTCAGCGACCCTTTGCGCGGCTTCGTCCAAGGCCGGAAAATAGATCTTGAAAGTCGTGCCACTGCCGGGCTCGCTTTTGCATGTGATGTGGCCTTGATGACTCTTCACAATCCCGTATACTGTGGAGAGTCCCAGTCCGGTTCCCTTACCGACACCCTTTGTCGTGTAAAAGGGCTCAAAGAGATGGTTTAAAACATCCTTTCCCATGCCATGACCAGTATCCGAGACCCAGAGCATTACATGTTCCCCTGGCTTTAAGTCGGGATAGGCGCGGCAGTCCTCTTCGTCAAGAGTAACGTTTCTGGTTCCAATGACCAGCTTTCCACCATCGGGCATAGCGTCCCGTGCGTTGACGGCCAGGTTCATCAAGATCTGATTCACCTCTACCGGATCAGCATCAATCATCCTCAGATCAGGATCAAGTTGAAGTTCTATGGCGATCATCTTTGGGATGGTGCTGCCAAGGAGTTTCCTTGCCTCCTCAACCTCGAAATTCAATTTAGTGGGGTGCGGCTGGACTTCTCCTTTCCTACTAAAAGTGAGTAGTTTCCTGATCAGGGCACCGGCACGCTGGGCTGATGACTCTATTTGTTTCAACTTCCTACTGTAGCGAGGATCATCATCTCCAATGCTGTACAAAAGCAGGTTTACATTACCCAAGATGACCTGCAAGATATTATTAAAGTCGTGAGCAATGCCGCCTGCCAGGTTTCCTATAGCTTCCATCTTCTGTCCCTGAAGGCTTGAAAGGTATGTTTTTTCGAGGTCCCTGTACAAACGGGCATTTTCGATTGCAATGGCAATATGGTTGGAAAACGTCATGAGCAGGTTCAAATTAGGTTCACCCATCTCGGCTTTATCCTCGGGCAACTCACCTGCAAGAACTCCTATGACTTTGTTGCGGGTAATAAGGGGTGCGGCAGCAAAATTTTTGGGGTGAAAGAAACTCAGGATGATGTTCCCTTTTCGCAAATTAGACTTTTCCACATTCTTCACAAATCTCGGAGTACCCGTGGCTGCCACCCGCGCCAGAATATTGCTCATGCGATCAAGGGGTATTTCATAATCCCTTAAATGGTCCACCAAGTCATCTACAGCACCAACCCCTTGGGCAAACCGAAGCTTCTCCCGCTTGTTGTCCACCAGAAAAAGAATGGCCCTCTCAAAGCCTATCACCGAGGTGAGAAGGTTCATTATGCTTCCAATCAGTTGCTTTTCAT
>JABXJX010000044.1 GCA_013375375.1 Desulfobacterales bacterium | reverse complement strand
TTTATCGGTCTGGTCTCCCTTTCCGTCCAGGGCGTGGATACTATCCTCAGGAAGGTCAATCCGGTGCTGTTTAAGTCCTTCGGCGTGTACCTCGTCCTCGTCATTGCAAACTGTATCGCAATAGCAGTACCGCTGATTCTTGCAGACAACGAATATACGGGATGGGAGAGCTTTTCCCTGGCCCTTGGGGCAGGGTTGGGATTCCTTGTTGCCCTTTTTATGATGGCCTGTGTGCGGGAAAAGTTGGAACTGGCCAAGGTGCCGCCGAGCTTCAAGGGGCTGCCCATCGCCTTTGTTGTTGCCGGACTTTTTGCCCTGGCCTTTTTAGGCTTTTCAGGATTGTCGATCTACTAAGTAAGAAAGGTAATTGATATGGATCCAGCATTAATCAAGGCAGCTTTAGGTGGCGTGGCCACACTGGGATGCATAGGGCTCTTTTTCGGAATCGGGCTTGCAATAGCCGCCCAGAAATTCCATGTGGAGCCCGACCCAAAGGTGGAAGCGGTATTGCATACCCTTGCCGGTGCCCAATGCGGCGGCTGCGGCTTCCCAGGTTGTGAAGCATACGCAGAAGAAGTGGTCCACAATCCGGATGTTGCGCCAAACCTTTGTTTTCCCGGCAAAAAGGATGTTGCCGATGCGGTGGCCGAGATCACGGGAAAGGGAGCAGGGGCTGTAGAGGAAATGGTCGCTGTTGTTCGCTGTTCCAGGGTGCAGGGGAAGGTGCACATAAAATACAACTACATCGGCTATGGGACCTGCTCCGGTGCGAACCTGGCATTTGCCGGTCCCCTGGACTGCCAGTACGGTTGTGTTGGGTTTGGAGAATGTGCCGAGGCCTGTCCGTTTGATGCGATCACCATGGTTAACAACTTCCCGGTAGTCGATCCGGACGAGTGCGTGGCGTGCGGCAGTTGTGTTAGCGCTTGCCCCAAAGGGATCATCAAGTTAGTCTCAAAAAACGCCCGTGTTATCATACGGTGCAATACTAAGGACAAAGCCAAGGTCACAATGGCTTTGTGCGAAGTAGGATGTATTCACGATAAGGTCTGCATCAAAAAATGTCCAGCAGAAGCCATTTCAGAAGTGGCCGGAGTGGTTACGATAGATCAGAAAAAGTGCATGGAATTTGGTCCGGACTGCAAGGAAGTCTGCATAGCGGCATGCAAGAAAAGGCATATCTTGCAACCTCTTGGTCTGGAAGAAACTTATAAACAACTAAAACAAGCGGCGGCTTAATAAGAGTGGAGGACAATGCTATGTCTCAACAACAGGGAACAACCATAGACCGGAGAACCTTTCTGAAATACTCAGGTATTCTGGGTGTAGGGTTTGCCTTTGGCGGCTTGATGCCTGTTTCAGAAAGCATCGCCTTTAACAGAAAACTGTACAAGGTAACGAGGGCGCGCCTTTCCATGGGGACCTTTGCGGCCATTACCGTGATGCATCCCTCCAGGACCGAGGCCGACGAGGTTATCGGGAAGGCGTTTGAGGAGATGGATCGGGTTTCCCGGCTGCTGAATCGGTATCAGTCGGCTTCCGCTATCGGAACGCTCAATCGAGACGGGTATCTAACCGAGCTTCCCTCTGAAGTATCCGAGGTCATAGCCCGGTCGCTTCGTTTTCATAGGGCGAGCGGCGGCGCCTTTGACATAACCGTAAAACCCTTGGTTGACCTCTACAAAGAGCATTTTGCAGCCCATCAAAGTCCGCCGTCTGAGACCAGGGTGAGCAAGGTCCTTGACTTGGTGGATGCCGGCGCCCTCCGCTTTGACGGACATACCGTACGGTTTGCCAAAGAGGGGATGGGGATTACCTTGGACGGGATCGCCAAAGGATACATCATCGACTGCGGGGCCAAGGTGATCGAACAACACGGGACCAAGCACGCGCTGATCAATGCAGGCGGTGATATCCGGGCAATCGGCGGCAAGGATAGCAGAACCCCGTGGAAGGTAGCGATTCAGGATCCGGACAAAAACGGCCCATATGTTGATACCATCACCATGGTAAACGGTGCCATTGCTACTTCCGGCAACTATGAGGTCTACTTTGATCGAGAAAAGCTATACCATCACATTGTAAGCCCGACAACAGGCCGCTCTCCGCTTCAAAGCACGAGCGTGACCGTTATGGCGGATAATGTCATGGATGCGGATGCGCTTTCCACAGCTGTTTTTGTTTTGGAACCAATAGCCGGAAAGCAGTTCATCGAAAAGATGCCCAAGACCGAATGCCTTATCTTGTCGGCTGTCGGCGGTAAGAAGATTGCGTCGAGCAGGTGGCCTACAGCTTAGGTTCTTTTTTCTCTGAAAATTCCAGCAATTATGAAAGCCTCTCAGGATGTCCTGAGAGGCTTTTTATATGATAAGAAGAAAACGGATTCTGTGTTAAACGGCATATGTTCAAATTGTTCCCCAGCAAAGTCTTGTGTGGCTCAAATTGTTCCCTTAAGCCCATGGTTTTTCGTGTTATAGCAACTGGAACAAAGCGTAAATATCTTTGTATGTCAACAAGTTGTGGGTTCCTATAGGCCTTACTCACGTTTTTGGCATAGCTATTGCGCGACATAGACATAATTGAGAACACTACCTGCACTCGTGAGCAGCACCGGCTTTCTATGGATACCTCCGGACAGGAGGTATACAGACTCGGTAGGGAAACCACTGGATGGACTCGACTCTCAAATAACCACACATGAAAATGGGGTAAACAAATGAAACTCAAAATGTGCCAACTCAGCTTCCAATAGAACTTCTTTTGTTCTGTTGGGAGCTTATAGTCCCGGTTCGATAGGACCCAACTGTACGGTTAATCTCCACTACAACAATTATATAATGATGGAGGTAATCATGAAAAAGCTTGAAAGAAATTATGAAACTTTGCTTAAGATTACCGGGTCCATCTCCCATTCCAAGAATCCACAGGAAGTTGCCTTGATGACAGTTGAGAGCATCGCGACAGCCTTAAATGTCAAAGGATGTACCCTGTTTCTTGTCAATCGAAAAACCCACGAACTGAAAGTTGCCGCGTCATATGGCCTGAGTAATGAGTATATAAACAAAGGTCCCCTAAGCTCATTACGATCCATTTCGCAGTCGTTACTGGAAGGTCCGGTGGCAATATACAACGTTGCCGATGATCCGAGAATTCAGTACCCCGAAGAGGCGAAGAAAGAGGGAATTGCTTCTATCCTGTCTGTCCCTATCATCTATGGTGGCAAAGTGATTGGTGCCCTGCGTGTCTATACTTCCCAACATTGGGAATTCACCCTGGACGACGTAAATTTTGTTCAGGCGTTGGCCCAAATAGCCGGCATGGCGATATATAAGTCCAGGCTATATCAGGGACAAAAAGAAAGCATTCGTATCTTAAAGACGATGAGGGAAGCACAGAGGGTGAAATCCACGAGAAGGACGCCCCATGAAGGAGTTCCCGTAAGTGTTCCTTTATAAGTGAGCTTGGTACAAGAAAAATGCCGGTAGCATTGACGTGACCGGCTTGCTCTCCTGAAAGCCGAAGCGGAACAAACACCGAGGGGCGTGCCGTACCAAGCATTCTGATTATTGACGACCAACCATGCGCAGTCTTGATGATCTCGTAAAAGCATCAAATGGACGGCACAGTAAAAAGCTCCAGATGCAAGGCGCGCGCCTCTTTTTAAGCCGCCGTCAGTCTTACCGGGGCTCAACAATGTATAGGCGCTTTATCTTGCGGCGCAGGGTGTTTTTGTCGATCCCAAGTTCTCGTGCGGTTACGATTTTTTTCCATTGGTTTCTTTGAAGTGCCTCTAGAATGGCGCGCTTTTCCACTTCCTTGAGGGTCAGGCCGCTGGGCACAAGCATGGACCCGTTCTCCGGGATAAGCTGTGTGGGAAGGTGTCTCAACTGAATAAGCTCTTCCTGGCACAAGACAAAGGCATGCTCTATGGCGTTTTCAAGTTGACGCACATTTCCAGGCCACTGGTGAAACATCAGCGCCGCCATGGCCTCTTGGGACAGGCCCATAATTTGCTTGCCTGTCAAATGATTGAATCGTTCGACAAAGTGGTCGACCAGGACAGGGATATCCTCTTTTCGCTCCGAAAGTGGCGGAAGAGATACCTTAACAACATTGATGCGGTAATACAAATCATCCCGAAACCTCCCTTCTTGAACCAGCTTTTCCAAGTTTCGATGCGTTGCCGTGACAACCCTGGCGTTTGTTCTTACCGCCTTTGTGGATCCTAAGGGTTCATAAACCTTTTCTTCCAAAACACGGAGAAGCCGCACCTGCACGGCCTGTGAGACATCACCGATTTCATCCAGAAAAATGGTGCCGTCTTGGGCAAGAGCAAATCTGCCAAGCTTGTCTTTCTTGGCGTCTGTGAACGCACCTGCTTTGTACCCAAAGAGTTCGGATTCACACAAAGTTTCGGGTAGGGCACCCAAGTTCACGGCTACGAAAGCCCCCTTTTTTCTTGGACTGTTGTTGTGGATGGCCCTGGCAAAGAGCTCTTTTCCTGTACCGCTTGCCCCTTCGATCAGCACCGTGCTCTCACTTTCAGCGATTTGAGGAAGGATCGAAAAGAGTTTAAACATTTTTTCACTCTTGCTGATAATGTCGCCAAGCGAGTGTCGTTTTTGAAGTTCCTTCCGAAGCTCATGTATCACCGATAAATCGCGGAAGGTTTCTACACCGCCAATTACTTCCCCGGCCTCATTTTTCAAGAGCGTAGTGCTCACGCTGATAGGGATGCGTTTCTTGTCCGCACGGACGATGTAGACAGGCATATTTCGAATAGGTTCTCCAGTCGTCATGGTATGACGGAGCACACAACCTGCCTCACACACATTGGCCCTGAAGACTTCATAGCATAGCCGACCAATTGCCCCCTCCCGGGGGATACCGGTAATCCGTTCGGCCGCTTTGTTGAATGACGAAACGCGCCATCCCAAATCAACGGTGAAAACGCCGTCTGCAATACTGTCGAGTATGATCTTGTAACGTCTAATGAGAGATCTCTTAGATCGATCCATACAGTTCCCCCGCTACTATGGCTTTGAATCGTCAGACCTGTAACCACTTAATCCATTTTTTAATTATTAGCAAAAAATAAGCCTCTATGTCAATAACTCAGGTTCAATTTGTTCCTTTGGCGATGCGCTTCATGGTTCACTATGTACCCGCAACCGCGTGTTTGCTTGCCTAATAACAAGTAGGACAAAACGTTATTCTGTTTTTATTGTAATAGGTTACGGGCTGCTATGGCTGTTGCCTATGGTTTTGGCATAGCTATTGCCAATATGTGTTTACATTCATACGGATAGTCGATTGGGTTTGTGGGGTATATTCATCTCCCAAGTCTCTCGTGACGCACTCTTGGGGTTCTGAAGCAAACGTTGTCTGAACCAACTTTATGTCTAACCGGCTAGGTGAGCCAGAATTTTATATGCCGGGCCACAGGGGCAAACAAGGGGGTGATGAAACGCGTCCACAAAAGGGTGGTAATCAGGAGTTGAGATCAAATACGTGAAAGGAGGGATGGGAAATGTTTAAAAAAATACTGATTTGCACCGACTTAAGCAAATATTGTGACCATGTAGTTAGCTATGGCCTTAACATGGCCAAAGAACACGATGCGAGATTTTGGATCTACCACGGACTAGGTCGTCTCCATCTGAGCGAGAAGGAAACAGAGCAAGAGATAAAGAGAGGAGAGGCACGTATGGTGGAGGCCTATATGGACAGGATTAAGAAGAGCGGTCTTGAAAAGTATACTATCAATGTGTCGGACGGGGATGTCGTCAGTGAAATCACCAAGCTGGCCAGGAATACCAAGACAGATATGATTCTCATGGGTCCTTCTGCCAAGGAGCCCACTGCGGCGGGAGAAGATGTAAGGGTAGCCCCCTTGGGGCCTGTTACGACCGATACCATTCTGTGGGCTCCTTGTCCGGTTATGATTATTCCACCCGCACTGCTGCCCGGCCTTACAAGAAGGTAGGTCTGGACGTTGTCTGTTGGGAGCCCAATCGTTTTGGGAAATTGAAAGCCGTCAATAGTCGCCAATAAAGTATTTTTACACATCCGTTATATTTTAATTGCTTGGCAGGCACCTAACATCCTTGATCCCTTTCATCGATGGCAAGACAAAGGGAAAAGAGACGGCTACGGTCTGGGCTTGGCCGCGGTAAAGGCCATTGTGGAGGGTCATGGAGGGCGGGTCTTTGTGGTGAAGGAATAAGGTGGGTTCTGGGAAAAGAATAGCCTTCCTGGCCTTGGACGCGCAAAATGAAGAATAAGAGTAAAATGCATAGGAAGATAGCAGATAATAAATTGATGTTCATCGGAATTGGTCTCGGGATACTCTTTTGGTTTCTTGAAGCTGCGATACATGCCTTTATATTCTATCACGGCAGGCTCATCGATGAAATACTCGCCCCAGATCCGCATGAAACCTGGATGCGTTCATTAGTCGTATGCCTTTTCATCTTATTCGGTATCTATGCCCAATCTATCGTCAACTCTCGCAAGCGGGTTGAAGAGAAGCTCCGGAACTCTGAGGCAAGATTGGAGTTAATACTCGCAACAATGCCGAGTGGTCTATTTGCGGTCGATTCAAATAGAAAAATCGTTTACTGGAACAAAGAAGCGGAGGAAATTACAGGGCTAAAGGCGGGAGAGGTTATTGGAAAAGACTGCCTTGAAGCCCTTGATTGTGATGAATGCAAGAAAGAGTGCGGCCTTTTTGATGATAATGTAAATAAGCCAATCTATGGCCAGGAGTGTGTGCTACATGTGCACGGCAGGGACATTACCATTTCAAAGAATGCAGATATTCTTAAGGATTCAAGAGGCCATACGATTGCTGGTCTGGAATGTTTCGTTGATATTACCAAACGCAAGGAGGTCGAGGAAGAAAAGAAGAAACTTGAGGCTCACCTCCAACGGGCCCACAAGATGAAGGCAATAGCTATCTTAGCGGGTGGCATTGCACACGAATTTAACAATGCTTTGGTTGGAGTTTCCGGAAACATTGAACTGCTTCAAATGGGGCTACCTGATGACGAGAATATAGATAGATATGTTGAGCGAATGAAGAATCCCACGCGTCGAATGGCCGACCTGACGAATCGATTGCTGGCATATGCCAGAGGAGGAAAGTATCAACCAAGAACCATATCCTTGAATGATTTTGTGCAAGACACCGTGCCCTTGATACAGCACAGCATCGATCCTGCCATTCGAGTGGAGACGGAGCTACCGGGGGATATTTCCAATGTAGAGGTTGATCTCACTCAGATGCAGATGGTGCTTTCTGCTGTGTTAAGCAACGCATCTGAGGCCATGGAAGGCAAAGGTCGTATCAGGATCATCACCAGAAATGAGGAGATCGATGAGGAATTTGCAAAAACCAACCCCGATCTCAAACTTGGTCCCTATGTCTGCCTTACAATCGAGGATGAGGGAAAAGGCATGGACGAAGTAACTAGAAATAGAGTATTTGAGCCCTTTTTTACCACCAAGTTTCAGGGTCGGGGTCTTGGCATGGCTGCGGCGTATGGAATTATCAAGAACCACGGCGGCTGGATTTCGATTGATTCTGAATTAGGCAAAGGGACTGTAGTCCGAATCTACCTGCCTGCCGCGGAGGCTGAGGTAGAACGAGCAAAAGAGACTAAAATTGAGGTGACCACCGGCACCGGAACCATACTGGTTATTGAGGATGAAGATGTTGTTATAGATGTAATCCGCTCAATGTTAGAGAGGTTGGGTTACCGTGTTTTGTTGGCCAAAACCGGGAAGGAAGCAGTTGACATTTCCCGGACTTTTGATGGGGATATTGACTTGGCTATTCTGGATATTGTTTTGCCTGATATTGGAGGAAAGGAGGTGTATCGTCTTATCACGGAAGCACGGTCAGGCCTGAAAGTGATCGTTTGCAGCGGCTATACCGTAGATGGTCCGGCACAGGAGATTCTGGATGCAGGTGCTCAAGACTTTATTCAAAAACCATTTTCATTCAACACATTATCGGAGAAACTGAAGGAGGTAATCCGTGGTTCTTGATCCGGAAACTCTCACCGACACATCCCCATTTTAATAAATTCCTAACAAGAAAGTCAAGACTCTGGGTTCATGTTGTTCCCTCCAGATGTCTTATCTGGTTCAAATTGTTGCCTTAACCACATCGTCGCATGCGTTACAGCAAGTGGAAGAAGGCGGTAATATCTTTGTATGTCAACAGGTTGTGGGTTGCTATGGGCCTTACCGATGGTTTTGGTATAGCTATTGCTCATTATATAATCGAACATGACGCCTAAGTCGACTATATTTGAAGGGTGTCTCGTAACTTATTCTTCGAGTCCAATAATCAAGCTGCCCTCAATTAGCAGCTGAACGAGAGATCACTCGCAAAGCGTTACGAGACACTATTTCCCTCTTGAGAAAGGTGGGGATCGTTTCCAATTAAGATGGCCACAGTTGCTATACCGATATTTCGATCGCGTGTTGCGCCGGTCTTTGATTCTTGCCTTCGGGTCTTACTGGTCTACCTCGAGCGTGATCGAGAAACAGAAAGAACAGGGCTCCCTCTTCACGGACTTTCACCTGCTGAACGGGTAGGTGCTCTCGCAAGGGCGGGCGTTACGACCTTGATATGTGGCGGCATTAGCGATGCCCTGTGTACTATGTTTGAAAAGTCGGGCGTCTGTGTCGTCTGTGGTGTAGCCGGGCCGGTCGAGAAGGTACTTACGGCCTTTATGTCTGACCAGCTGGATGAGCCACAATTTCATATGCCGGGCCACATGGACAAACAAGGGGGTGATGAAACACGTCCGCAAAAGCGTGGTACTCAGGAGTTGAATTGATTTATGTAAGATATCGTAAATTATTACGAGCTCGGCACACAATGTTAAGTTCATTAGCGATATACTTTACGAAGTCATGGAAAAGCCGCAATAAGGGAACGAAAGGAGGTAAAAAATGTATAAAAACGTGTTAGCAGCCACAGACTTGCTATCGGTTTGTGATACGGCAGTGTTGACCGCCGCAGAAATCGCTAAGCAATACAATGCGAAATTATACATCCTTCATGTGTTAGAATCCTCCTATTCGGGCAAGTACCGGCATTTTGTAAAACACTTCAAAACAGGAGAAGAAATTGTCAGCGGTGCGGAGTACGAGGAAACAGTCAAGGAAGAACTCGACAAAACCTGTAGTGAGGCTTTGAAGCCTTATAGTAATTATGAAATTAAGGTAACAGCCGGTTTCCCATGGGAGGAAACCTTAAGATGGGCGAGGAGAAAAGGGGTGGACTTAATCGTGCTGGGTCCTCATTCCGGTAGGGCGGAAGAAAAAGGAGTGGCAAGAGTAAGCGGAACAATCGGCAGTACTGTAGAAGGCGTAGTTATGCATGAGCGTTGCCCGGTCATGATTGTTAATCGACCCATCCCGGAAGAAAGGTTGACGTTTAAGAAGGTAATGGCGTGTATTGATTTTTCTAAGTCCTGCGAATGTGCTCTCAGGTTTGCAATAAAATTAGCGCAAAAGCACAGCTCCAAGCTTCTCATGTTTCACATGGTGGCTGTTCCCTCCTCTCCCAGATATCCTCAGGCAGAGCTGGAGGCGGAGATCAATGCTGTGACGAAGAAGCTTGAAAGATTTTGCGAAACAATTCCTAAAGGCATAGAGCACGAATATAGTGTGTGGGAAGGCACTTCGCCTTATTTGGAAATCCTGAAGTATGCACGCGAGAAAGATGTGGATTTGCTTACAATGGGTTCCCATACAAGAGAGAAAGGCGAAAAGTGGTATGTGGGAAGTGCGGTAGAACAAGTCAGTTCCAGATCCATCTGTCCGGTAGCCGTCGTCACTGATCCCAAGGTATTATTGAAGATTGAGGGTTAATTCGTATGAACGGATCGCATAGCGATTATAAAGGAGGGAGTAATGATAGACATAAATAGCTGGGACTGGGACACCGGTGAAAAGCTGGTTGCCGATACCGGCGGCTGGAAGGATAAGTTTGAATGGGTCGAGGAATTCCAGGCCGGCCCTGACGGAGAGAAAGTAGCCGCTATCGTCAAGTCAGGGGAAGGCGAATTCAGCGTGTGTGTAAACGGAGAGCCCTGGGAAAACACCTTTGACAAGATCTGGCACCTGCGGTTTGGGCCTGACGGCCGGCTCACATGCATTGTTCAAACAGAGATGGAATGGACGGTTGCCGTGGACGGCCAAACCTGGGAAAACACGTTTGGCTATGTCATGGAGGTCAAGTTCAGTGAGGATGGCAAGAATATCTGCGCGTTTATTCAGCAGGACGGGCAATACGGTGCTGCTACAAATGGAGAGCCTTGGGAAAACCTCTATTCCGATATGACAGTTTTTGCGATCACTCCTGATGGCCAGCACACGGCCGGTGCTGTTCGACCGGAGCCGTTGGGTGAGGGGGAGATCTTCAAGTTTCAGGATGGTTGTTATACAGTAGCCGTAGACGGAAAGGCCTGGGATAAGAAATTTGTAAACGTTTGGCACATGACCTTTAGCCCTGACGGGAAAAAGCTGGCGGTAGAGGCAAGGTCAAACCTTTATGACTATACTATTGTTGTAGATGGCGTTTCCTGGTCAGAGTCATTTCCTTGCGTGTGGGAACCCATATTTAACCCTAAGACCGGCGCTATTGTTGCACCGGTCAGAACAGCTGGGGAATGGACGCTGGCGCAAGATGGAAAAATCATGTGGGATCGTTTCTTTGTCCAGTGCTGGCACCAGATGTTCAGCCCCGATGCCTCTAAGCTTGCGGCCATTGTAGCGCCTAAATACGGCAGGTGGACGGTGGCTGTTGATGGCCGGCCCTGGGGAACGACATTCGGCGATATGGTTACGGATGCGGTATTCAGCCCGGATGGAACAAGGATAGCCGCTGTCGGCAAAGAGGACTATGACTGGTCTGTCATCGTAAATGATACGGTCTGGCCTGACACCTATGATGTGGTCTGGCGGCCGGTCTTTAGCCCGGACAGCCAAAACATTGCCATCAAGGTGGAAAAGGACGGTCTTCAGACCATTTTAATGAACGGCCGGCCCTGGAAACGTGAGTGCGAGGCTGTGTGGGATCCGGTCTTCAGCCCGGACGGGAGCAAGATGCTTGTCCGGTCCATTGAAAACGGGAAGTACCACCGTCGTATTCTACCGATAACCGAGATTACAGGTTAAGGGGAGGAGGGAAAAATGCACGGTCTCTATAATTTTGTTCGTGGTCCCCTTGCATGGGTGGCCTTTATTCTCTTTTTTGGCGGTATCTTGTATCGGCTGATCTCCATGCTTTTGGGGGCCAGGAAAAAAGACGGCGTTGTTTTTGATTACTTCAGTCTATACTATGGCTTGCGCTCGATCTTTCATTGGATCATCCCCTTTGCCAACAGAAACTCCCGGCAGCGTCCAATCTTTACCATTGTGACCTTTGCCTTCCACATATGTCTGCTTGCGGTGCCTATTCTTCTCCTGGCGCATATCATACTCTGGGATGAGTCATTTAATATCAGCTGGTGGAATCTTCCGGACAGCATAGCGGATATCATGGCCATCATCGTTGTAGCCTGCTGTGGATATTTCCTGTGGAGAAGGCTGACTCAACCGGAAGTCAAGTTTGTCACATTCGCCTCCGACTATGTCATCCTGGCTATTGTTGCTGCGCCTTTTATTACGGGTTTTCTGGCCTACCACCAGTGGTTTGGTTACAAGTTCATGCTTATTCTCCACATGCTTTCAGGAGAAGTCATGCTCGCAGCGATACCATTCACGCGACTGGGGCATATGTTCTACTCCCCGTTTACCAGGGCGTATATGGGTTCTGAATTCGGTAGTGTGAGACATGCCAAGGATTGGTAGCCAGAGGTTGTTGTCCGGGCGTTTGTTTAATCTGCTTAAGGAGGATTTGTTATGGCTGAAGGTCAAGTAATAGATGGCATATATTTTAATGAAGTTATAGAAGATGCGGGCCTGGATGAAGGCACAAAAAAACTTACCCCTGAAAAGATAGAAAGGGTCATAAACGATGTCTTAAAAGGTGAGACCGGCGCCCGCCTCAAGACCTATGTTGACACCTGTATTCACTGTGGGCTCTGTTCTAATGCCTGTCACTATTACCTTTCTCGCGATAAAGATCCGACTTATTCCCCTGCAGGTAAAGTAAAACAGACAATGTGGGAGATGATAAAAAAGAAGGGGCGGGTCTCACCTACCTTTATGAAAAGGGCCTCACAGATTGCCTCAACGCAATGCTGTGTCTGCATGCGCTGCGCCATGTACTGTCCCTTTGGGATCGATATAGCCTACATCATGTCGGTTGTGCGGCGTATCTGCCATCTGTTGGGAATCACTCCACTTTACATCCAAGATACTGCCCACAGCCATGCCGTGACCATGAACCAGATGTGGGTCAAAAACGATGAATGGCCGGACACCTTGCAGTGGCAGGAAGATGAGGCGCGGGAAGAGATACCGACCACGCGCATTCCCCTTGAAAAAGAAGGCGCGGATATCATGTATTCGGTTATCGGCCCGGAGCCCAAGTTCCTGGCCCAGTTGCTATATCAGGCGGCCATCATATTTGAGGTTGCCGGTCTGAGTTGGACCATGCCTGCCACACCAGGCTGGGACAACAGTGACATGGCCATGTATACAATGGACAGCGAAATTATGGGGCGTGTAAAGAGGGTCCACTTTGAGACCGCCAGGAGGCTCAGGGTTAAGAAAATCGTCATGGGAGAGTGCGGTCATGCCTTCCGGTCGGTATATGATCGGGGGAACCGGTGGCTTGGATGGAAGATGCATCCTTTTTATATAGAACATGCCATTGAGTTTTATTACAACTTGCTCAAAAGTGGCAAGATAAAGATAGCCAAGAAATACGAAGAACCTGTAACCCTGCACGACCCGTGCAATGTTATGCGCGGCAGAGGGCTGTACGAGATGGCCCGTTATGTAGTAAGTGAGATGTGTGCGGATTTCAGGGATATGCAGCCGAATCGTGAGCACAACTACTGCTGCTGCGCAGGAGGTGGTGTGATTAACTGCGGGCCGCCTTATAAGATGACCAGGATGTTGGGAAACAGGGTAAAGGCGGAGCAGATAGCAGCCACTGGCGCAAAGGTCGTTATTGCTCCCTGTCACAACTGCCACAGCGGCCTTGAAGACATCGTGAGCCACTACAAGCTCGGAACCCATGTTAAGTTCATCAGCGATATACTTTACGAAGTTATGGAAAAGCCGGGGGCGGTATAGGAACTTGAAGACTCGAAACTTGCAAGTGGGAAACAAAGTGAAATTCAGCAAAAGGGGATAAGCGGGGATGAAAAAAGGGACGGCAGCCTTGTATATAGGAATGGGGGTTTTAATCTCTATATTGACCTTTATGCTTATGCCGGCTTATTCGCAGGAAGATATTGTGAGTCTGGCGGACAGCGCCCTTGGGGATAGAGAGAGGCCTGCTGCCGTTTTCGCCCATGAGGAACACAACGAAAAGGCAGAGATTGAAGAGTGCAATGTTTGCCACCATGTGTATAAGGATGGCAATAAAATCGAAGATGAATCAAGCGAAGGACAAGGTTGTTCAGACTGTCATAATATCAAGGAGGGGTATCCCACCAGGCCTTTGATGAAGGCATATCACGACCTGTGCAAGGCGTGTCACCTGGAAAACAAGAAAGGCCCGATAACGTGCGGCGAGTGCCATCCGCAGAACTAATTTTCTTGGCGGACCTGCCGGCAAATCATTAAATTCTGGCAAAAGTCTAAGCAAAAAGATGAATGCGACTCGGTATGTGTAGATGAAGATCGCAGGAATGTTCGGTCCCAAAATGACCGATCTGGATAACCTGCTCTCCTACCCGCTGGAACAAAGGATTAGGGTCATTAACTCTGAGGAATCCAGCTATTTTGCCTTGCCAAAGACATCCCGGCTCCGATTTATTTTGAGCGTAGGCCCAAAATTATCTTGACATCTTTGTAAAATGCTGTATATTTATTAGCAAGCGCTCAAAACTACAAGGAGGCACCGGCATGCCAAGACCAAGAAAGCCCCGCTTTGTACGGGGAGGACCCATGTCAAACGCTTTCAAGCCCAGAGGAATCCCTGCAAGAGACTTGGAAGAGGTGGTTCTTTCCATCGAGGGTCTTGAGGCCCTCCGTTTGACGGATCTTGAGAAGCTGGACCAGGAAACCGCGGCGGCTCAAATGAACGTATCTCGCCAGACCTTCGGCAGGGTCCTTGCCGAAGCAAGGCAGATCGTTGCCGAAGCGCTTGTGATGGGGAAGGTGATCAGGATTCAGGGTGGCTTCTACACTCTGCCGGGCGTTGGTAGGAGGCGTAAAGGAGGCCCTGGCGGTCGTGGTTGCCGAGGCAGACGTGAACCAGGTGGTTTTTGACACTTTTTGGCATAATGAAACGATTGAAAGGGGGTGTTTATATGCCAGGTTTTGACAGAACAGGGCCCTTGGGTGAAGGCCAACGGACAGGTCGAGGATTAGGGAAATGCGGCAAGGCTAAAGGCGTCACGAGATCGGACGTTGCACGGGACTCGATGACGAGAATAGACGGCGGTACGGCTGCTGGCCGGGGTATGGGCAGAGGCCGTGGTGGCCGAGGTCGTGGTGGTGGCAGAGGCCGTGGTCGTATATAGCGAACAAGCTTCGGTATATTGTGAGCATATGTTTATAACTATTCATCAATGGAAAGGAGGTCGGTTATGAAGAAGGTGGCTGTTGTAGGGTGTGGTTCTTATATGGATAGTGGATATGGGTGTCCGGGTGAATGGCGATGTCTGAAGGCTGCGGCACTTGGCGATGGTAAGTTTGACGAGCCCTGCCAGGTGGTTTGGCATCTTAAGTGTCAATGCCCGAGCCGGTCCACTGTTCCCAATGCCAGTATGGCCATCAAGCTGTCGGAAATCAAGCCGGATGCCATTTATCTGAGTTCTTGTCTGGCAAATGCGAAACCGGATTGTCCGTACAGGACGGCTGAAGAATTGGCCACAATGTTGAAAGACAAAACAGGCATTGAGGTGATACTCGGCACACACGATTATCATTAAATACGTTCGTTAGGAAACAGGGTGAGACCCCACCTCTCACACGAGAGGTGGGGTGGAAATTGTATTTGCCCAAGTTGTGGTGAAAAAGTCGTCCACAGACAGGGAAATCCTTGCTTTGAGCAAAAATGCCCCAAGTGCGGGGCAGACATGACACGGGAATAGATCCTATGGTTATTTGCATTGCCAGCGGAAAAGGGGGGACGGGTAAAACTACCATTGCAACAAATCTCGCTGTTTCACTGGATGGGAATGTGCAATTACTGGATTGCGATGTGGAAGAACCCAATGCCCACCTTTTCATGAAACATGAGTTGAACCATACCGA
>JABXJX010000173.1 GCA_013375375.1 Desulfobacterales bacterium | reverse complement strand
CTTGGCTGCCAATGCACTATTTAGCGAGCAAGTCCGCCTCAGGCGGATCAAAAAGTTCATACAAAAGAGTGAAAAGGGGTTGTGCAAAGGTCTCGGTTATTCGTCGCCGGTTGCGAGTTGGGGCTTACAACCAGTGACTAATGACCAACTTGCCGCCCAAACTCCGGTTTTCGTACCTCAACCAGCCCGGATCTGCACCCCGGCACTGCCCCTTTTACTATCAGAACGTGTTGTTCCGGGCGTATATCAACAATCTCCAAGTTTCGCACCGTTACCCTCTGGTTCCCATAATGACCAGGCATCTTACGGCCCTTAATGACCTTGGAGGGCCACGCAGAGCACCCTACAGAGCCAGGTGCACGATGGAACATAGACCCATGGGTCGCCCTGCCTCCGCGGAACCCCCAGCGTTTTACAACACCGGAAAAGCCTTTCCCCTTAGAGATGCCGCTTATATCGACACGTTCACCTACTTGGAACATATCAACGGTCAGGGTCTGACCCAAAATATACTCCGAAGGGTCATCCACTGCGATTTCTCTCAGAAAAGCATACGCCTGCCCGCCGCTTTTCTTAAAATGCCCCTGCAGGGGTTTGTTGATTCGCTTCCCCCGCTTTTCTATGAAACCGACTTGCAAGGCATTGTATCCGTCAGTCGCCTGAGTCTTGATCTGAGTCACTACACAGGGCCCAACCTCAAGCACCGTAACCGGTACCTGGTGCCCATTCGACGAAAACAGACTTGACATACCAAGCCTTCTACCTAATAACCCTCTGTGCATTTTCTTCGTTCCTAAATTTCCGCATAGAGCAAAGCGCATAGAGCAAAGAGTTAAAACTTTAGTTCTTCTGAGCTTACTCTATGCGCTATGCTCTTTGCGCTATGCCCTCTTAGCCGAGCTTTATTTCAACGTCCACCCCAGCAGAAAGATCGAGCTTCATCAGGGCATCCACCGTCTGCTGTGTCGGCTCCACAATGTCCAATAGACGTTTGTGAGTCCGGATCTCAAACTGTTCGCGGGACTTCTTGTCCTTGTGAGGCGAGCGCAATACACAATACTTGTTGGTCACCGTCGGAAGGGGTATCGGACCTACAACCCTGGCCCCCGTTTGCCTGGCCGTCTCAACAATCTCTGCAGTTGACTGATCCAAAAGCTTATGATCGTAAGCTTTCATCCGAATCCGTATCTTTTGGTTCATAATCATAGCGTCAATACTCATTATTAGTTGTCATACAATCTTCACCGGCTACAAACTGATGCAACGACCATGTTTAAGCTCTCGCTCCTATCTAAACGATACCCGATCCCGGATAAGTCAAAACCATGCTACCAGGAATCAGGCGTCTTGCACCC
>JABXJX010000043.1 GCA_013375375.1 Desulfobacterales bacterium | reverse complement strand
AAAGATGAGCGTGAGTTTCGTCTTCTCCGGGCTCAGCACTGCCTCCTTGACTGTCAGCACGATGTCGGGATCCGGCTTTTCGTATGCGGAAAAGTTGCTCACGTTGGTCGCCCAGCTCTCGTCCACGGGACCGGCAAAAGTAAGCACGATCTTATCCGTGTCCTTAAATTGCGTCTTCTTGACGAACTGATGCCCGGTCTTGCAACCGGTCAGGAACAGTGCGACAAGGAGAACTCCTGCCAACCATTGATATCGTCGAAGTTCTTTCATAGCCCTTTAAACCTCTTTCCTGCGATTATATGCGACCTCTATCCAGTTGAAGAAACCCATCATTATACCCACCACAAAGAACCCTGCACAAGGGAGTACAAAGAAGAGGAGGGGCTTGAATCCGAGGACATCATACCCCAGAATCATTCCACTCCCCAGGAGTTCCCGCACGAAGCCAAGGACCATCATCGCGAACATAAACCCAAGGCCCATGCCAAGGCCATCCCAGAAGGATTTCCCAACCGGTTCCTTGCTAGCGAACATCTCCAAACGCATGGTGATGATGGCAAAGGCCACAATCAACCTCACAAACAATCCCATAGCCTTGTAGGCCACAGGCACGTAGGCGGCCAGGACAAGGTCGATGACCGTCACCCATGTGGCAATAGTGAGCGTGTAGGTGGGAATCCGGATCTTGGGATGGATGTAATTCCGAACGAGCGAGATGGTACAACTCGAACAGACCTGCACGAAAAGAACCGCTGTCCCCAAAAGGATGCCGTTCATCACGCTCGTGCTTATACCCACGGCCGGGCACATTGAAAGAGCCAGTTTGAAAATCGGGTTCTCTTTAAGTATGCCGTCTACAAAGAGCTGTGTGTTTGTTTTCTCCTTGATAGCCAATTTCTTTCTCCTTACGCAAAGTCTGTGTTGTACAAACCGCCAATAACCCTTAGAACGCAGCGTGAATCTTTTCTTTCTTGAGCACACTGTCCAGCTTGCCGATGCGGTAGGCGAACTTCTTGGCAACGTTCTTCACGCCGTCCGTGACGGCCTTACTGGAAATCGTTGATGCGGTGATGGCGTAGATGTCCGCATCCTTGTATTGCTTCCGGATCTCGGCAATGTGTTCTTCCGTAAACATCCCATCTTCCCACTTGCTTTTCTCAAGATACTTCTTGTACTCCATGGGCAGGGGTTTTTTGATCACCTGTAGAGTCTTTAGCTTCTCATAAGTCTTTCCCTTAAACTGATTTCTGAAGTACTCCTGCTCAATTTCTTTGCCCAGTCCTGCATCCTCTTCGTGTTCCATGATCTCCAAACCAAGAAGCTCGAACTTAGGATCCATGGCCACGAGCGCGTGAATAAAGGTCCTAAAGCCCGGGAATTGTCCCGGCAAAACGTAGCCGAGTCGTTTGCCCCCGGCTGTAGCGATAACTGAGGCATCGGCGTAGGTAAAAATTTTGGGCGGCGCCAAGACTTTTTGCAAGGCCGTTGCCCGATCGTGAGCTTCTTCTGCCTTCTCTGCCGAAATAGGCACCTCAAGCTTTTCTACGAAGTTTCCTTCCAGGTCGATGAGGACCATCTCATATGCCTCTTCGCTCCCCTTTTCTACTGGAACCATGTATCCCAGAAACTTCTTCTCCCCATCCTCCACAATATAACGATACACGTTTAAAAATTTGAGGTCTGACGGGGCAGGATTGTCCTCCCCAAAACCAAGAAGACCAATCATGGCGTTCTGGACATTCATGTGATGGTTGTGTTTCTTGGCCTTGGCCGTCGCCGTGTAGGTCAGCCCCATTGCCGCGGCCGCTATCACGCAGGAAATGGTCAACGCGAACGTTATCTTAATAATTTCTTTCATCTTCTACGCACCTTCTTCTGGTTGAGGAGCAAAACGCTTTGGCTTAAACCACCGGTCAAGGGCTGGCGTCAGAGGGTTCATAAGCAGGATCGCGTAACAGACTCCTTCCGGATAACCTCCCTTTAACCGAATTAATACTGTAAGAGCCCCAATCCCGGCCCCAAAAATCAATTTGCCCGTTACCTGGGTTGGAGAAGTAACATAATCGGTAGCCATGAAAAAGGCACCTATGATAACGCCTCCGGAAAGCACGGCCAACAAGGGATTGCCGGTAAAGAATTTTTCCCCCCCGAAAATCCAGGTAAAAAAAGCAACAGACGCAATAACCGACACCGGAGTGTGCCATGTAATATATTTTTTATAAATCAGATAGAGTCCGCCAATGATAAGCACCAAGGCCGATGTTTCAGCAATGCAGCCGGGCCTCCAGCCAAAAAAGAAGTCGCGGTAAATTACAGACAATGACCCAAATCTCTCAATCACTTCCGCAATTCCATAATGCTTCAGGATGTAAAGCGGTGTCGCTGTCGAGACCGCATCCACACCGGCACCCATATACTTGAAGACTGCTGCATCACGGATTGGGGGGAGCCAGGCCGAGGTCATGGCGACCGGATAAGTGGCTACCAGAAATGCCCTTCCGATAAGGGCAGGGTTAAACATATTATACCCGATTCCGCCCATGAGAACCTTTGTTACATAGATGGCCATTACCCCGCCCAAGATAGGCATCCAGTAAGGTACGCCGGGCGGGATGATATATGCCAGCAACAGCCCAGTGATCACGGCACTGCCGTCTTTGATGGTGCCGACGGGACGCTTCAAACACCTATTGGATATCGCCTCAGTGGCCACACAGCTTACCACGCTGACCAACGCGATGATCAGCGTCTGGAAGCCGAATACAAAAACAGACAAGACAAGGGGCGGTATAAGGCAGGCCACGACTGTCCACATGATCTTGGACACGGTCTCTGTGGCCTTGAAGTGCGGCGATATTGATACAAATAACTTTGGCGGGAGCGCCTTCCCCGCTTCTTCTACAGTGGTTGCTTCTGCTTGTGTTCCGGTCATTCCGTTCCTCTTAGTTGCTACTTTTTCTTGGATTCCCTAATGCTGTTCTTGGCCATGGTCATAAACTGAACCAAAGGTCTCTTTGCCGGGCAGACATAGGCGCAGCTACCGCACAAGAAACAATCATCAACGCCGAATTCTTCGGTATCCGCACCGCGCCCCGCCTCAACGTAACGGCTGACATTATTCGGCTCAAGTCCCATGGGACATACATCCACGCAGAACCCGCATGAAACGCACGGAAGGTGGGGCTCTGTATTGATCTCGTCTTTTGTGAGAAAAAGCACGCCTGACGTGGTCTTGGTTATGGGGATATCGAGGGTTGAGACCGCAAATCCCATCATGGGGCCTCCAACTATCACCTTGGCAAGGTCGGGGGTGGTTCCTCCTAAGTAGTCAACGATCTCGGCGATGCTCGTCCCCACCTTTACCATCACATTGGCAGGCCGCTTAATCCCCTTGCCGGTAATAGTGACTATTCTTTCATAAAGGGGTTTGCCCAGCGCTACCGCGTCATAGACCGCCTTTGTGGTATACACGTTTTGAAGTATGATACCGATTACCGAGGAACGCACACCCGAGGGCCGCGCCCGGCCGGTTACGGCCTGCATGATCTGGTCTGCAGACCCCTGGGGATACCTCACCTTCAGAGGCTTTACTACGATCTTGTAACCATTTCTCAATGTATCTTCGGCAATGGCCCTATTTAAAATCTGTATGGCATCAGGCTTGTTGTTCTCGATGCCGATAGCACAATAATCAATGCCAAGAATCTTCAACATTATCTTGGCCCCTTCAATAATATCTTTGGGGTGCTCTAACATGACGCGGTGATCACTGGTCAGGTATGGTTCGCATTCCGCCCCGTTTAGAATCAGCGTGTCTATTTTTACATCCGGCCGAACATCAAGTTTAAACCCAGCGGGAAAGCCCGCTCCGCCCAAGCCTACGACTCCGGCATCCTTGATCTTAGCGATGAGTTCTTCTCTGGAAAATTTTGTCCAATCAACTGGAGAATACGTTTTAGGATTGGCCTCCGGATCCGTAGCAATCACCAACGCACGCGCGTTCCCCACCATGGGGTGGAGCGCATTGACAACGCCCTTCACAGTACCACTCACGCCGGAATGCAGATTGGCGCCCAGTTTTTCAACGGATGCAACCACGTCGCCTTCGGTCACCTTGTCTTTTTTCTTGACTTGTGGCTTACACGGTGCCCCTACATGTTGTTTTAAAAAGAGACGTATCTGCGAAGGGGTCGGCACGACCTCCGCGGTGAGTTTTTCGGTTAATTCCTTGGATTCTTTGGGGTGGATACCCCCCATCGGGAAGGTTGACAATGTCTCAGCGCTCATAAGCTCTCCGATTCGGCGTCAATATCTTGTTGAATGTATTTCCGGTTATTAGGAGCTGCTTCGGAAACCCATATGCCTATACGATAGTTCACAGAACATGCCTTGCTGAAATGCAGAATCTATAAAGATTTGGCTCCTATGAAGAGGGCCTCTCAGGCAAGAAATCTGTACTCCCATATCTTCTTGGGGTTGTTTTGTCAAGAAATTTTTACGGCGTCTTTGGAAACGGCAGGCAGGGTATTAATCTTCAATGGTTAGCAATAATCGGTGGTTCGCTTAGGCACGCCGTGGAAGTTATGTTAAATTTCCTCTTGACATTAGCGCCTCTCT
This sequence comes from Desulfobacterales bacterium, assembly GCA_013375375.1. Lineage (GTDB taxonomy): Bacteria > Desulfobacterota > Desulfobacteria > Desulfobacterales. The sequence goes on along the minus strand of JABXJX010000043.1, from coordinate 11,498 downwards.
ATCATATATGGCTTCGACATCTTTATCCATTTCGTTCGTTAGCTGCTACTATTTTTTATTATTTCCTTTTTATTTTCTTAAAGGACTTCGATGTTGCATTGCCCGGTAGCGCCATATCCTGATAGTTTGACTCAAAATCTATTCCCTCACCCTTACAAAGCCCATAGAAATCCATCTCTTAAACAGTCCTGGTTCAACGAAAGGAACGCAAGATAAAATGACGTCAAAGAATGAACAAATGCTGGCGTTTGCCCTTGCGGCAGTCCTGCTAATCATAGGCGTCGTCTGCTACGCGGCCTTCCCAGTAAAAACCCCGGAAGAACCCGTAAGGCTCATGTTCAAGACTACCGCGGGTAGCATCTTGTTTGACCACAAGACGCACACGTCCGATGCTGGTTATGCAATTGCGTGTGATGATTGCCATCACGAAGGAGATGAGCCGACGGCCTGTGGTGAATGTCACGAAGCAGACAGCGATGTAAAAAGGCCGGACGCCTTCCACAAGCAATGCAAAGATTGTCACGAAGATAGCGAGGCAGGGCCGGTTGAGTGTTCGGCATGCCATGTCATGAAATAATGAGCTTTTGGGTTTATTGTGTTTGTTGGGCTTGTTGTGCTAACAGCCTGAAAACTCAAGAAATCCAATGAGCCTAATAAAAACCAAAGGGTTGCGCTATGATAAAGAGATCATTTTTAGGTTTTGTAACGCCGAAGCTAAAACACAACATAGTCCCAGGTCCGGTCCAAGAACTTCCAGTCCCAAGCAAGGTCACTTTGTTACTGAAGGAGCCGCAAAACGGAGGGAATGCGAGTTCTCTAAAAGCCGGCGATACGGTCAGGACGGGCCAGAGACTCTTTGCGTCCCCGGATAGTGCTGAGTATGTAATCTCATCGGTGACAGGGACCATATCCGACGTAGCACCATACATGGACAGCTATGGCCGAAAATACGCAGCTGTCACCATCGAGACCGGCGGCCAAGACGACTGGGAGGATGAGTTCAACAAGGAACCGAGCCTTGATACGGCCCTGAAGTTCTTTGAATACGCTCCAGGGAACCCTTCTTTCAGACCATTCGCTGATCCCGAAAAAACCATACGGACCATCGTCATAAACGGGATGGATCAGGATCTACTCATTACAGCGAACCAGTATGTGGTTCAAAATGAGGCGGCTGATATCAAAGAGGGGGTTAAAGCCCTTGAGAAGATAACGGGCGCAGACCGGATTGTTATCACGGTACCTGAAAACCTGGTTCAACAAGCCAATACAACGGGCGCAGAACTAAAAACGTTGAGCACCACCTATCCTGACAGCCTCCCTCACATGATTATGAAAAATATGCTGGGCCAGGTGGTCTCTGCGGGTGATACTCCAGAGGACACAGGCGTTGTCTTTATCAATGCTGAGGCCGCATCGGCGATAGGGGCCGCCTTTGAGACCGGCCGACTTCGCGTGACCAAGATCGTGACGGTAGTTGGAAAAGACGGCAACACAACCAACATTAGGACCAGAATCGGAACCCCATTAAGGGATATCCTTCAAGCCTGTAATGTATCGATCAATGAGCGTGATCGTCTAATCCTGGGTGGTCCTATGAGGGGTACAGCCACCTATTCCGAAGACCTTGCAATAGGGCCCGACACAGATGGGATCGTGGTTCAGGATGAGGCTAATAGCTCCCAGGTCACAGATTATCCCTGCATCAACTGTGGGGAATGTGTCAGGATCTGTCCGGTTAAGATCCCTGTCAACATGCTTGTTCGGTTCTTGGAAGCCCGCCTTTATGAAGATGCCGCGTCCATGTATGATATGGAATGCTGTATTGAATGTGGGTTGTGTTCGTACGCCTGCATATCCAGAATCCCTATTTTTCAATATATTAAGCTTGGAAAATATGAACTTAGCCTGACAGAAACTGCGGAGGCAGCAAATGAGTAGTGAAAAGAAACTGATCGTTCCGCATGCCCTCTTTCCCTCCAGACCCGGCGCAGCGGGGGAGAAAAAGCTGGTAGTTGCTCACGCGCCCTATTGGCACGACGGCAGCAAGATATCTACAAAGAATTATCACATTATGTTAGCCGCGCTCCCTGCCGTGCTAATGGGTATCAGCCAATATGGCGCACCAGCGGTCGGCGTCATCGCTCTGTCCATGGCCTGTGCCATGATCTGGGAACTCGTATGGAATCTGCTCCTGAGAAGGCCCCACTCCATTGGCGACGGCAGCGCGGCAGCGACCGGGCTCCTGCTTGGCATGCTTATGCCCGCCACTGCACCATGGTGGGTTGTTGCCTTGGGAACCTTTATTGCAATTGTTGTGGGAAAACAGATATTCGGCGGTATCGGGTTTAATCCCTTGAATCCTCCTTTGCTCGCCCTTGCCATGCTCGTGATTTCATTCAAAGGTATCTTTGATTTTGATGAAGCCCTCCGCCATTACGATCTGGGTTTTGCCATGAGTTACCCACTGGGACAGGTCAAATACTTCGGGACAGCGGCAATCGACAAATTCAGTGTGGGCGGTCTACTCATGGGACAACAGGCAGGAGCCGTCGGATCGACGTTCGGGCTGGGCCTTATTATAGGCGGTCTCTACCTTATAATAAGAGGCTATATCCGTTGGGAGATCCCTCTTTCCTTTTTGGTTGGGGTGTTTGTTACCGCACTTATCTTCAACCTGTCCGATCCGGCAAAATATGCCGGCCCATTCTTCCATCTATTCGCAGGCTATACATTGATCGCTGCGTTCTTCTTGGCCCCTGAGGACTCTTCATCTCCGGCGAACTTCATCCCCATGCTTATTTTCGGGGCGTTGGCCGGGCTGATGACCGTACTTATTAGAAATATCGGGGCCTATGTGGATGGGGTCCCTTTTTCTATCCTACTGATGAACCTTGCAAACCCACTCCTTGACAAGATTCGACCCAAAGCTATTGGAAAGGTGGTAGAAAATGCGTGATATCATTAGGATGATTGTAGTCCTTGCCGTTCTGGCGGCCTGTTCCGGGGGGCTGCTGGCTGCCGTCAAATCAGGGACTGCAGAGAAAATCGAATACCAGCAGCTCAAGTTTGTAAAAGGACCCGCTATCAAGGAAATCATGAAAGGATGTAGCAATGATCCGATCGTTGATCGTTTTAAGATCAAAGACGGTGAGATAGAAAGGGGCTTTTACGTTGGGGTATTCGATGGAAAGGCAAATGCCGTAGCCTATGAGACCTCGGGCAAAGGTTTTGGGGGACCCGTCGGCATCATGGTAGGCGTTAATATTCACACGGACAAATTGCTTGGTATCGGCGTTACCACCCACTCTGAGACCCCGGGCCTGGGCTCAAGGGCGAAAGACGATCCGTCTTTCGGGGTGCAGTTTAAGGGTATGGCCATGAATAAGCCTTTTAAGGTCAAGACGGACGGCGGAGAGATTGACGCTGTATCAGGTGCTACCATCACCTCGAAAGGTGTGTGCGCTGGTATTACCCAAAGCGCAGAATTTTATAAGAAACTGAAGCCGCAAATCATAGAGCAAGCCAAGGCGTTCGCCAAATAGGGAGAAGAAATAATGGCTAAGACAATTGTTCAAGAATTTACCAAGGGGTTGTGGGAGGAGATCCCGCCTTTCAGGCTTGTCCTTGGGCTTTGTCCGGTGTTGGCGGTCACCAAGACAGTAGCAAACGGCATTGGGATGGGAATAGCAGCGACCTTTGTCCTTGTGTGTTCAAATATCCTGGTCTCTGCGCTTCGTAATATTATCCCGAGCAAGGTGAGGGTGCCCTGTTTCATCATCATCATAGCGACATTTGTGGTGGTGGTGGAGCTTGTAATGCAGGCGGTAGCCTATCCGCTTTTTCTCCAACTCGGTATCTTTATCCCTTTGATCGTGGTGAACTGTATTATCCTTGGCCGGGCCGAGGCGTTTGCCTCAAAGAATGGAGTAGCAGCTTCGACAGCGGACGGGCTCGGCATCGGCGTGGGATTTACGATTGCCCTTGGTGCGTTGGCTGCTATTCGTGAAGCCTTTGGTGCGGGCACCTTATCGGTTCCGTTCTCAGATACCATCGTTCAATTATTCGGGCCGTCCTTTAAGCCCTTTACGTTCATGGTTGAAGCCCCTGGGGCATTTGTTTGTCTGGGTCTAATGCTCGGCGTCATGAACCTGGTTGGTAAGAAATAGTAACAAAGATTTAGAGGAAATTAGAGGAGTAGTCAGATGGGAGACTATATTTTACTGGCCATAGGCGCCATCCTGGTCAACAATATTTTGTTGATCCAGTATCTGGGCAACTGCCCTTTTCTGGGCACATCCAAAAAGATGGACACAGCCGTGGGGATGGCCATGGCCGTGGTCTTTGTCCTTGCCATGGCAGGGATTGTGACCTGGATTTTCGAGGCGGTTTTCTTAAAACCATTAGGGCTTGAGTATATCAGGACTATCGTATTCATCGTGGTGATCGCCGCGCTGGTCCAGTTTGTGGAGATCTTCCTTAAGAAGAACATCCCGGCCCTGTATGCAGGCCTGGGCATCTTTCTTCCCCTGATTACGACCAACTGTGCGGTCATGGGTGTGTGCCTGATCAATATCAAGGAAGAATACAACTTTTTGGAGATGTTTGTTTCTTCTCTGGCCTATCCTGCTGGGTTTGGCCTGGCCCTCATTCTGTTTGCAGGACTACGAGAGCGAATCATCATAGGAAGGGTTCCCGCGCCTATGCAGGATGTTGCCATTGCTTTGGTTACGGCTGGATTTATGTCCCTCTCCTTTCTCGGTTTTAAAGGGATGATTTAATGGATTGAATATTGACGATTGACGATTGATGATTGAAATGCTCTGTGGCTCTTGAGGAAGAAATTTAGAGATTGAGGAATTAGAAAAAGGTGGTGGCATTAAATTCCTAAATTCCGGTTTTTCCGGGTTAAGGATCGAGCCTTGTTTTTACAATCGACAATCGACAATCGACAATCAACCAAGATGAGGTTAGTCCTTTTTAGGAGGAAGAAATGTTAGAAGCCTTACTTCTCATGTTGGGTTTGGGTGGTGTCTGCGGCACGTTGCTGGGGATTGCCTCCAAGGTATTTTACGTGTGGGAGGACCCCCGCATTGCTGAGGTGGAAAACTGTATGGCCGGCGCCAACTGCGGTGGTTGCGGCTTTACAGGATGCGGTGCATGTGCAGCGGCCATTGTTGAGGGTAGAGCACCCGTGAGTGCCTGCGTCGTGGGCGGGGCAACCTCTGCTGAAAAGGCTGCTGCAATCATGGGCATGGAAGCCGGGGCTGCCGAGGCTCTCACATCAGAAAACACCTGCACGGGCGGAGTTCGGGCATCAGAAAAATATTATTATATGGGTGTTAAAGATTGTCGGGCGGCCACCCTCCTTTATGCCGGGGCCAAAGAATGTGCTGTGGGTTGTCTCGGTTTTGGGTCCTGTGTGAAGGCCTGTTTGTTTGGCGCTATTGAGCTGGGCCCTGAGGGTACACCGGTCGTTGATGTGGAAAAATGTGTGGGCTGCGGGGCCTGCGAAAATGCATGCCCCAAGGGAATCATGCAGGTGCAAACCCCGTCTCAAAGAATCCTTCATGTCAACGAGGTTATAGACCGTCTGGCCCCATGCCGCCAGACCTGCCCTGCTGAGATCAACATCCCGAAGTATATCCACCACATCAAAAATAAGGAATACGACAAGGCTTACCTTACGATCATGGAACGGAATCCTATGCCGCTTTCCACAGGGCGAGTCTGTCCACATCCTTGTGAGGATGCCTGTCGCAGGGCATTGGGTGACGAACCGGTTTCCATCAATCAACTAAAACGCTTTTGCTCAGACTGGGTATTTAATGAAGGGGCACAGGTCAAGATCCCGGTGGCGCCTGATACCGGATACAGGGTGGCCATTGTGGGCGGCGGCCCAAGTGGGTTGAGCGCTGCTTTTTACCTGAGACGCCTTGGCCACAAGGTAAAGATATTTGAATGGTTGCCCAAATTAGGAGGCATGATCTATTACGGTATTCCCGAATATCGGCTTCCCAAGGCGATTCTCTATAAGGACATCCAGCGGATCCTCGACCTTGGCGGTATTGAGGTCATGACCGGTGTGAAGTTTGGTGTTGATTTTGATCTTGAGTCCCTTGTGGGAGGCGGCTTTGATGCAGTTATCATGACGATTGGAGCCATGAATCATGCTTCTGCCAGGATACCTGATGAAGACAAGGTCAAGGGGGTTGTCCCTGCCACTACCTTTCTTAGAAAGCAAGGCCTGGGAGATCCGTATCCGATCGGAAAAAGGGTCGGGGTCATCGGCGGCGGAAATGTCGCAATGGATTGCTTGAGGTCCAGCGTTCGTTTGGGCGCTGAGAAAGTCTATTGCCTCTATCGACGTGAAGTCAAGGATATGCCTGCAAACAAGGTGGAAATAGAGGCATGCCACCATGAGGGGATCGAATTTATCACTTTGTGCACCCCAACCAAATTCGTTATTGATGATGAAGGAAACCTAACCGGGATTGAATACCTGAAAAATGAGCTTGGAGAACCCGATGCCAGCGGCCGTCAGAAGCCGGTGCCAATCAAGGGCTCTGAAACCGTGCTGCCGCTTGACAATTTTATCCTGGCCATTGGTCAGACCACGGATTCTGCGTTTGCAGACCAAGAAAAAGGGTCAGTAACCAGGATCGAAACGAAGAAGGGTTCCATTGTTGTTAATCTCGATACGCATCAGAGTGATATCCCTTATGTATTTTCAAGCGGGGACTCTGCGGGACCGCCCGGGCTTTTGGTCGCAGCCATCGGAGGCGGCAGACGAGCTGCAAGAGGTATACACAAATACCTGATGGGAGAGGAAATGGCATTTCCTGAGACCAGGCTTCGCGTGGACTCGAGACGTATGACCGGTCATATACCAGGCACTATCTTTGACAGTATCGAAGGCATTGAAAAAAAGGGGAGGATCGGCCAGCCCGAGCTTGAGCCGGGTTCTTACGAAAGGAACCACACCTATGCTGAGGTGGACTTGACGGTTACAGAGGAAGATGCCCTCAAAGAGGCCGACCGTTGTATGCGATGCTGCCTTACCTGCTATAATGACGATTTAGTGCGATAATAATAAGGGAAATTCTTTACACGACAAAAATATCCGGTTGCTCGATGTGGGTAACCGGATATTTTTTTTGACTTTTTTGATTTTATATGATTATAATACAAAAATAAGTATAAGAAAGTAACCTCACAAATCACTTAGATAAGGACGAGACCTTTGCACAACCCCTTTTCACTTCTTTGTATGAACTTTTTGACCCATCCATGGACTTGCTCACTAAATCCTAAAAACTCTCCGCCTGAGGCGGATCAAACAGTTTAGGATTTGCCCACTGGCGTGGGCCGTTCGCTTCGCCCGGATGGGTGCCCAAAAAAGTTCATAATTGCCGCTCAAAGAGGTTATGCAAAGCTCTCAACAGTTATCCAGCCGTACGCGTTTTGTATTTAGTGTCTCGTAACGTAAATTCGTATTCTTGGAATTTTAGATAACTCGCTGAAATTATTATCTTTTGCTCAAAAGCGGTATCAAAAATTATGGTACGAGAGACAAGATTTGCCTGCCATAATCAAAAAAATATCTCTACCTCTAAAGATTCCCCACTGTTAAGCCGAATTATAGTGATGAGATTCGGACATAAACAGCCTATGGATAACAAACTTGCCCAGAAAGGTGGTGGTATGAAACCTCTCGCGCCCTAAAGGGCGTTGAGCGGGCCGATCCAAGCGATTACTCAGACAGTAGCAATCAACGTATAACAATCCTATGAAAGGAGGTTCAACGTGAACAGGCTACTCGAAAACATATCGCGCAGAGATTTCATGAAGTACTGTACCGCGGCAGCAGCCGTCTTGGGCCTTTCAGAGCTTGAGTTTGCAACCAAGGTCACGGAGGCCCTTGCCGCTGCCCGCAAAAAGCCTCCGGTTATCTGGCTTGAAGGCCAGGATTGCGCCGGGTGCTCGATTTCATTTTCCGGCTCACTTAACCCGCCCTTTGCTCAGATGGTCTTAGACAGGGTATCGGTCAGATATCATGAGGCCATTATGGCGGGTTCAGGGCATGTGGCGGAAGCGGCCTATCACAAAACCGTTAAGGCAGGCGGGTATGTATTGTGTATAGAAGGATCAATCCCCACGGCCGATGACCGGTTTTGCATGGTAGGGGGCCGCCCATTCAGGAAGATAGTAAAAGAGGCAGGGGCAAAGGCGGCCGCTATTATTGCGGTTGGTGCCTGTGCCACATACGGAGGCATCCCGGCAGCCGGCCCGACCGGCGCTGTGGGTGTCAATAAGATCATCAAGAACAAACCGGTCATCAATCTTCCCACCTGCCCGGTGCATTGCGATCACCTGATCGGTACCATCCTGTACTATCTAACCACCAAAAAAGTTCCACCTCTTGACAAGATAGGCCGTCCAAAGATGTATTTTGGAGAACTTATCCACGACAACTGCAGGCGGCGATCCTATTTTGACAATGAGCAGTTCCTGACCGACTGGAACGATCCTGCCCAAAAGAATTGGTGTTTGTACCAGAAAGGCTGTAAAGGACCGGATACCTATTCGGACTGTCCTGTGCGCAGGTGGAACGACGGGCTGAACTTCTGTATCGACTGCGGGGCTGGGTGCATGGGGTGCTCCGAGCCGGGATTTTATTCTGAGATGAGCCCTCTTTACACGGCCGAGAGCAAGCGTTCCCGCAACATTATGGCCCGAAAGAAGGCCGGCCTGATCCCGCCACAAGAGGAAAAGGTAGGAAAGGAGGTGGTATAAATGGGGAAAAAGATCGTTGTTGATCCGGTAACAAGGATTGAGGGTCACCTCAAGATAACAGTTGAAGTCGAAAACGGTAAGGTCAAAGATGCGTGGAGCAGCGGCACCATGGCACGCGGTATCGAGGCACTTCTTCAGGGAAGAGACCCAAGGGATGCCCCTTTTGTAACCAGCCGCCTCTGTGGTGTGTGCTACAGTGTTCATCAGATTGCATCCTCGTATGCGCTGGATAAAGCCTTTGGGGCCAGGGTTCCCTGGGGAGGCACGCTCTTAAGAAACCTTGCCATGGGCGCAGAATATATCTACGATCATGTCCTCCACTTTTACCACCTCAGCGCGTTAGACTATATCGATATCATGGCCGTGGCCGCATATAAGGGCAAGGACAAGGCCTTAAACGCCGTGAAGGATAAGGTGGTCGGTTTAGTCAAGGCAAAGGATACATTCCCCCTAACACCGAGGTATAAGCCGGACGAATTCTGTGTCAGGGATCCGGACGTGGTGATCTCGGCGGTCAAGCACTACGTAGATGCCCTTGCCATTCACGCCAAGGCCCGGAACATGGGCGCCATCTTTGGCGGCAGGACGCCCCATTACCAGAGTATCGTAGTGGGGGGCTTTACGCAGTTGCCTGACGTGAACCAGGTGGCTATGTTCCGCGCCATGCTGGATGAGCAGGCCAAGTTCATCAACGAGGTCTATATCCCGGACGTACTTGCATTCGGTACCGGGCCTCTGTTTCCACTGGCCAAGATAGGTCTGGGCGGCGGCCATTATAATTATCTCTCTTATGGAGCGTTACAGTTGGATAAGGGGGGTAGCAAGCTTGTCTTTCCGGCCGGTGTTATCGAAGGACTGAATCCTGCCGACATTAAGATTGGCCGATTTAATCACAAGAAGGTCACGGAATCCGTGAAATATGGTTGGTACAAGAAGGATGGGCCCAAGCATCCATACAGGGGAAAGCAGGTATTTGATCTTGACAAAAGGAATGCTTATTCATTTGTCAAGGCCCCTCGATACAATGGGAAGCCGATGGAAGTGGGGCCGCTTGCTCGGATGCTGGTAGCCAAGAACCCGGATGTGCTCGGATTGGTCGCAAAGGGGGCAAAGCCGGGTGTAGTGGCGCGTCATGCGGCCCGGGCCATTGAGACAAAGCTGGTAGTGGATGCTTGCTACAAGTGGCTGGATCAGCTCCTTTCCGAAATAACCAAGCGCAGATTCAAGATCCACGATACAAGGCACTGGGAACCCCCAGCCAATGGTACGGGAGCCGGGTTCTATGAGGCGCCACGCGGTGCCCTGGGTCATTGGGTTAAGATCAAGAACAAAAAGATCGCCAACTATCAAATGGTGGTACCTTCAACCTGGAACGCATCACCCAGGTGTGAGAAAAAGCGGAGGGGACCATATGAACAAGCCCTGATAGGAGCGCCGGTACCGGATCCGAACAATCCGATCAATGTGGTTCGCATAGTCCGTTCCTTTGATCCCTGTCTGGCCTGTGCCATCCACCTAATCGATCCAAAGACAAACGAAATCAAGAAATTCCTCGTGGAATGACCGATCTTAACCAATCTGAGAACTCCAAACAAGTTGGGGGGGGCAGCAATGCCCCCCTCAAGCATATTGTCGTCTTGGGAGTAGGCAACCTGCTGCTCTCAGACGAAGGCGTAGGCGTGCATGTAGCCAACAAGATGATGGAGATGGACCTGCCTGACGGGGTAGAGGTGGTGGAAGGGGGTACCGACGGCTTTCGTCTTATGAATGTGGTAACAAAAGCGGACCGCCTTATCGTTGTTGATGCGGTAAAGGCCGGGGAGGCCCCTGGTTCGATCTACCGTTTTGATATCAAGAATGCGCCTTCATATCCTGATGCGTACAAGACCTCGGTTCACCAGATCGGCATTCTGGAGGTGGTGCATCTTGCAGAACTCGTCGGCAAAACTCCTGAAACCACGATCATCGGGGTTGAACCCAAATCCCTGGACATGAGCATGGAGCTCTCACCCGAGGTAAGAGCCAAGCTCCCTAAGATTATTGAAGTAATATTTGAGGAGATCAAGCGCCCTACCGGAAATCCCACCGTGAATTCAGATCCTGTTTGACATCATTAGATGATAACTCCCCATGCTGATGGCGATCTATCCATTACCTTTCTTCCTAGAGGCATCACACCATCAAACCAATACCAGGGTGCTTACCGAAGGGTGCGCAGAGAGTCCAACACAGCGGCCATGTCCTCGGCAAGGGGGGATTTAAAACTCATCGATTCACCTGTTCGGGGATGCAAGAATCTAATCTGCCAGGCGTGGAGCATCTGCCGGCGTATCCCCTTAAGGATATCTTGTATAGGCCCCGGGGGAAGGTCCTTCCACCTTCTTCTCCCTCCGTATGTAGCGTCTCCTACCACTGGATGATCTATGGCCGCGCAGTGGACACGAACCTGGTGTGTACGCCCGGTAGTCAAATCGATTTCAAGGAGTGTTACACCGGAAAACGATTCTTTGATCTTCCAGTGGGTCTCTGTAGATCGACTCCGTCGGCTCTTTGTGGACATTTTTTTTCGATTGAAGGGATGGCGGCCTATAGGCAAATTGATAACCCCGGCCGGCTCTTTCATTTTTCCATAGACGAGGGCAAGGTATAGTTTCCGCACTTGGCGTTTCTTAAACTGGCGGCTCAGGCCCTCGTGGGCCATA
>JABXJX010000172.1 GCA_013375375.1 Desulfobacterales bacterium | reverse complement strand
AAATGGCTACTGTACATGATGTATTTCTACCCCCGCACCGGACAGTCGCTATTCTGGGTACAGGGATTCTATAATAATGAGTATGTAAGAGAGAACGGAGAATGGAAAATCAGCCTTATGTATTGGCGAGAGCGCCTAGGTCTGCCTGGCGGTGGTCCGCCGACTGGCCTTTTTTAAATGAAGCCAGGAGGGTATCATGAAAGTTGCCGTGTATGCAGCAGTAAAACGTCATTACATAAAATCTACCATAATGAAAAATACCCATCGTATTTACTGCTACCCATAATTCCAGGAAGCAGTCCCTAGTAGTTGGTCATATAATGCTAAGTAACAGTAAAGGGGTTAGAAGAAATGGCTCAAACGAAGAAGAAAAAGATAATCGGCTTATCATGTGGTAGAGTAAACGGCAACTGCGAGATACTTTTAAAAGAGGCTTTGATGGCAGCTGAAGAGCTGGGTGTGCAATCTGAAATAATCCGTGCTATGGAGCTGAGAGTAAAACCATGTAAGGGCTGCGAAGCATGCACTATAGCGCTGGGAAGAGGCAAAGAACCAAGGTGTGCCATCACAGACGATGATGTTCCGTGGATTTTGGATAAGATTTTAGTGGAAGATTGCGCCTTAATAGTCAGTGCCCCGGTATATCATTTAAGAGCCAATTCATACTTTGAGGCAATTCACGAAAGAATGCTGCCAACCATGTTCAGGCATCCTGAAATTACTGAGAAAAGAAGGGTGGGCGGCATTATTTGCGTTGGTGGCGGTGAACCCGAGTGGACTCCTTTAGGTCTTACTTCGATTAATATTTTTGTCCAGCATACCCGCAAGCTGGTTGACCAGATGCAGGTGAATTTTGTTCCGCGGCCAGGTGCAGTCCTGATGGAGGGAAAATACCTTAAGCGGGCCGGACAATTAGGACAAAACGTGGCTAAGGCGCTAATGATGCCGATGGAAAAGGTTAAATATGTCGGCGATGAAACAGAGGCATCCTGCCCTGTTTGCCATTGCAACGTACTGAAGGTGCCGGGGAACTTATCTGAAGTTTACTGCCCTGTATGCTGGGTGCGTGGTACCATATACGCCGACGAAAACAAGCTGAAGGTGAAGTGGGACGAAGATGATATCCAAAACCCCCGCTTTTCCACCAAATTTATTGGCAAACATCTGGATTTAGTAATCGAATTGCACAAGAAGTTCTTTACGGAAGATCAGGATAAAGTAAAAGAGCTGATAAAGAAATATATCGCATATGGTAAAATCATAAAGCCGTGATACTGAGTGTATATTAGGAATTACGACAGTGAGTTTGTTTTAAAGATAAAAAGATTGAGCATGTAAATCCTGTGCTGTGCCGCCGTCATTGAAAGTGAAGTGATTATCAACATTAAAAGGCAACAAATTAGTTCTTAGAA
>JABXJX010000042.1 GCA_013375375.1 Desulfobacterales bacterium | reverse complement strand
TTAGGGAAGATTCGCGGCGGGATCTTTTTGAAGGTAGTTCTCACAAGCAACGGCGAGACCCTTTTGCAGCATCTGCTTGGCCCACAGTACTTGAGTATACTCCCTATTATTCTTTCTCTGGTGGTTATGGTTGTGGTTAGCCGAGCCGTGCGCTCATAAAGCTTACTCAGTTCAGTGGGTGGCATGTTTCTTGGAACGGCTTGGCGGAGACCCTTCGTTTTTCCAGATTTACAGCCTTTCCAACAACCTTTCGTGAATGTTGTCAAACCCGCCGTTGGACATGATCAGGATCACATCTTTAGGCTCTGCAACCTTTACCAGATGGTCGATGATAGCCTCTGTATCCGGAAAATAGTATGCCTCTTTTCCCTGGTTTTTCAGATCTTGGACCAACTCCTCTGATGAAAACCATTCCTCGGCCGGTATCTTGTCCAGCAGCGGAGGTTTTCTGATGCAGATCAGGTCTGCATCATCAAAAGACCCGGTATATACTTTTTGAAAAACATTTCGCATGCTCGAATTGGTTCTTGGTTCAAAGACGGCGACAATCCTGGTCTTTGCGTGAAAGGCACGGGCTGCGGCAAGGGTTTCCCTGACCTCGGTAGGGTGATGAGCAAAATCGTCTATGATTGTGATCCCTTTCTTGATTCCACGCACCTCCTGGCGACGCTTGATCCCCTCAAAGGTCTCAAGTGCCCTGGCGACAATATCTGTTGGTATCCTTAAATCCTCGGCCACTGAAATGACGGCCAGGGCATTCAAGAGATTGTGGCGACCCATGAGAGGTATTTGAAACACCCCGAAGAGCTTTCCACGTCTTATGACTTCAAAACGACTCCAGGGCGGATCAAAGCGCACATTTTCAATGCGCCAGGGGGATCTTTCACCTGTGCCGTACAATGCCGTCCAGCAGGGGGCCTTGCCGGCAAGCTCTCTTACGATGGGGTCGCCGTCGTAGCCGACGAGGAGGGCTTCTTCCGGCATGGCTGCAACAAATTCGGAAAAGGCCTTTTTTACATGGCTTAAGTCCTGGTAGATGTCGGCGTGGTCAAATTCCACGGTGGTGAGAATCGCACGGGATGGTGTGTAGTGGAGAAATTTCGGCCCTTTGTCAAAGAAGGCCGTATCGTATTCGTCTCCTTCTACGACAAAGTAAGTCCCGGTTCCTATATTGTAATTGCGATTAAAATTTTTCAGGATTCCTCCCACCATAAAACCAGGATCAAGGCCGGCCGTGGCTAAGACCCAGGCCAGCAAGGCCGAGATTGTGGTCTTTCCGTGTGTTCCTGTTACGACCAGGGCTCCTTTACTATGGATAAAGAATCGATTCAGGGCCTGTGGAAGTGAGCAAAAGGGGAGTGCCATTTCAAACATTGCCTCTACCTCCGGATTATCCTTTGACACGGCGTTGCCGACGACGACAAGATCCGGCCGATGAGAAAGGTTCTCAGGCCGAAATCCATTAGCGACCCGGATGCCCTGTTCGGAAAGGAAGGTGCTCATGGGAGGATAGACATGATGATCCGAGCCGGTTACCTCAAATCCGGCTTCTTTGAGCATGCCGGCCAGTGCTCCCATCCCCGTGCCGCAAACAGCGATGAGATGAATGGTTTTGATCTCTTTGGGTATCCGATTATTCCTTAGGTCTTCCATCTTTGTTCGCACAGAATCTGACGCTTCTTTCATTTAGTTTGAGCGTCTGGTATGATTTGTTATCTTTGCTCTGGTTTCAAAGACCTTTAGCTTATGGATGATTACCAGTTTCGTCAACTTCTTAATTATTTTGGCCTTTCCTGGGATGGTTACCGCAAGGTCAGAAAGGGGGTCAAGAAGCGGATTTGCCGCTTTGTCTTACTGTGAACGACTCTTGTATTGACAAAGTTCACGGTCATGATAAAAAAGATCAAAGAAAGCGTAACTCAGCGGTCTTTGCGCCTCTGCGGTGGACTATTATGAAAACCTTAGGCAAGCCTGGATGAGCCCCAAAAAGAAAAAGCAGTCAAAGCGGGGAAGGCGAGATGTCGGCAAGGAGTATTTTCCTACGCTGGCACGGCTGTGGCGGTGGTTTTTGAGGAACCGGACATGGCCGGTCGTTCTCACTATCATCCTGGTTTTTTCCCTCACGTCCGCAGGCGTACTGATTTTCGAGCGTGACATGAACGAGGGTTTTCGGGATTTTGGTGACGTCATTTGGTGGACCATCGTTACAGCATCTACCGTGGGCTATGGCGATAGGGTGCCCGAAACCGCCGCCGGACGGGCGATAGGTATTATGGTGATAATACTTGGCGTCGGCGTGGCGAGTATTGTAACCGGCAAGATTGCATCATGGCTGGTAGAATGGAAAATAAAGGAGGGAACCGGCTTGGCTACTCAAAAAAGACTTAGACGGCACTTGGTGATATGTGGCTGGAAGGATGAGATGCCCAACCTTCTGATAGATATCCTAAAGGTCAATCCGGGATTGGCTTCCGATGACATCGTGCTGGTCAGCACAGTAAAACCGGCCATGGTGGAAAATCTTCGATCCTTACCGGAGTTGGAAAACATAGGTTTTGTCCGGGGCGACTATGTGGATGAAGCGGTTCTCCATCGGGCCAATATCAAGCGTGCAGCCAAGGTGCTGATTCTGGCCGACAGCAACGTTGACTATTCTGCTCAAGAGGCCGACTCGCGAACCGTCATGACCGTTATAACGATCAAGTCGATTTCCAGGGATATTTACACATGTGTGGAATTGATTGATTCCAAATTCGAGCGCTATCTGCGAAGTGTCCACTGCGACGAAATATTCCCGGCCCGACATCACAATCAACTTCTACTGGCCAACGCCTCGGCAGCCTCCGGAGTTACCCATATTATCCGCGACCTTCTCGATATGGAACAGAACCACTTAGTGACAAAGGAGTTTCCGGCTCAATTTGTGGGAGACACGTTCGCCAGCCTCAGCCGTCATTTTATAGAGTCTGAAAAGGGCGTTTTAATAGGCGTTCTTGAAAATACGGGAAACATCTATAAGCGCAAGAAAGAAGCTCTGCGCATGGCACAACGGACACCTGATCTCTCCCAGTTGGTTGCCAACCTGCAAGAGGTGAAGAAGCTACAGGGTAACCAGCCTGTGTTTAATCCCGGCTCGGATTACAAGATCAAACCTTACTCCCGGGCCATCCTGATACGATCATGATTGGGCAGGACAAGGCTATGGATGAAAGACCTATCATTGAAAAGTTAAGAAAGATCGAATTGTTTAAAGATATTAAAGATGACAAAGAAAGGCTGGCCAGGCTGGCAGGGATCGTTTCCGTCCAGCGCTGTAAGGCGGGCAATCACGTCATTACCGAGGGTGAGGAGGGAAGCGAGCTCTACATCTTGAACAAAGGGACTGTGTGTATCCTCAAACGTACCCTTGATAATGATGTCTTTACTATCGTTACGCTGGCAAATAATGAGGATGTCTTCTTCGGAGAGTTGGCACTCATGGACGAGGAACTCCGCTCGGCTTCCGTGGTTGCCGAAACAGATTGCGAGCTCCTGGTGATCAATCGTGACGACTTCAGCCGTTTGGGTGAAGAGGACCCCAGGCTTGGACTGATGGTCACCAGGGCTATTGGCCGGGCTCTGTCGAAAAGACTTCGAAAGACCAACGAGGATTTGATCATTCTATTCGAAGCACTTGTGGGGGAGGTGGCCGAAGGTGATCAACTGGAGGAAACTGTTGAGGATTGATGATTGGCGATAATCAATCCCCAATCGTTAATTCCCAAAGCCGTACTTCAGGGCATAGGCAACGATCTTTACGTATTCTGATAAGACATACATAACATAATCCTCTTCATCAGCAAAGAAGTCCTCAAGTGGTCTGTCTGGAAAGGAAGGGCATGAGAGGATTTTTACATCCACATCTCCAAAGACTTTGTCCAAGACTATTCTGAAGCGGCGGGCATGCGGCGCATCGGTCACAACGATGAGTGATCGAAAGGGGCGCTTTTCCCAGTGGGCTTGAAGGAGCTTGCAATCGGCAAAGCTGCTTGTTGAATCTTTGAGAATTGCGAGCTTTTCCATGGGAAGCTTTTCCTCTTGAAATACATGTCGCAAAATCGAAACTTCCAAGCAATTCGTCAGTCCGTAGGTTTCCAGGAACCTTTTCTTCAAAGGGGCGAGCCTTGAAGTGGTTACGACCAACCGGTCGCCCCATCCCTCTTTGAGCAAATGTACGGCATAGGCGAAATTTGTCTCTATGCGGCTTGATGGTGCAAAGATCACCTCACATTTTTCAAGTGGATCCCTCTTGGCAAGAAAACCACCGAGGCCTTTGGCGATTGGAAGTCGAGACTGAAACAGGATGGATATTAAAAAGACTAACGCAAAGAGGACGGTCCAGAATCTTTTGCTTTTCATAAAGGTGGAAGACTCACAGTATCACGACTCGGTGGATGCCTTGCAAGTATTCGTCAAAGGGTTGCGGTTGCGCAGCTCGTTTAGCGCAGAGCTTCACTTCGTGTCGGTGCTCGATTTACGTTGAACGGCCCGCCCTGGTGCGACACCAGAACAATAAACGATGCCATATAAAAGAACCGGTCTGGGCCAGGGTTTTTAAAAATGACGCAACCGATAGACGAAAAACGTAACGAGCAGCGCAACCGATAGACGAAAGACGTTAACTTCAGACTACGGATCTTAGAGTTTTGACATAAGCTCGGCTGTTACCTCTTGGACGCCTGGAGCCCCGTCAAGGGTTATATATTTGATCTTGTCCTCTTTTTCAGCAAGGTCTTTGAAATAATAGGAAGAGGCAAGCGTGCCGGTATCCGTATCGTAGTAAATGCTGTGGCGTTTATCGATAGCGCCTTCGTCCTGATCATCAGAGCGCGCCGAAAGGTCTCCGCCGCAAACACGGCACTTGTCTCCGTTTGGTTTTATGGCATCGATGAAAATGTTGTTCGGATGGTTATTGTCATTGGCGCAGAGCCGGCGACCCATGATGCGGTTCTTGGCAATTTGACGATCCAGTACGACTTCAATAACCACATCCAGGTCAAGGCCCGCGGTCTTGAGGGCATCGTCGAGCTTTATCGCCTGATTTTTGTTTCTGGGAAATCCGTCAAGGAGCCAGCCGTTTTTGCAATCGTCTTGTTTTAAACGGTCCAAGATCATTGGGATGGTGATTTCGTCGGGCACCAGATCTCCGCGGTCAATATATTCTTTGGCCTTGGCACCGAGTTCAGTACCCTTGGAGATGTTTTCTCTGAAGATTGCGCCTGATTCAATGTGGGCAATGTCGTATTTTTCCTTGACGATTGCCCCTTGCGTCCCCTTGCCACTGCCGTTTGGTCCAAAAGCTAAGATGTTCATACACCTCTCCTTTCATGATTTGTTTCCAGTGAAAAAACGAATTGGAGTGAGGCCAGGCCGTATCCTCACGCACGGACATAATATGTAAATTTACCCGAGTACAAAGCCTCCCTATAAGAACCCGTCGATTTTGTCAAGTGGTTTCAATGAGAAAGCCTCAAGTAATCAGTTATCTAACAAACTGGTAATGCTCTCATTGACAGATATATTTCAGACTGTTAAATCAAAGCAAATTTGACTGTTCGTAATAACCGACACCCAAACTGTTACGACTCTTCAAGAAAGCTTTTGCCATGAAAACATTAAAGAACTTCCTGGAATCAAGCCCTGTAACGGCTTCTGCCGCCTGCAGGATCGATTGTGGCGGAACCCTTGATATCAAGACCTTTTATTATCCGCTGCATCACCTTTCCCCGTGTACCTTCAACATTGCCCTTGATATGAAGACCAGGGTACGGCTTCTACCGTTCAGCTCGGGTCAGGTACAGGTCTCTTCAAGAGGCTTTATAACCGAGGCACACCCGGCCGACAACGCCCCGTTCAGCGGTCCATTAGGTCTAATTTTTGCCATTGCAACCTATTTCAGGGCGGAGGGAGTGCATATCGAGATAGCCTCCGAGTCTCCCCCAAGAAGCGCCCTTGGGGGCTCTTCTACGGCTGCTGTCGCCTTAATAGGGGCTCTGTCAAAGGCGTTAGCAGGCGAGGGCGCTCCCCGGATGAGCACAGAACAAATCGTGCTCTTGGCCCACGCCATCGAGGAGGCGGTCGCCGGTATTTCTTGTGGGCTACAGGATCAACTGGCCGCAGCTTATGGAGGAGTCCATGCGTGGTATTGGCCCGGCGAGCCGGAGGCCCCCCCTTTCAAGGGAACGGAGATCTTGACAAAAGAGGACTACACCATACTGGAGACTCGCCTTTTGCTTGCATACTGTGGCGTGCCTCATGAATCACAGGACATCAACGGCAAGTGGATCGACCAGTTTGTGCGAGGTAGAGCAAGGGATCTTTGGACTGAGATTGTTTCCTGCACAAACGAATTTGTTCAGGCCGTGACCGTGAAGGATTGGGGTGCGGCTGTGCGCGCCGTGAATAAGGAAGTTGAAATAAGAAGAAAAATGACGCCCGAGGTATTTGATGAGATAGGCATAGCACTCGTCGACAAAGCCCTGGCCCATGGTTGCGGGGCAAGATTTACGGGCTCTGGTGGCGGGGGCTGCATCTGGGCCTTGGGAGAAGAAGAGAATATCGGCAACTTAAGGCCGGAGTGGATTGATATATTGTCCGAAAGGGAGGACGCGAAGCTGCTCGATGCGAGGGTAGATCCAAAAGGACTTGAAGTGACCTGATCTTGACTTCGTGTGTCCCTGTGGTATAAATTTAAAAGCTCGGTCCAATAAGTGAAAAGAAGTTTTTCAAGGCTTTCAAGGAGGCACCCATGTTCGGATTAGGTTTACCGGAATTGATCATAATTGCTTTGCTTATCCTGCTCTTTTTTGGGGCCAAGCGTCTCCCAGGGATAGGGGCGGGGCTTGGCAAGACGGTGAAGGAGGTCCGCAACATCAAAAAGGAGTTGAGCGGAGTTAAGGAATCGGCGGAAAAGACAGAAGGAGCTGAGACCTCGGCATCAGAGAAAAAATCCCTTGAGGGCAAACTGGCCGATAAAGTTATTGACCAGATCCCTGGTATACGGCAGGCCAAAAAAATCAAAGACAAAGCAGATAAAATTAAAAAGATCGTCAGTTGAACTGCGATAGCGAGCGAATCTAAAAATGGCAAACTTCCTTACAGTCGAAAATTCCCTGTCCGCCTCAGGTCCGCCTGGGCGGACAGGGAGCCTCAAAAAATCACCATCTGCAAATATTTTCGTCAATCCTATTGCAGGTGGCGGCAAATGTAGCAAAAAGTATCGTACAGTGGTACATAAGCTCCGTGAGGCAGGGGTAGTATGTAATGTGATGACCAGCCAATATCCCGGCCATATCACGCGGGTGGCGAGCGAACTCGCTGCTCGGGGACACAAAACCTTTATTGCCTGTGGGGGTGACGGGACTGTAAATGAGCTTATAAATGGGATAGCGGGCACAGAGACTGCCATGGGGATTGTACCCCTGGGCACTGGCAACGATTTTGCGACCAACATGGGAATAAGCAAAGATATAAATCTTGCTTGCGCTATTATCAAAGAAAGACGAGTAAAAGAGATAGACTTGGTTAGGGTCAACGATGACAGGTTCTTTGCGGGCGTAGGATGCCTTGGGTTTGATGCTGAGGTGGCTGCATTTGCCGGCAGGAAAAGAAAAGATGGGTCGAATCCGTTTTTGTTGCACATTATGGGCGGTATATTGAAGTTTGTTTCGTATAAGCCGAAGACCGTAGAGCTTAGATTTGACGGGCACAGATATTTTGGAGATATTTTCCTTGTCGCCTTCGGCAATACCAGAACATACGCTCGGGGTATGATGATTACCCCACAGGCGGTATCAGATGACGCCTCATTAGATATCTGTGTTGTTAGAAAGATGCCAAGGTGGAAAATCCTTTCTATTTTTCCTTCGGTTTACAAGGGCGCTCATTTAAACAGCGAAGAAATCACTTTGCATCGAGCTGGAGCCGTGTATGTACAATCTATGAAACCCATGGACCTATATGCCGACGGAGACTTCATGACCACCACCCCGTTTCGTCTGGAGGTGGTGCCGAAATACCTCAAGGTGATCGTAGCGCCTTCTTCCTCCTAACACGAACATTTCATAAAAAGGAGTGAAAAGAGGTTATGCAAAGGTCTAGAAGCATAAACAGAGTAGAAATTGGATGATGGTCTTAATGCAAAGGGAGGCGCAGGCTAAACGTTGTTCCTTTCCCCAACTCGCTCCGGCATTCAATGGCCCCGCGATGAGCCCCCATAATAGTTTTGACTATTGACAATCCAAGGCCGGTCCCGTTTTTGCCCTTGGTTGTAAAAAACGGATCGAATATCCTGTCCAATGCATCGGGTTCTATCCCGGGCCCCGTATCTTCTATTGTAATCAGAAGGTGCTCTCTCTCAACCTTTCCTTCAATACGTATCTTTCCCGAATCAGTCATGGCTTCGAGACCATTTTTGATCAGGTTATTGATGACCTGGTAGATAAGGCGTATGTCTATATTGACTGTAGGCAGGTTTGATGGCCAATTGAGTTCAAGGTGGATTCCTCTTTTTTCAGCATCAGGCTGGTGGATAAATAAGACCTCTCTTATAATTGAGTCTATTGATGTCCTATTCAAACGGAGCTCCGGCTTTTTGGCAAATTGTAAGAAGTTATGGATGAACTCCCTTACTCGTCCTGATTCTTTCTTCAGTATCTCAAGCGTTGCTACCCCTTTCTGACTAAGTGCGTCGTTCTTCAGTGTAGACAGGGCCATCCCAAGGTTGTTCAGGAGGTTTCCCACCTCATGGGTCACCTTGCTTGAAGCGGAACCGAGCATGGCCAGATTCCTAGCATGGGCAAGCTCCTTGGCAGTCTCCACTTCCCGGCTTATGAATTTCTTAAGCGAATCCGTCATCTCATTAAAGGCCAGAGCCAGATCGCCGATCTCGTCTCGCGATTCAACAGAGACCTTTTGGTCCAGGTCGCCTCGGCCTATTCGTTGAACCTGACGGTGCAGTGTGTGAATCGGGATCAAGAAGTGCTTTATGCGATTCCAGCCGAGGAGGATAGCTGCAAGGCAGATTAAACAGGTTATAAAGACTGCCCAATAAATATTCCGATATATATATGCGTAGATCTCCGGACAGGGCTGGCTCAAGACAATCACCCAATTGAGGTCCAGAATATGGACTCCCAAACAATAGAGCCTGGTCCCGTCTTTCTCCTCGATCCATCCCACCGGCGTATCTGATTCGCGAAGTTCTTTGAGTATATTTGGTTTTGCTGCCGGAGGGGTTGTTACTACACGATCAATCTGCCGGTGCCCTATATATCGTCCTGATAAATCCATGATGTACACCTGACCTGTACGACCGATAGTGACCCCCTCCAGCACATCCCAAACGGACTTGAGGTTTAATTCGCCCCAAAGGACCTCTCTTGCTTTGCCCAGGCTCAGTACAGGTGCGGCTATATGGATGTAAGGGATATTATCTTTGGTCAGCATGACATTTGAGATAGCGTTTTCACCCATAAGTACTTTCTTAAAGACTTCGCTTTGGCTAAAGGTTATCTCGCCCCCTTCCCGACCGGTAGATACGATCTCCTTTCCTTCTAAGGAAATCAAAGAGACAGACATAAATTCAACAGCCGCATGATTGAAGGCTGTGAGGGCCATCTCTTTTTGCCATCCATCGATTTTGGTGGCAGCCATTGCCAAGGCGAGGGCTTCTAAACTCTGTTGAGCATTTTTCATGTAAAGTCGAATCTCGCCGGCCGAGCTTTTGATGATATTTCTGTAATCCTGGTTTATTGTTTTCAGGAAGTAGTTATAGGTTGTCCAGGAAAGGATGACACTGGTGGTGACGATGGATATAATAAGGAGGGGGAGGATAAAAAGGAGGAACTTGTAGATTAATTTTGTCTTTTTTATTGAGTCAGTTGTCATTTGTCCGTAGTCCGTTGCATTGAAATAAAGGGGCTACCATGGTGGACGTATAAAAGATTCTTTAATTATTGTAAAGGAGATTTGGTGTTAACGGACATTGCAAAGGATGCTGATACCATAATTAAAGAGCAGATCAATAGGAGGGATTGGGGCCCCCATATTTTTAACACAAACGCACTGATTAATATGGTCCCCAAATAGCATGCTCCTTTGTAGGTTGATAACAATGATATGGTTTTTCCAATATGGGTCTTCGGGCTGTTTTGCTGGATGAGGCTTTCCAAAAAGATATGTATTAAGGTAAAGCAGCAGCCAAACAGGATCATGAGCAGGGCAATCTGGATGTAGGCCGTGAGTTGGCCGAGGAGGGCCATTGCCCCACCGAGGATCAAAAAGGTGAAGGCAAGGATGGTTTGGTGTCTGAAGGTCGATGAACAACGCGGCAGCAGAAAGGTAGCCAGACAGGAACCAGCCTGAAATCCAGACAGGATCAATCCCCAATCAGCAATATCTCTCCCGAGATTTGTCTTAAAAAAGATGGGAAGGCCAATATTTAAGACACCGCCTCCAAGAAGGACAAATCCAAAGATAATAAAATATGACTTGAGATTGTGATTGCCCCTAAGAGGCTCTGTGTACTTAAAAAGCAAAGGTCTTAGACCTTTACTTTGCCTTAGATGGTTGGCTGCTCCCTGGGCTGGTTGAAGAAGCTTCGGGAGCCCGTAGATGGAGCAGGCCGAGAGTGCGAAAAGAAGCCCGGCCAGTCCTAAAGCGACCCCATGGCCTGTTTTCAAAACGATACAGCCGATGAGCCACGGGCCGAATATCCTGCCGGCAAGCGATACCCTTTCATTGAGCGAGTTAAAAGAGATAAGCTCATCCCTGGGTATCAATATGGGGGTCAAGGAGAGTCGCCCGATGTTGAAGAAGAGCGAGCAGATTATAAAGCAAAGATAGGCAGGAAAGATGACCCACAGGTATGATTTAAAGACAAGTATGCCGACCAAAAGACATTTGCTTAGATTGACGATAATGAGCCACTTTCTTCCCCCTGTCCGATCAATCCACAGGCCCGCAAAAGGGCTCAGGAAAATAGAAGGCGCCTGCTCAAGTACGCACAGCACCACCAGATTGGATAAGGCGCTCTCCCCTTTAAAGATCAGCAAGTCAAGCAGGGTCAGTTGTACGAACTGATTTCCCAGATCCGATAGAAGATCGGCTGATATGATCAGGTATTTCGGATGAAACCGGTCAATCCACCTCACGCTGCTTCTTTCAGACTGATATTTGCTTCCTGAGAGGAGACCGCTGAGGCCCTTTCCCTGATGTAATGTTCGAGAAAGAAACGATAGGTATCGTAATGACAATCGATTCCGTTAAAATCTTTCTGATGAACCAGGGCCTGCATGCGGCACCCTCCCATGCAGACGGGCAGAATGGGGCATTCATTGAGGCATCTGTCTGGTAATCTTCGTTTTAAGAGTTGTGACTCTAAGACAAAGTCGATCCCTTTGGTTACGTGTCCATAGGCCATTTCCCCGCCTTGCATGGACGGGCAGGGGATGATCGAACCGTCGGTATCAAAGACAAACCTGGATCGAAAATCAGCTATACAGGCGTTGGATGGGGCCTCTTCATCCTGATCATCCTTGGGATACCCCCGTTTTCCGGCCTCTTGCATTAAATAGAGAAGTATTCTGTAGTCGCCCATACCGGAATCATAGGGGTTTTCTCCCCTTCGCGCCAGGATGGGGGTGAAGGTGATGTTTTCAACAGCGATATTACGCTTGCTGATATCATCCAGCATCTCCGGGATGCTCAGAAAATCGAGTGCGCCGCTGTCGTATTGACATTCGATGGCGATAGGGATCAGACCGGAGACAGCCTTCAGATTCTCCATGATCACCTCGTAGGTCTTGCCGTTGTTTTTGGAAGGCCGCAGAAGATCGTGAACACGGGCGGACCCGGCCATACTGACCCGGATGCCTGTCAGCCCGATCTCTTTCATGTCCGAGATCATGGACGGCCTGATGAGCGTGCCGTTGGTGGTCATGGTAAAGCAATATTCGATCCCCCTGCCTTGGCAGTAATAGAAGCGCCTGCCGGCACTCTCCAGGATGATTTCGGAATTAAGGAGCGGCTCACCTCCGAGGTAGTCATCTTCGACTTTCTGAGGGTTCTTTTCCTTGATGATCTCAATGTAGAACCTGTCCATGGCCCGGGCCGTCTCAGGGGACATCTCCTTGGCTTCAGGATCGAGGATGCAGTAGCGACATCGGTTATTACATTTGCGGGTTACCAGGATCTTGGATCTCAACGTGCTGAAGTCATGCACGTATTGTTGCTTCCAGTTTTCAAACAGGATGGTCTCGTCAGCGCCCTCCTTGACCAGGAATCCCTGTTCACAGAGCGTATCTATGGCAGCAGGATCGGCCGGCACTGTGGGATCACTGAGTATATAAGACCAATTCCTTTCAGGGATAAGAACAAAGGCCCCTGTCATGGTCTGGTAGAGGGCAATGATCTCTTCTCCTTTGTTCTCAACAGGAACATCTACAGTGAATCTCGATTTCTTAAAAAGGGGCATGTTGTGATCTCCTTTGAGAATCCCCCGGGCAAACCGGGTCTGCCCGGAGGAATAAGGCTAATTGCGGGAAGCTGGACCAGCCTTACAGCAGCTCATTCCTGACTTTCTGGCGCTGTATGTGCCCTTGTTGATAACAATCAGTTTCATTATTGCATTCCTCCTTTCTTAATGGATTTAAGGTATGGGATTTGCTGATTCACGCTGCGCGCTGCGCTCGAATTAATATTCTTATCAGGATGCGTGCCATTATTCGTGTTTTGTGAGCAATCTATCTATCTGATTGTTATTGCAAGGAAAGATTATGTGGGTCGAGCGACGAAGAGGGCTTCTTAGAAGGTAAGAGTTTGAACCTTTGAGGATAAGTTTGAAAGGGGACGCTACAAGTTTAAACTTGTAGCAAGGGAAGCATACCTGAGGCGGTAGATACCTTCGTGTGTGAGAGAAAAGGGGAAAGGTATCTTGAACCGTTTGGACATGACGTCTATGGCTGTTTTATGAAACAGAAACGTACCGGGCTGGAGCGATCGGATCAGAGCGTCTATCCTATAAAAGAGTTTCTTTTGTTTTAACGGGTCTTTTTCATCAAGGGCCTGACAGATAAGGCGGGTTACCTGGGGATACTCAAAAGAACCGGCTTCAGATCTTTTGAAGAGATCAGGAGACCATTGCTCCTTTAAGGTTTCAGGATGACGACATACACCTTTACACTCTGTTATGATGGCCTGAAACTCATTGTTTCTAACGTATCTTTTTCTAAGTTCCTTGAAAGGAATGGATTGCAAGTGGACTTTGATGCCAAGATCATTAAGACAAAGTCGTAGATATTGGGCAACATTTTTTTCGATTTGATGTTCTTTAAAGACAAGGATAGTAAATTCAAAGAATTTTCCACCCCTGTGAAGATAACGGCCCTTATTGTCATAGGACCAACCGGCTTCTTGAAGGAGCTTCAATCCCTTCTCCGGGTTGTACGGTATGGGTTTTAGCTCAGGGTTGTGATAGGGAGAGTTTACACCCATGGGGCCGACCGCAACCTTGCCAAAACCCCTTAAGACCCTCTTTACTATATAATCCCTGTCAATGGCATGGGAAAGGGCGAGCCGAACCTTTGGATCGGAGAAAATGGGATCGGTCGTATTGTAGAGGAGGATGGTGTAATAATTCAGGGGGTAGAGATCAAAATAGTATCTCATCTCATACTGTCTCATCATCTCATAGTTCTTGGGGGAGATCTCCTGTGCGATATCTGTTTCTCCTGAAAGGACCCTTGTCCATTGCTTTTCTTTGTCAGGCTGAAAATAGAAGGCGACCCGATCGATTGAAGGGCGGCCATCAAAATAATCTTCATTTGCCTCAACACAGACTTCATTTTCTCCTTTTCTGTATTTGAATCTAAACGGGCCGGAGCCGATGGGATGATTGTAAAAATCGATCTTACCTTCATTTGAATGGGGAACAATCTCCATATCCCAGATCTTTTGAAGAAACTCAGGATCATTTTTCTTAAGGCGTATACTGATAACAGTATGTGATAAAAAAGAGATCCGGTCTATTAAAGAAAACAACGAGGAGCGAATGTTTTTAAGCCACAGTTCAAATGTATACCTTACATCCTTTGAAGTCACAGGCTGTTTGTTGTGGAACATAGCGTCTTTTCTAAGATAGATGGTCCATGTAAGACTCTCGGGATCATAGGTCCATTTCAAGGCCAGATCCGGTTCGAGTTTTCCGTTGTGATTCGGGACAAAGAGATAACTGTACAATAAGGGGAAAATATAGGTTGAACCGGAGGCTTCAACCTCTGTGGGATTCAAAGAGGCAAAAGGGTAGCTCACATCATAGCGAAGGACATTTTCATCTTTTGGTTTTTCCCAAGCGGAAGGAGTCCCGGATTTTTCACATGAAAGAATAAGACCGATAAGAAAAATAAATAGTATGGCCGAACGCAAGTATCTAAGCATCTCTCATAAAAACCTCAGAAAGCCTGTATCTGGACTGATTTGCCTTTTTTGCATTATGAACACAGACATGGTTCTTTTTCAATATCAAAAGATATTTCCCTGCTGTTCCATACTTATTCCTATCGGACTTGGCCCTGTCACTCAGGAACCTTGCGAACTCAAGCCTGGAAAACGGCTTCTTGTTCGTCTTTAAAAGAAATTCATGGATTGTTTCTATGGTAGTACACTTCAAGGTACTATGCCAATGTTTTGCTGCCCCTCCATTATCAGATATGGTAGTCCTCTTTAGCACCTCTAAGAGCTCGTCTTTTTTAACGCTGCAGTAAGAATCATCTTCTCTCCCTGACCCTGACATGCTTGATATTTCTTCGGGAAGGTCTTGAATGGTAATTTCTGTTCCTTTAGTTAGGATAACCGCCCTTTCGATGATGTTTCCCAATTCCCTGATATTCCCTGGAAAAGAATGGTTCATCAGGACCTCAAGGGCCTCGTTCGAT
Organism: Desulfobacterales bacterium; assembly: GCA_013375375.1. Lineage (GTDB taxonomy): Bacteria > Desulfobacterota > Desulfobacteria > Desulfobacterales. The sequence continues at coordinate 1,924 of JABXJX010000042.1, read as the reverse complement.
ATCCCTACTATATCTTTTTTGTTTTCACGGCTATATTTTGCCATAAAATGATCAATTAGGGGTGGTATATCGTTTTTATGGTCTCTTAAGGGAGGAAGCTGAATCTTGATAACATTCAGACGATAAAACAGATCCGCCCTGAACCACCCTTCCTGAACGCCTTCCTTCAGGCCTTTATTGGCAGCCGCAATGAACCGCACATCCACCTTGATGGTCCTGGTTCCTCCAACCCGTTCAAATGCCATCTCCTGTAATACCCGCAGTAATTTGACCTGAAGGGCCTTAGGCATTTCAGAGACTTCATCAAAAAAAAAGTTCCCTTATCAGCTACCTCGAACCGGCCTTTTTTCATGGCCATAGCCCCGGTAAAGGCCCCTTTTTCGTGTCCGAACATCTCGCTTTCCCACAGATTATCGGCAATGGCCGAGCAGTTGACCGCAATAAAGGGTTTGTCTTTCCGGGCGCTGTTATGGTGGATCGCCCTGGCAATCAACTCTTTTCCTGTTCCGGTTTCTCCGACGATCAGTACCGTGGCCCTGGTAGGAGCGACCATTTCGATCAGTTCATAGATTCTTGACATGGGTTCGCTTTTCCCCACAATATTATAAAATAACATACACACCTCCTTGATCGGTCGTACCCGATCAGCCATCAGACAGATAAAGGGTTTATGAAAAAGCGATAGAAAGACGAAGATTAAGGAAGAAGTTTAAAACTCAAACCTTACTCCGCCCTCAAACCAGCGATCAGGTTTGGGGAAGACGTAGCGGTAGATGTAGGTGGAATTGGTGAGATTGTGCACGGCGCCAAAGAGGGTCGGCTTTCCGTACTGCTCAAGGAACGGGAGGCTTGCCTTAAGGAGATAGTCAAAGATAAAAACCTTATCTCGCGTCTCAGGATAGCTGGAATAGTTATAGACATATTTTCCCACAACAGAGTGTGCCATTTGTTTATGTGTATAAGAGGCCGAGAGATTGTAAAGTCTCCTTGGGATGTCCTTGATCACCTCATTTGTCTGTTCATCTCTTACATCAACATAGCTCCCGCTGAATGAGAGGGTCAGCCCGAAATCAAAGTTGGCCGATACGCTCCCTTCTATACCTTGACGGGTGACTTCGGCGATGTTCTCATACTTTTCAGCGTCCTCATTCCAACGGATAAAATCTGTGATGTCTGCCCGAAAAAGGTTCAGTTCGAGTCGCAGGAATTTGACGGGATGCACTTCACCTCCGAGCTGATAATTCAACGACTTCTCCGGGCCCAGGTCCGGATTGCCAACCACCGGCAAGTGCACCCAGTCGGCTCGTGGGGCTGAATAGCCCTTGGCCACCTGCGTCCGGACAAGGGCATTGTAACTTGGAATACGATAGACAAGTCCACCAGACGGGCTGAACTCACTGCCAAAATCGCTATTATCGTCGTAGCGGATCCCGGCATTAAAGGAAAAATTTCCCACAGTAAACGTATCATTGGCATATGTGGCCCAGTTTCTGGTCTTTCCCTCGAGGTCTACATTTTCGACCTCAGAGACCCAATGGTATCGGCCCCAGTCCTCATCAAACCCGAGGGTAAACCGGTTCGCGTCAGAGATGTCGTAGTTCATGCGTGCGCTGAGACCCCAGGTCTCGTCTATGTAATCATAATAAATCTCTCTATGATCGCTGTAGACATCATCGATCCAGCTATAAAATCGATGGTGACGCCCCTCAAGAGCCAGGTCAAGACTCTCAGTAGGCGAGGTCTCAAAGAGAAGGCGCTGGTAGGTACGTCTGCGATAGATGTCATCCCAGAAGTCCGGGTAATTAGACACGGGGTCTGCGTTACGGCCCTCATCATAGCTGTATGCAAAGTTCAGGCGACTTGTATCGCCCAGTTCATAGTTGAGTTTGCCGTACACGGAATCCTGCTCGTATTCGGTGTGCTC
>JABXJX010000171.1 GCA_013375375.1 Desulfobacterales bacterium | reverse complement strand
CCGATCTAAGAAAGACCTGGATACGCACATCAGCGTAATCGGTTGCGCCCTTGTTGTTGATTCCCGCGGGCTCGTTCTTACCTCGGCAACCTTGACGGACAATATCGAGTCTCTTTATATAATCGACCGCAAAGACAACAAATACGAGGCAAACGTCATCACCACCGATAAAAAGACACAGCTAACATTACTAAAAGCAGATACTTCAAGCACAACACAAAGCCCGCAATTTGAGGCAGCACAATTGGGCAATTCCGAGCAAATCGGAAGAGGCGATACTGTTTTCGTTTTAGGCAGCAGAAGGACTCCCGCAAATTGGGAGTTAACAACAAAAACCGGCAGAATTACCAAACCACGTCAAACTTTGAGAATCAAAAAAGTCAGATACAGAGATTTGCTCCAAACCGATGTGTCGATGACATCGGAAAATGCAGGCGGCCCCTTGGTAAACATCCAGGGCCGGGTAATCGGATTTGCTTTACCTTTTGTTCAGCCGCCGGGCGGTTCTTCTTCTTTCAGTTATGCTGTTACTATCAATCAGGCCAAGAATTTTCTGGACAGATTACCCATTCCCCAATGGACTGACGGCGTCACCAGTGAGGTTGCCAGTTGGTTGGGAACAGAGATGCTGCCAGTCAATCCGGTGATTGCCGCACAGCTTTCCGTGCCGGACGGACGAGGGCAAGTAGTCAATCATATACGTAACAACTCACCGGCTGAGCATGCCGGCTTAAAACGCGGAGATGTTATTACAGGCATCAATGGTCATAAAATAACAGGTAGACCCTCCTTTAATGAAATGATCCCGCAGCTCTGCCAGACGGATAAGATCAGGTTGACTGTCTTGAGAGATGGACGCCAAAAGAATATAACTGTCTATTGGGACAAACCCATGTATGTTCCACCCGGCGGCGGTTCCATGGCAGAGGTCGTGCTCGTTGTGCTAATTTTTGTACTGATGTACTATTTTGTATACAAAAACGTTTTTGACCGCGTTGTTTTGTTTGTGCTTGGTGCGATAGTAATCGCTATAACCGGCCACCACCTGGGTTTTTATGAGCAAGAGAAAGTGGCCTTTGCGCTGCTTGGTAAAATCGATGTTCTTATATTTATAGTAGGGATGCAGTTGATTGCCGGTGTCTTGGAAGAGGCCGGCGCGCTGGAATACTTGGCCAAAAAGATAACTCTTGCTACCGGTGGTAATTCGTGGCGGATAATGTGGCTTTTCTGTCTGGTCACATATGCTTTCTCTCTGGTTGTCAATAATCTTACTACCATTATGCTCATGGCACCGATGGTGTTGAGGTTGTCCAGATATCTGGATTGCGACCCCAAGCCGTATCTGATCAGTATGATAGTTGCATCTAATCTTGGCGGGGCTTCCACTATGGTCGGCGATTTTCCCAACATGCTGATCGGGACCGAGATAGGTTTGCCCTTCTATCAGTTTGTCTCATATATGCTACCGGTTTGTTTGCTGGAGCTGTT
>JABXJX010000041.1 GCA_013375375.1 Desulfobacterales bacterium | reverse complement strand
GTAAAGTTCGTTACACTGCCGTTAACAAGCAGGACGAGATTTGACCTGACTCAAAAAAAGATCCCCCTTGACTGCCAGCGCACTATTTAGTGAGCAAGTCCGCCTCAGGCGGATCAAAAAGTTCATACAAAGGAGTGAAAAGGGGTTATGTAAAGGTCTCTATCTGTTGCGATTGATCGAGAAACAATGTTTCCGGTTGCGGGATACGGGTATAAGTGATAGATGATAATACATTTGTTGTAAGGCTTCATAGTAAACGTATACATTGGGCAAGGCTTATCAAGTGCGAGCAGTTGTTCAGCGAGTAACATCGTGCGAAGTTCGCGTCGACGATCAAACAGTGGGGCGGATCGGCTCGGGACTCCTTGTGCTGCTGGGTGTTTCCCGGTCTGATGAGGAAAAAGATGCGGATTACCTGGCCGACAAGATCCTGCACCTGAGGATCTTTGAAGATGATGCCGGGAAAATGAACCGCTCCCTAATTGATGCGGGCGGCGAAATGCTGGTAGTCTCCCAGTTTACCCTCCTGGGCGACTGCCGTAAAGGCCGGCGCCCGTCCTTTGTTGAGGCGGCCCCGCCGGAAACGGCCGCAAAACTCTACGAGAATTTTATCTATAGAGCAAGATCGAACGGCATCTCAGTAGCCACCGGTCGGTTCCAGGCGAAGATGACCGTGTCGCTGGTCAACAACGGGCCTGTGACATTAATCGTTGAAAGCAAGTAACGAGATGGGAGTCTTGAAAAGCATCATATTGTTTAGAATAAATAATGCGGGCTGCTCGATATTGGTTTGGTTAGGTGTAGCGCTGGTTGCCATGGCCGCCTGGTCCGGCTGTGCAATAGAGACCAAGGTATGGAGTATTAAACCGGCTGAAGTTTCTATGGGCGGCATCCGAACACTGGCCGTCCTCAAGTTTGACGGCAGGCATGGAGAGACCGTTCGGAGTGATTTTTACAACAAGCTCGCCGAAACTGAACATTTCAACCTCATCAATGTCACACAGATAAACGTATTGGACAAGGTCATCTACGATCAGGTAGATGACCCAAGGCTTTTGCACGTTCTTAAGGACTTACATGCCGACGGCGTCTTCACGGGACGAGCGACTGCCAACATTAATGACATTCGCGGTACTGATCAGGTCCAGGTACAAGAAGGTACCGGTATGTATAAGAAGGAAAAGAACATCTCAGGGCAGTGGGTGGACGTGGAGATCAAGCGCACCGTGCTCAGGCCTGTGCCCTATGTCATCCGGCAGGCCTCACTGACCGTGGACTTTAAGGTATTTGACCTTAGGACCAGACGGATCATCGCAGCAGGAAAGGCCACGGAAAACTACAAAGAGAAGTTTGGCGGCGACACGGAATATGGTCCTCTGGACAAAACAGAAGAGCCGGAGTTTGAAAAGGGAACCTCACCTTCATTGGCCGAGACTACCAAGGACAAGGCAACATCGACGGGAAAATGGAGCGAACTCCCGACACCTAATCAGACATTAAACGAACTCTCAGAAAAAGTCGCCGGCCAGCTTGTTGCAAGAATATCCCCGACCGTGGTTTCCAGGACAGTAAAATTCGATGACGGCGGCAAGTACGGGATCGGCGCACACAAGGTAGTGAAACGCGGCATCAAGTTCGCCAAAAAGGGAGCGTGGGAAGAAGCCATGGAGACCTGGCAAGTTGTGATCAATGCAGAACCTTACAACGCCGCGGCTCACTATAACCTGGGGCTGGCCCATGAAAATATCGGTGACTTGGAAAATCTTAAGATCGCAAGAAGTATGTATAAAAAGGCCGCCAGGTACGGTAATAACACGCTTTATATAGATGCCATGGCGAGGGTGAAGGCTGCCATCAAAGACCATGAGAAGTATATTCGAAACTAGTATCTCGTACCGTAAATTCGTATACTAAAAATTAAAGAAGGAATCGACAATCCATTCCCGGGAGGTTGAGCCATGAAAGGCAAGTTGAGCAAGAAAAAAATAGACCAACTCAGAAAACGACTCGCCCGCAAGCCGCAACTTGTTTGGGATGCCCTGGGACCAGCAGACAAAAAGAAGGTCTTTGGGTTTGCCGAAAAATACAAGGGTTTTCTCGACTCCGCCAAGACAGAACGTGAGGCTGTGCGCCATATAGAGGCCTTTGCCAAGAAAAAAGGGTTCAAGGATATCACCAAGGCCAAGGGCGGAAAAAAATTTTACAAGATCAACAGGAACAAGTCCATTGCCTTGGCCGTTCTCGGCAAAAGCCCCCTGGTCTCGGGCGTAAACCTTATCGCGTCTCACATTGATGCGCCCCGGCTTGACCTGAAGCAAAACCCGCTCTACGAAGAGACAGACCTCGTCTTTCTGAAGACTCACTACTATGGCGGTATCAAGAAGTATCAATGGCTGGCTCGACCACTGGCAATCCACGGCAAGGTTCTTAAAAAAGACGGGAGCCATCTTGACCTTCATGTGGGCGAATCGGACAAGGACCCTGTCTTTACCATCTCCGATCTTCTGCCGCATCTTGCGCGAAAGGCCCAGGCCGAAAAAAAGGTATCTGAAGCCTTTAAAGGTGAAAAACTGAATGTCCTGATCGGCAGCCTCCCCATGGGCGACGATGAAACCGAAGAGCGATTCAAGCTTGCGATGCTTGACTACCTCTTCACCACCTACGGCCTTGTCGAAGAAGACCTGGTGAGTTCCGAGATAGAGATCGTACCTGCGGGAAAGGCCCGCGATGTGGGCTGGGACCAGGCCCTTATAGGGGCCTACGGCCAGGACGATCGGGTATGTGCCCATGCCGCGCTTGAGGCTGTAGGAGAAATAAAGGCCCCGCAGACAACCGCGCTGGCGCTTTTCATCGATAAGGAAGAGATCGGAAGCGATGGGAGTACGGGAGCGAAATCACGTTTTCTGGAAGACTTTACTGCAGATCTGCTTGAGATAACCGGCGAGGAGGCCGGCGGGAAGGCCCTCAGGTCCTGCCTGATGTCCTCCAGGGCGCTCTCTGCCGATGTGAACTGCGCTCTCGACCCGGATTACCAGGAGGTGCACGAAAAGCGCAATGCGGCAAGGATAGGATACGGCGTCTGTATCACCAAGTTTACCGGTTCCGGCGGAAAGTTCGGTTCAAGCGATGCGAATGCCGAGTACCTGGCGCAAATCAGAAAACTCTTCAACAAGAGCAGGGTTGTCTGGCAGACCGGCGAATTAGGCAAGATCGATGAGGGGGGCGGCGGCACAATTGCCAAGTTTATGGCCGTCTACGGCATGGAGGTCTTGGACTGCGGAACACCGCTCCTTTCCATGCATTCTCCCTTTGAGATCGCAAGCAAGGCGGATATCTATATGACCTATAAGGGATACCGGGCGTTTTTCAACAGTAAGTAACCGGCATGCCGGCCAGCCCGCTTTATCTGTCGGCAGCCAAGGGGGATCTCTTTTTGAGATCAGGTCACTTAATATTGCTTGGTAGCCTTCCCAACGGCACCATATTCAACATACGGTCCAGACCCACTTACTAATGGGCTAATAAGCTCGTATGCAACGATCTTAATTTTATGCTCTAATTAGTAGTAAAATGAATGATAAGCAAAAAATTATAGACCTAATAAACGAAAAATCATTCCAAAAATCCGATACCGCCTCCTTTCCCTTATCTTCCGGGAAGATGAGCCGCTATTATTTCAACCTGAAACGCGTAACCATGTCCTCTGAGGGACAGGTATTGACCGGAAGCCTTGTATTCGACAAGATTCAAGAGTTAAACCTGAAACCCAAAGCGGTCGGCGGCCTTACAATGGGTGCCGACCCCATCGCTTTTGCCGCAGCGCTTATATCATTCCTTAGAAAAAATCCTATAGAGGCGTTTGTAATAAGAAAGGAGCCTAAACCACACGGGTTGCAGCTTCAACTAGAAGGAAATGTAGAAAAAACCGATAAGGTGGTCATTATTGATGATGTTTTAACTACCGGCGGCTCAACTATAAAAGCCATAAAAATAGCGAGAAATCATGGATTAGAGATCTTGGGGGTAATTGTTCTGCTTGACCGATGTGAAGAAAACGGAAAGGAAAACGTAGAGGCGGAAGGCGTAGCCGTACACTCGATACTAACGATTCAGGATTTCATTGTTCCCCAAAATTCCCCCTGACTATTATTTTTGAACCGTATATTTAGGCCCGGATCATCTTCCCGACCTGATTCCATGTCTCTATTCGTCAATCCTCGCCTTCCTTAATTTTCTCAAATAGTTTATCAACCAGCTTTCTCACCAAAAGTTTATCTGCTACATCCTCAGATGAAACTTTTTCACACTCTTCCCTTATCCTGCTATAATCAAGATGCCTGACAGAGCTATCAGGCATCCGTTTGAGCATTTCCTTTAAAAGGCGCAATTCTTCAGGGGAAAAGGGGACCTTTGTTGCTTCTCCCTTTTTGGAAGATGCGTATTGAAAAGCTTTTTTCAACTGTTCGATGGAAATTTTCATTTTGTTTCTCGGCTCCTATTATCGAAAACATCCTCCATTTTCTTTAATTCGCTCTTTAAATGTAAAAGTGCCCGGGTATGAAGTTGGGATATTCTGCCTTGGGATAGGTCTAAAATCTCTGCTATCTCCTTCATTGTCAAACCTTCATAATGATAAAGTATTACAATCTGCTTTTCTTTTTCAGGGAGGCTGTGAATGACCTTGGAAAGCGCGTCCTTTTTCTCCCGTATTTCAAGAACGGAGGAAAAGTCTCTCTTTGCGACTGTCGCTTCATATACGGACTGGAAATGTCCCTCCATATCAATCACTTCATCAAGGGAAACGATATAAATTGGAAAAAGACGTGTTAGCATATCTCTATATTTCTCGACATCCATTTCGAGTTGTTCAGCCATTTCATAATCATCAGGGGACCGGCCGAGTTTAAGATATAGTGCTTCATACTCTTTATCAAGACTTGCTTTCCTCCTTGAATAATAAGAGGAGCTCAATCTTCTAAGGTTATCTATAACCTCCCCCCTTATTCTTGATATTGCATATGTTTCAAATTTTATTCCCTTATCCGGGTCAAATCTCTCCACTGCATTGATCAGCCCAATGCATGCCCAACCGACAATATCATCGTAACTGTATAATCCCGGGTTAGATTTTGGGAAAGTTGACGCTATGTATTTTGCAAGGGGAAGGTATCGCACTACTAAAGAATTACGACATTCGTTATCACCTTTTTGCTTGAACTCTTGCCATTCATCATAAAGTGTTTTCATATCTTATTTTGTTATAACCAACAAAAGCCTGTAGATATAATTAACCTGCCCCATACCATTAAATGCAATAATTGTAAACATGTTCAAAAAGGCCTGGAAACTTATTTACTTAATAACCACTGCATAACATCAAGATGCTAAATGAGAGAAACGAGCAGTCTCTTCCTTCCAAACCTCATGGGCAAAACTATGGCCAGTATGCTCAATAAAAAAGCTACAGAAAAAGACCCGACCACCCACGCCCACTGAAGATACGACAGACCGTGTCCCCTTATACCTGCCATGAAAACCGTGTAGACCGGACCTGCTTCGAGGATGGTGACGGTTCCGATATAGGTAGCGGACAGGATCATGAACATCAGTCCCCCGAAACTGGTGACAGACTGGGCCGGATTTTCCGATGTGAAATCAGGATAGGCAGCCCCCAAACCGATTCCCATTGCAACCACCCCCGGTGTCAAGAGAAAGACGGTGATCACGGAAAGGTACATCATTAAAGGGGTAACGTGTAAAAGCAGGTTGGTGGCCACGATCAGGATCTCGGATAGAATTAAAAGCGGAACAAGATAGATAAATAACTTGATCCATAAAAAGGCCCGAATCGAAATAGGGCCTGAGCGGACAATCCAGAAGGAGTTCCCCTCAATACTGACCGCCGGAAAGGCAAAGCGGGCTGTCACTGCCGTAAGTACAAAGGCTGCCAGAGCCATATTCAAAAAGGACAAAAGGTTCTGCAGGTACGCGGTTTGGATAGGAGATTTTTCCAGGGGAAGCACCGAAAAATTATAAATATAGATGACAATGAGCGCTCCCACGAGAAAGATTTGCGACCATTGTGTCTGGTCCCTCCAAAAGGTCTTTATCTCTTTTATTGCAACTGCTCGTGCCGGACCGGGTAAAAAGGAAAAGAATATGTTAAGGCCTTTGCTTTGGGTCTGGAAAGGCCTGGCCAAAGCGGCCTGGGTTTTGGAAAATCCCCTGAAATAGACGGCTTTGGCAGCCCATACTGCTACAAATGCCAAGAAAACAGCTCCGCTCCACGACAAGGCCGCATGAAAAAGGGAATTCCGCACATCTCCCGAAAGTGCTGCCTTCAAGCTGTCAAAGGCCCAGGTGCTTGGAAGGAGTGGAGAGGCCGGGGCACTTAAACTCCGGAGATAGACGAGAACCGATGAGCAAGCTTCGGGATTAACCAGGCGTTCCGGCCGCAAAAGGCGAAAGGCCACATAGAGGATTATAAACACGGCAAAACCCAGGAACACGAAAATACTTCGGATTCGGCTTGCTGGAAGGATAACCACGGCCGCCAAGACCACCAGAGCGCTTAAAGCCGATGCTATGATGCATAAGGGGAAAAGAGCAAGGGCTATGTTTGCATAGAAAAAAAGGCCTGACTCGTACACTATGGCATAGGAAATAAAAACGGGAATGGTATAGACTATAACCATCCATGAACTGTCCAGGGTGCTTTCGATCCACTTGGCGAGAAAAATTTTCTCCCTGGGAACCGGCAGGGAATGAACCAGGGACAGGTCTCTACTCAAATAGAGCTTTGATAATGCGGTGAGTATGGAGCTGAAGATCAAAAGTGAGAAAAAGGTAAGCAGCACCATGGAAAGGAGTTTGTAGGCAAGGATATCACCAATGTCCTCCACCCGTTGAAAATAGACCAGGACCCGATAGGATACGGCAAAGATACCGGTCCAGAAAAACAAACCGATCCCTCCGAAAACAAAAAACCTGATCCCCCCTTTTTTTGCATGGCCCCGGTTTTTGAACGACCATAAACGGGGCCTTAAGAGGGAAACCACCTGTCTCATGAGGCGCTCTCTTCCTCGGTTAACTGGAAAAAAACCTGTTCCAGATCCACTTCTCCCATATCGGCTGCATGTTTTAAATCAGTGAGCGTTCCCGTGGCAACCAACAAACCTTTATTGATGATCCCAATGCGATCGCACACGTCTTCGGCCAATTTCAGTGTGTGGGTAGACATGAAGATGGTGGTTCCTTGTGCAGCAAGCGTGCGAAAAAGATCCTTGACCATTTTCATGCCTCGGGGGTCAAGCCCAACCATGGGTTCGTCCACAATGACAACAGGGGGATCGTGCAGCAGGGCCGCTGAAATGGCAAGACGCTGTTTCATGCCGTGAGAATAGGATTCTATCAATTCATGGGCACGGCCGAAAAGGGAAAACATGTTCAGAAACTTTCCCGCCTTTTCCGCAAAAGCGTCCTGTTTGATACCGTAGAGATCTGCCGTGAATTGTAAAAACTCCATGCCCGTGAGTTTCTCATACAAGAATGGTTGGTCCGGTATCAATCCTATCTTTTTCTTGGCCTTTTCCGGTCGGCGTGCCATGTCTACCCCGCCAATAATCACAGAACCCTCCGTGGGTGCCAGCAGGCCTCCCATCATCCGTATGGTGGTGGTCTTTCCCGCACCATTGGGACCGATGAATCCGAATATTTCCCCTGGGGACACAGAAAGATTGAGCCGGTTTACCGCTTTTATGTTTCCGTAGTGTTTTGATAGGCCTTTTAACCGGATCATTTCGACCGCTCCGAATTTTGATAGCTCTTTACGAAGTCATCAAAATTTCAAGCTTCACTTTTCCTATTACCCCCATTAAATCGATCTGCTGCCTGGGTTCTCCGCGTACAAAGCGGATATGTGTTACATCTGCGGGCATTTGACCCATTAGTGCATCAGCGGTGACCCACCTGCCCAGACAAAGAACGTTCCATGCGTGATAGTAAAAGCGGCCCTTCATATAGACCAGGCCGGCCTCCACCTGGGCGGGGATGCCGGCAGCCCGCGCCAAAGCAGCCAGAAGAACTGCGTGTTCGTTGCAGTCTCCCATGCGTCTTTCCAGGGTCTCCAGGGCATTCGGGACCGACAGGACAGGGCGTTTTTCAATATTCTCATACACCCAGGCAACAAGTTTTTGGACCTTAGTCACCGGAGAGTCGCCTGGAGACACGACTTCAGATACCGTGTTTTTTATGTGCGGATGGTTGGATTGGATAAAGGGGGTGGGTTTTAGAAATCGTTTTTGTTCGGAGACTGAAAACCCGGACAGGCTAAGAAGATCTTCCTTAAGGATGGTCAATATCCCATTTTCAAACATCTGCCGTCCTCCGCTTAAAAAGACCCTGTCATTAATGCCGGTTATTTTCAGCCGAAGCCGTGTAAGTTCATCTGCCCGGCCTATGGGCACATTGGAGGGAACAGAGACAACTTCGGTGAGATCCCGGCTTGCGGTTACATCCAGACCGCTTAAAGCCTCACTTTTAGAAACCCTTTTGATAGTTATTCCCAGAAACCCCTCTTCGGCAACAACGCTTCCGCCTTCCCCTATCCACGCCGTCTGGGAAACACCCATAAAATCAAGAGACACCTTCTTTGTCTTTTGTTGGCGCCCCATGATCTCCAGGACCTCGGTTCCTACCAGGGTAACACGGACAGGCTGCTGTCCCATGGTAGCTGGATCAAAGACAAAGAATGTTCTGGCCTGATTCAATTCCAGACCTGATGCCCATGCTGCGTCCAGAATCCCGGCAGTTAGATAGAGGTCGCTGTCTATGGGGATCTCCACCTTTTGTTCACCGATAAAAATAGTGAGGGTCGTGCCTTCCAACCTACCACGAGTTTTAAAATGGAACAGGCTGGACCTCAGATCAAAATCAAACGAAGCTAAGGTAAAATCGGAATGAAGATTCCCCTTCGTTCGGATATGGATATCCTGTACCATGCCCATGGTGTTGATCCGCATGTAAGCAGATTCCGAAAGGGAATACCCGTTATCCCGGGGGGCAAAGTGCCGGTGAGCATAGCCTATCTTCTGGTTCTGCTGGAAGATATTCATCCATGTTTCTTTTTCAGATATTTTTTTGACAGCCGAAGGGCGGGGAGTCTCATTCCGGAAAAAGCCCACGCGGACGCCTAAAAGAAATATAAAGAGCACACCGCACAATATCCCTGCAACCCACCCCGGCTTTACTTTTTTGATGAGGAACTTCATTCCGCTTCCTCGGTCAATATGTAGGCTCCGCAATTGGGACATTGAGGAAACGATCCGAGATCGCTACCAGTTAATCTGTATAGATAATATCTCGCCATATGTTACGATCAAAAACAGTATCACGTATCTCACCCAGTTCATGGTAGATATAAGTTTTTGTCTCGTTTGCGGAAATTTTCGCCAAGTTGCAGTGTAACGCTTTTTGGTCTTGTTCCTTTGAGACTTTTCAATGAATTGTCCTTTCCAATATTAGCCCATATTTCGGGATAATTTCTATGGATATCAGTAATGTAGCTTGGCCCTACCCCGTTCTCGGTAGTTCGTGTAAAAATGCTTGTCTTTTTCTTTTTGTTGACTTTGTGGCAATATTTGTTAGCTTCCTTAAATAAGGAATACAATCCAAACTTAGAGGGAGTATAGCATGAAAAAAGTTGAAAATGGTCATTTTGTAAAAGTCGATTACACGGGCACCCTGGAAAATGGGGATATATTCGATTCCAGCCGCAATGCCCATCCGATTGAAGTGGAAGTGGGAGCAGACAGGGTCATCAAGGGATTCGAGGACGCACTCTTAGGTATGGCCGAAAAGGAAAAGAAAACCTTTACCCTTTCTCCTGGGGACGCTTACGGGCATCGGAATGAAGACATGGAGCAAAGTTTTATGCGCTCCGAACTCCCTCAGGGCTTCGACCCACAGGTCGGTCAGGTTTTGGCCCTCCGGAATCCTCAGGGCGGCCAGCTCCCGGCCAAGATAATGCATGCGGACGAGGAGAAGATCACAGTGGATCTAAATCACCCCCTGGCAGGCAAGACGCTGACCTTTGAAGTAGAAGTCCTTGAGATCAATGATGCGCCAAGCCCGTCCTCCTGTACGCCATCGACCTGTGGCAGCTGCGGTACTACTTGTTCGTGACCGCGTAAACCCTAATGCTCCATATTGGGGCAAGGGGGCAAGGCCTAAAAAAGTAAAGCCGGCTGATAAAAGCCGGCTTTACTTTTTCCGGAAGGGGAACGGCCAGGGTCAAGAGCAAGCTTGATCCCTTCGTCCGCCTTGGTTTACCTGCAATTCGCCCGTGGTGTGGTTCTGGATGAAGTATTCAAGCCTGGATATCTGTCTATCCGTCAACTCCCCAAATTGAATACCGCTTCGCTTCATTATCACAGAACTGAAAGGGACATCGTTAACCATTTCAAAATCAGAAATCATTTTAAAGGGCACCTTATCCATATAGAAATCACGACTTGCCGAAAATATGTATAGTTCAACTACTCCGTCTGACTCATATTCATCGGCAAGATAGCGAAAACCAAGCCCCCCCATGCTTATATCTACAATATTCCCAAGCTTGGCTAAATGAGACCTGAATGCGACAAATACATCTTCCTGGACCTTAAATCGTTTATGCTTTCTTTGATCAACTATCTTTTTCATGTTTTTGGCTTCACAAGCTTGTTTTGGTGGTTTAAGGAAAATTGGGACAACGACGATAGATTGATTAGAAACTTTTTATACAAGCAAAATTTATACCAATATATGTATAATTGGCATTTCGTATGATATCAAGCGTTTATATTAGGCCATAAAAAACGACTGTAACAAAATGTTACAATCCCGGAAAAAAGTGTGTAGAAATTACACAGTATCTACCGCGTCCCTGCGTCTCCCCCCTAATCGTCAGAAGCAACCACAGGGCGGCGCATCCCCTTGACACGACTGCGATGCCGTTTTGCCGCCAGCTTCCGTTCCCTGGATGCCCTCGTAGGACTCGTTTTGAAGCGGGGCTTGGGTTTTTTAGAGGCCTTTCGGATGAGTCCGATAAGGCGATCCAGGGCATCTTGTCGATTCCGTTCCTGGGTGCGGAACCGCTTGGCCTCAATGATCAGAATGCCATCGTCGTTGACTCTTCTACCCGCCAACTGAATCAGACGGGAACACACGTTGTCTGGCAGATTGGGGGAATTCCTCACATCAAAGCGAAGTTGGACTGCCGTGGCGACTTTGTTTACCTTCTGGCCGCCAGGCCCGGAGGCCCGAATGAAATCGAAAGTAATTTCGTTTTCGTCAATGGCAATGGATGCGGTAACAGGAATCATGCTGAAAGTGTGATAGTTCCCCCTCCATGTTGCAATAGCTGTAAGCCTTTATTTTCAGGTTTGACCCTGGTTTCCCTCATCATCTTTTTCATTTAAAAACACATCTCGTATAAGAGATTCAGGCGGACGATAACCCCAGCGCTTAAAGAAAAATAACTGCTCTTTGGGATCGATATAAGATTTCCTGCAGATCGACACCGTATTGCCAAGCTTTTTAGCGATCTTTTCAAGGATACCGGTTTTACCCGATTTTGTCTTTGTTTTTGAACGTCCCTGGTAAGCCGCAAGTACATCCTCGTAAGTAACGTTCTTCCTGGTTTTTCCAAATTTCTCGGTAAATTCCATGAACATTT
The DNA here is from genome assembly GCA_013375375.1 of Desulfobacterales bacterium. Taxonomy (GTDB): domain Bacteria; phylum Desulfobacterota; class Desulfobacteria; order Desulfobacterales. The sequence continues at coordinate 5,183 of JABXJX010000041.1, read as the reverse complement.
TCGTCGCATGGTAATTCCTGAAATTATGCACTGTACACGGGGCGCCGGCGCCGCCTTCAGGCAGTCCATTAGCCGCGCCTGCTTTTTCGGTTTTAAAGTATTCATTGACCTGCTGCGGTGTATATGGTTTTCCGTCTGCACGAGTAAAAAGGTGCTCCTTTTCTTCGTTGATTAAGATCATCAGCTTTTCCGCAATCAATGAATCATGTGGATATGCAATATTCCCCACGTCCGGAATGCCCAGCGTAAACTTATGCTTTTGCAGCTGATCATGCTTGCCCCTGTAGCTGATTATGATCTCCCCGTCATTTATACGGACATGTTTTTTAGTGAGAAGTGTGGTTGCCCCGTAAGTCTTGTTTTTACCCTTAGCCGACTCAGGGTTTCCTACTCGGGCACATGTCGCATCTATAAACAGGCAAATAAGTGCTCTTACCCACGTATCACGATGTTTTGAATGAATATGCTTTGTCAGCCTTCCACGCACATCATCGATTTTATCCGCAAGCTTTTGAACCGTTTCATATTTAAATTCACGCGCCCGTCTTTTATATTCAAGTGTATAATATTTAGCCTTGCTCTCACCTACCATCGCCGTCGTTTCACAATAAAATGTCCCATCCTCCACCGGGTGGATCATATATTCCTTCCCTTCTTCCTCTTTACCATAGTTCTCGTTCATCACCACATCATTAAGCGGCGGCCCCTCAAGCTCCAGCCCGGATTCGGTATAAAATGTCAGAGGATAACCTGATGGCTGAACTCCCAAACGACCCCTGAACGTACCGGGCAAAAATTCTTCAAGACCTTCTTTCTTTAATTTAGCCATCAGCGCGTCGCTATCAACAGTTGTGAACCAGCCCTCTTCATCGAATATCTCTATTATTCGAAGATGCCCGGCATGCTTGCGGTTCCTTACCACCTGCTGATAATGCTTATACTCCTCAGGATACTTTGACTGGATTTCCTTGCATGTTTCGACCGTAATATCTCTACTCCCAAAAAGCTTTTGCTTTTGAGAATTTAGCATTTCAGTTTTTTCCACAAAAGCTTTCTTGGCTTCCCATCCACCTGGAATGCTCACTTTACGGGCGACTTTCACGGTTTCCCTGTCGATAAGACGTGCCATACCGAGCAATTCAGGTAAATGCAGGTGATCAGATCCGCTGAAAATCTCATGAAAGTATTTCATTAACTTAACTTCGTGCCCCCTTAACTGAAGGCTTTTTCGGTTCTTCCACGCGTTCTTCCAGACATCCATGTAATGCTCGACTGCCTCCTGGTTCGCTTTAGAGTCCCCCTCGGGCCTGAATTTATCAAAAAAGGAACTAAGAGACTTGTTTGCCTTGCGCATCTCCTCACGTGTTCCAAATAACTGCGGTTTTTCTTTTTTTATCCTCTTAAGAAAAGGCAATATTGTATGGAAGTCCTCTACCTCGAAAGTACGCTCTTGAAAATTCCCGGCAAACCAGGGTAGCAGCAAAAAAGCATGCTTAAACAAATTTCGAGCAAACTCAGTTAAAACCGTCAACTCATTGGACATGCCTTTTAAACCCCTTAATCAACAACCTCACCTCATCCTGCTTTTTGTTCAATGTCAAGGGCCGACTCCCTTTTCTTCCCCATGTTGCAATGGCTGTAAACCTTTATTTTTAGGCTTGACACTGGTTATTCCCTTTGCTCTTCAACCGAAATCATTCTGCCTGTTATCGCATGCAGGCTCTTGATAGCCCTCAACAAGTTTTGTCTTGTGGGGCCTTCAGGATTGGTATCGTACAAGTGTTAAGTGGTTTCGATTGAGGAACGTTACCAAAGATGAAATTTTTTCGGAAATCCGTTCTATGTCTTCTGAGCTCCAATTAATTGGTGACATCTTTCTATAGGCCTCCCATAAACTTTATTAAGAATCGACCTGTATTGTCAGTCTTCGGGAATCAAAATGCGTAGGTATTACACGGTTGGTTTGTCTGCGAACCCTTGACCTTAAGCAAGAGAAGCGAACCGGCATGAAATGATCTATTCGGAAAAGGCCTTCAGCATTCCTTCTGCCGTTTTCTCGTAATCGATCTCGTAGGTGCCGTCTTCAATCTTCTTCTTGATGTCCTGAACTTTTTCGGAACGAACATCCGGTTCGGATTCTATCACCTCTTTGGCCTTTTGAACCTCCTTTGACCTCTGCGACAGGTTTACAATTGCGTCCTCTTCAGCCTCCGGGGGGACATCGGCCGGAGCGGGTGCCGTCTCAGCAGATTCTTTAGTCCGGGCGGGGGCCGTCTCATTAACCTGCTTGGCAATCTCATTGTCAATACCTGTAACCTTCATGAATCAGCACCTCCCTCTAAGGTTAGGGTCAAACCTTGACTGGCTGTTGTCCAACTCGTGACAAGTTTTGTAGTTTATATCATTTTCCGTGCCGATAGGCAAATGCCAAGAATAGAACCGGGGCAGGGCTTCAATCTTTGGTTCATTGCCAAGGCCCGGAGTTACGGCATTACCCCCTTAACAACGGCGGCCAGCTGTAGGGTCTCTTCGGAAAGATCAAAGATATGACCGAGCACATCCGCGGGCCTGACGCTATCTGCTCCCTGCACCGCAAGGACCATATCCGCTGTCTTTGTTGATACGAGGCGAAGTTTCTTTACAATGGGCCTTAGATCGATCGTCTTTGAACGGCCCTTTCTGTTCGTCTTGGTCAACGGGCATGACTCTCTTTTAAAGAAATCTTTTAGCCTGGATTCGGAAAAGACGCCTTCTTTAAGGATCACCGTGTAGCGAACAGCCCCGGGCGCCGGCCCCGCCAACCGTTGACGAACCCTGTTACAAGCAATTATCTCGAGCCCGTTTGGAAGCTCTTGGTTGAGGCGCTCAACCACGGTCCCGAGCGCAACACTAAGCAACACCTCCACTGAAAAACGCTCCTCCAGGCTCTCGATCCCCACGGGAAGGGCGGATTCAAAGGAGATCTTTGGGGAAGGGCGAAACCCCTTTGAGAATCTCAAGGGGATACGCGCCCTCCTGAAGGCCCGGGTGAAGATCTTGACCAGCTCCAGGTGCCCGAAAAATCTTGCCTGGCCGAGCTTGGCATACGAGACCTCAAGTCTCTGGTACGCAAAGTCCTTGGGTTTTTTCTCTGGACGGTCCGCACCTTTCAGGCCGGTCTCTTCTTGAAATGTAACCGGCTTTACGGTCTTCAGGTCGCAAACACCGCACATGCCGCACTCGCCATACCGGCAGTCCGGCGTCTTGCTCCCCTTGAGTGCCTTTTCCCACTCACGCTTGTGAAACTCCTTGGAAACGCCGCAGTCTATGTGGTCCCAGGGGAGGGGTTCTGAGAGGTCGCGGCCGCGGGTTGTGTAAAAGTCAAGATCCACGTCACTGGCCTCAACAGCCTCTACCCATCGTCTGTATTGAAAGTGCTCGCTCCACCCGTCAAAACGGCACCGCGCGCGGTAGGCCTCCACTAACAGCCGGCCCAATCGCCTGTCGCCCCTGGCCCAGAGCCCCTCAAGGAGACTCATCTCGGGGTTCTGCCACTTGAGCCGGATCCCCCGCTCCTTTAGCTCGCCTCGAAGCATGTTAATCTTATCCCTGCTCTCCTCCAGCGAGATCTGCGGGCACCACTGAAACGGCGTGTGGGCCTTTGGGATAAACGTGGAAACACTCACCGTGATACGACCCTTTTTCCCCTTACGCGAACAACCCTGCTGAAGCCGCTTTGCCAGCGCAACAATAGCCTCTATGTCTGCCCTGGTCTCCGTAGGAAGGCCTATCATAAAATAGAGCTTGATGAGCTGCCATCCCAGCCGGAAGGCATCCCGGACAGACTCTTCCAGGGCCTCCTCGCTGACATCCTTGTTGATGACCCGGCGCAGGCGCTCGCTTCCGGCCTCCGGCGCCACTGTAAAGCCGGTCTTTCGTACCCGCTTGATCTGCTCCATAAGCCCTGCCGTGAGACTACCGACCCTGAGCGACGGGAGAGAAACCGCAATCTTTTCGGGCGCCAATCGATTCATGAGCCTCTCGACAAGTATCTGGACAGCGCTGTAGTCGCCCGTGCTCAAGGAAAGGAGGGAGGTCTCCTCATATCCCGTGTTGGCCAGGGCCTTCTCCGCCAGGGAGAGGACCTTGCCGGGCGCGCGCTCCCGCACAGGTCGATAGATCATTCCTGCCTGGCAAAAACGGCACCCGCGCGTGCAGCCCCGGCAGACCTCTAAGCTCAGACGGTCGTGGATCGGCCTTCCAAAAGGAACCACCGGGCGGTCAGGAAAAGGGACCTCGTTAATGTCTGCAACCAGGGCCTTCCTGATAATACTGTATTCCGGAAATCGCGGCGTCACGACCTGAAGCCCACTGGAGTCAGTGCCTGCACGGAAGAATAAAGGTACATAAACCCCCTCAAGGTTCGACCAGGCCTTGAGAAGGGCCTCGCGGTCCGCCCTGGAATCCTTCCATGCCAGCCACGCATCCGCCAGCTCAAGGACTGCTGCCTCGCCGTCCCCGACCACCATGGCATCAAAAAAATCGGATAAGGGCTCCGGGTTGAAGGTGCACGGTCCGCCTGCAATGACAAAGGGGTGCGATTCATCGCGGTCCTTGGCATAAAACGGTATGCCGGACAGGTCTAACATGGTCAAAATATTGGTAAAATTAAGCTCATACAGGAGGCTGAAGCCGACAATATCAAAATCTGAAAGCCGCACCCCGCCCTCAAGCGAACAAAGGGGGATCCCCCCTGCCCGCAACCTTGCCTCAAGGTCCACACCGGGCGCAAAGACCCTTTCCGCTGAAACGGCCTGTTGCGCGTTCAGGATATGATAAAGGATCTGGATGCCGACATGGCTCATCCCCACCTCGTAAAGGTCGGGGAAGGCCAGGGCAAACCGGAGCCGGATCTTCCCGGGATCCTTTTGCAGCGCATTGATCTCGGTACCCAGATAGTGGCTTGGGCGCCGGATAAGGGGCAATATATCCTGCAAGGATTGACGGGGCATGGTTTCCTTGTTAATAATCAAATTTATAGCTCATGGATCTTGGGCACAGTGAACAATTACTTGTTATCTAATAGCTAACTGATCTGTCAACAAGTACCGGATGATACAATAAGGAGAGACCTTTGCATAACCCCTTTTCACTCCTTTGTATGAACTTTTTGATCCGCCTGAGGCGGACTTGCTCACTAAATA
>JABXJX010000040.1 GCA_013375375.1 Desulfobacterales bacterium | reverse complement strand
GGCTGTGCTGATGAGGGCCAGTGGGACCGTCTTAATGGTTCTGATATTATGGGTAATGAGCTCACCGGTATATCCGTCGCCCCTGGTAGAGGCCTCAACCAGCCGGCCATTTTCATATGTGAGCTCCACAGCGACTCCATCCATTTTTGGTTCCGCTGTGTAAAGGATCGGCGAATCCGTCTTTAGGAACCGCCGTACTTTCATGTCAAAAGCCGGAATCTCTTCTTCGATAAAAGCGTTTTCCAGGCTCAGCATCGGAATGGTGTGAGCCACGGTTTCAAACTTTTCAAGAGGTGGTGCCCCTACCCGCTGTGTAGGGGAATCAGGTACAACCAATTCCGGATACGCAGACTCCAGGGCGATTAGTTCCTGCATGAGACGGTCGTATTTGGCATCAGAGACCTCCGGATCATCCAAAACATAGTATAGATAATTGTGCCGGTGAAGGGCTTTTCTGAGTTCGGCGGCCATCTTTCGAATATCTTCATTCATAGCTTTTGACATATTACAGGGATAGCCCCTGCTATTTTTTTGCGCGACCTTTTAAACTTGCTGCTTGAAAATCCGGGCCTCCAGTGCAACGAGCCGAGTTCGTCCGAGACCACAAGGATGGCTCCGATTTGAACCTGCCGGTAGCGGGCCGCGGCAAACAGTGCCGAAAGCTCCATATCCACACCGAGCACGCCCTCGTTTTGGAGTGAAAGGACCTTCTGCCTGGTCTCCCGATAGGGGGCATCTGTTGACCAGACAGAACCTTTGTGGAAAGGGACGGAGCACATTCCCAAGCCTTCCTCAATTGCCTTAATTGTGTTGTCGGACGGTCTCGGGAATTCATTATTTATAGGGTAATATCCGGATGTCCCCTCCCCTATCACTGCACGGTCAGGGACCACAAGGTCCCCTATCTGCACCCTTTTCCGGATTGAACCGCACCATCCCAAAAATAAGAACTTCTTTGCCCCCAGAACGATCAGCTTTTCCAGAATCATCACCGCATGTGGGGCACCCAGCATGGGGCCCACAACAGTAATGTCTTGATGACGGCATGTTGCCTTATACAACCTGCTCGTCAGAATTTTAGCCGCAGCCCTGCCCTTGATCCCCATAAATCGCCGCATCAGGGCCAGGTCTTTTTCCATGGCCACCATGACTGCCACAGGACCAATACCGGGATCGTTTTTCCCTTTTCTGGGGCAAACAATTTCTTCGGACATTATTAAACTTATACTAAAAACTATCCAACATCGCAAACAAGGGGTAATGATGTCTTTTCTGGAGTGACTGGCGGGAGGGCGCTGTGTTTTTGTGACTTATCTGTGGGGGAAACCGCAGCTTTCGCTTGCGAAAGAATGCGGAGGGGGCAAGAATCCACCGCAGATAAGTTAATAAAAACACCAGCCCGGGAGACTCGGAACGAAAGAAAAGACATCGTTAGCCCAAACCAATGTCGAACACAGAAGTTTCGCCTTAGTAATTACTTCTTACCATCTTCCATCGGCTTCCCGGTGATCTCACGCAAAAACGGAACGACCTCATTCTTGCAAACAACATCCCACACATATTTGCGCATTACATTCCGAAACATTTTGTGAGTATTTGAGCGCGCCAGGTATTCCATGATCCGCCCGGCAATAGAGAGGGGAGGATCATCGAGCTGAAACAAGCACAACCCTTTGCCCACCTCCTTGAACGGCGGTATTTCCGAACAAGCTATGGGCAGCTTGATCATGCCCGCCTCTAAAAGCGGAAGCCCAAAGCCTTCATCCTTGCTTGTCATGAGCAGCAGGTCCGCCATGAGATAAAGATCCCGGATAAAGACACGGTCCGGAACCAATTTCTTCCCGTTTCGAAACCTGTATTCCGCCAACACGGCAATGTTGTCCCGCAGGCCGAGTTCCTTGACCCAGTACCTGAGCCTCCGGTAATAGGCCACGGCTCGTTCTTCATGGGGATCATAGGCCCCTGTCAATATAAAAAGGACGTTGTGGCCCATAAGTTTGATCCCTCGGATGATGTGGATCGACAGTTCTAAGTTCTTCCGCGGCGTGATCCTTGAGGGTTGAACCACGACAAGGTCACGGTTAAAGAGGTCAAGTTCTTCCGATAACCTAACCGATTTCGGGTCAAGATAGAAAAAGCGCGCCGGATCAATCCCATTGTGTAGGACTTTCCAGTGAGCCCCGCTGCAATATCTCTTAAACAGTCTTACTCGCGACTCTGAAACGGTTACGTAGTGGATGTTCGGGTGTGGGTGTTCAAGGACCAACCATGGGGGGCTGTTCAAGTACTTCGGCGGATCGGGTTGGAAATAAGGCGAATCGTGGGCCCAGCTGACCAAGACCGGTCCGTCTTCAGAATCCGCCACCCGTCGCAAGGCCAGTGTCAGCGGAAGGTTGAACGGCATGTGGAGCACGTTGTGTGCGAGGATAATATCAAGCCCTTGAGACCAATCCTTCAGGATTTTATAAATCCTGTTTATGGGCCGCTCTAAGTCGACCCGGTGCCCTTTTTTGCATTCCTCCTGGGCCTTGATGATGCCGGCATTTTTGGAGCTCAAAGCCGGTACTATGTGTACAGGAAAGTCTTTAGTGTAGACCTCGCCCATGCCGGCCAGGACCGAAACCGAATGCCCCATCCGGTGAAAAATGGAGGCCTGCTGACCGAGGATCTCTTCCACACCGCCAACGACCGGCGGGCAAGAGTAATGCAGAATTCCGATACGTAATTTATCCATTGCCTGCTCCGGATTGTTTCTAAAGAGTGACTACCGGAAAGATTCGATCAGGGGGAGAAGTCTCTTTTCCAGGACTTCGTAAGAGAAATAACTTTTGCCCAGTTTGTAATTTATGTCAGCCATGTGTTTTAAATTTTCCGGTTCCAGAAATAGTTTGATCCGATCAAGGATTTCTTGGGTTACAAAGGATTCAAAAGAGATGACTTCAAATCCGCAGGGTTCAATATCCTCGACAAAGATCGAATATCGGTTTACCACAATCGGTTTCCTGAAGTAGATAGCCTCCAGAAAGGCATTCCCAAACCCTTCGTAACCGGAAGGATAGGTCACTAGGTCGGCATTTTGGTAGGCATCATCCATGTTATATTTCTTGTCACATCTGGCCTGAAAAGTGTGGGCTGAGCCCACTTTGTCGCCGATGCATACTACTTCTACGCCAAGACGTTGTGCATATTCCAACACCCTTTTCGCATACAGGTCTCCCTCATCACCGGATTCATGGGAGACCACCAATTGAGGTCGTTTTAGCTTCATGAGGTCTATCAGCTCAACGGCCCGCTCAATCCATTTACGCGGTACAATGCGAGTCGGCTGAAGGACAAAGATATCATCATCTTCAAAACCAAGTTCCTCGCGTAGCAACTTGCCGTTGGGAGCAGGTGGAGGCGGACTTGCAAAATCAAAGACATTGGGAACAATCACGTTGCTGATCCCCCTGCGGTGGCTGAGTTGCCGGGAGGCCGCGGAATTGATCACTACATGGCACACGCACCGGAGGTTCGGCGGGAAGGCACACTGAAGATAGTCTTGAACCGCATTGATGAGGAAGCGTCTCCGTTCCCAGCTAAAATCGTGGTGATGGGCCACAGTCGGCATCCCGGTTTCAGCTATGAGTTCTGTGAGAGCCAGGCCCAGGGGGATATTCATTGGAATTGCCAAGACATTTTCCGGGATTAGGAGTTCAATATTAAATTCGCGGCAAAACTCATAAAGCCTTAACTTCAGGTGGTCCTTTAACTCCTGAATCCTTGCAGAGAGAGATCTTTTGCGGGTTGTGGTTCCAAAACATGCGGAATGGATTTCCTGTATTTCAGGGTCTTCAAAATGGGCCTTGGGCTCTAAAAAGGACCGCTCCGACGGAGTGTCGAGTTCTCCGGCAAAAAAGTAGCAGTTATAGCCGTTCCTTTCAAGGACCTGATACCACTTATAGGTTTCAAGGGTCACGCCATCTGTGCCGGCAATGCGTGTAGAAACAAATCCGATTTTATTCATCCCAAATCTCCCGATAGCAAAAAGATGTGGCCAACAAGAATGTTTCTCGATTTTTCATATCAGATTTATATACCATATTTAATCAAGATTGGCTATCTCAAATAGATCTTAAGACCCATTGGGCCGTAATAGGGGAACGCATAAGATCCAAGACGTGAGCTCTCTGGTTTTTCACGAGTGCTATCAGTGAATAATTGACAACAAATCGTACCGAAGATAAGAATAGTGTGATATGATCGTTTCAACCTATCAGCCCTTTTTCTGTCCTTTTCCCGCGTTTTTTTACAAGGCCCACCTTTCAGGTCTGATGGTTATCCTGGATGACGTTCAATTCCCTCTGCGAACAACGTGGATCACCAGAAATCGCTTCAAAAATGACCAGGGCACCCTGTGGATCACGATCCCGGTATGGAAGAAAGGCATGGGTCTGCAACGAATTAACCAGGTGCGGATATGTTATGAAGGCAACTGGAGGGAAAAGCATCTTGCCAGCCTGAAAACGTCTTATGCCAATGCCCCTTACTTCGGGGACCATATAGATGTTATCAACGAAATGTTTTCCCGAAAATTTGAAAGACTCGTTGATCTTAATCTAATGGTACTCCAATACTTGAAAAAAAATCTTGGGATCGACACCCCTTTGATCTTGCAATCCGATTTGGGCATTTCTGCCAAAGGAAATGAGCTTTTGTTGGAGACTTGTCGGAAGACTCGGGCGTCTGCCTATCTGGCCCAGGCAGCCACAAAAAAACATATTGAGTCCAGCATGTTTGCCTATGCAGGCATCCAGTTAAGATTCTTCAGGCCGCCCTCCCCTGTCTATCCGCAGCTCTGGGGAGATTTTATCCATGACCTTTCTGCCTTTGACCTCCTTTTCAATTGCGGGCCGAAAAGCCACGAGATCCTGTGTGGATCGTCCCATAAAATGACAAATCAAGTTCAGATTTGAGCTTATTCGGTCAGCACCATCCTTGCCAGCGCCACACACACACCATGGGTGACCCTGGCTAGGCTACGATAGTCCAATTTGTCCGGTGTGTCCTCGGGTGAATGGTAGTAAGGATAGCGAAACAGAGCAGTGTCTGTAATCATAATGGCAGGATAACCGCATTGCCAAAAGGACCAGTGGTCAGACCAGTCGATGCCTGTAATGAAGCCGAAGATGGCCGCACATTCAACCAGGAAATCGCTTTCTTCCATGAAATTACGGCTAAAGGACCTGACCAGCGGCTTTGAGCGGAGGTTGCCCACAACGGCCACAAAGTTGCCCCTATCCGGATAAAAGGAACTGAGGGGGAATGGATATTTTTGCGTTTTGCGTTCATCCCGGTAGTAACCTATAGTCTCAAGACAAACCATGGCTACAATATTCTCTTTTCGCTTTCTACACTCTTTGGCATAAACAAGGCTTCCCATGGAGCGTGTCTTAAAAAAGGGCGGTTCCTCATTGGCAAAGGCCACAAAGCGCAGGGTTCTGTTGGTAGATTTTGTGCTGAAGAGTCGGCTCAGCTCAAGAAGTGCTGCTACAGCAGATCCGTTGTCATTTGCCCCTGGGGACCAGGAGACCGTGTCATAGTGGGCACCGACAAGCACGATCTCATCCGGCTTTGATTCTCCCGGGATTTCAACAGCAAGGTTATGACATGCTATGTCCTGGACCCTAAAAGTTTGATCATTTACTTTGTATCCCACTTTTTCCCAGAACCTACAGATGTAATCAGCAGCAGCATCCAGTTTTTCCGGCACAAAGACATCTCTGGGCCCAATTTGTTCGGCCAGGACTGCAACATGTGCTTTGAGCCGCACTTCCAGATCGTCAATGAGATGATAGGTGTCCTTGTGCAGTTTGGGCCGATTCACCTTGGGGCGAATATCGATCATGGCCTTGTAAGCCCATATGCTGAAAACCGTCAAAACTATCAGGAATAACGCATAAATCATGGATTTTGTGTAATGCGAAACGAACCACGAAAATATAGCTGGTGATCTTGGCTTGGGCAGGTGTCACCCTCTGTGCTGTTTTGTGGCTACCAGAATATAGAGTTTTGACTCGTCAATAAACTCTTGAATATCGAATCCATATGGCTCAAGTAGGATTTTACCCTCGGATTTTTCCGGAAAGTCATCTAATGGGAAGGGTGAATTTTTTTTCAATGAGTCAATGAATGATCTCCCCATGGGGTGGCTGATTACCATGTGACCGCCTGGTTTCATCATCCGGCTTATATTCCTAAAGCTCTTATTTTTATCCGCGATGTTAGGATAACAAGCGTTTAGAAACACTATATCGATACCTTGATCCGGCAGGTCAAGATCTCGAACGTCCGCTGCGATCGTCTTTGCATACGGATACTGGTTTTGCAGGTGTACCAGCATCATCTCCGAAATATCACAGGCAAAGATGACATCAGGCTCATACGCTTGAATTAGGGGGATCAATATCCCTGTACCTGTACCCACATCCAGTACAACGTCGCCCTTGGCTATCTTGGCGGATGCCACGATCTTCTCGAGACGTTCCGGCACGCCTTTTGGTAAAGGGGGGTCAAACACATGGATAAGCTTACTGAAAAAATCGCGCTGTAGCTGGTTGACTCTTTGAATCTCTTCTTTGGCCGGCGTTTTGTAAGCATGCATCAGAAAGTGCTTAATCACTTATCAAAAACCTCTACTCGGTTTCGGCCGTTTTCCTTGGCCTGATACAAGGCCTTATCGGCACATTCAACCAACTCTTTGGAATCGCGGATTTGCTCGTGCGGAAACGTGGCAATCCCCAGGCTTATGGTGACATTCAACGTTTTTCCTTCAGCATCGACCTCGCAACCTTCCACTGCCTGCCGGAGGCGTTCGGACACATGAAGCGCGGCCGGCCCGTCCGTGTGATATAAAACGAGCGCAAACTCTTCGCCCCCGTACCTGGCCGCCAAATCACTGTCTCTGACCGAGTCTTCGATTATACGACCCAGGGTACTCAATACGACATCACCCGTCTGATGGCCGTAGGTATCGTTAAATTTTTTAAAATGGTCTATGTCCAACAAAACACAAGACAGCGTCTCATGATACCGTCTGGCGCGTAAAAAGTCCTTTGACAACTGATCGTGGAAATATCGGTGGTTGAACAGGCCCGTCAGTCCGTCTCGGTTGGCCATCTCCTGAAGCTGCCGATTCTTCTCCTGAAGGGCTTCATATAGTTCTTTCAATTGTAACTGTATATTCACACGAGCTACCAACTCACCTTCGTCAAAGGGTTTTGTCACATAGTCTAAAGCCCCCATCTGCAGGCCCTTCACCTTATCAGCGGGTTCGGCCTTTGACGTAAGCATAATGATAGGTATCTCCTTGGTGCTTTCTTCCTTTTTTAATTGTTCACACACCTGGTAGCCATCCATAACGGGCATGATCAAGTCCAACAGGATTATATCCGGTTGTTGGGCTTTGGCCGCCTCCAGGCCGGCCAAGCCGTCCTGAGCCAAAAAAACTTCATGTCCGCCTTTGGTCAAGATAGTCTTTGCCACGTGGGCAATTAATCGACTATCATCTATAATGAGTATCTTGGCCATGGGTAGTCTCTTGGGTTTCTTGGGTTCGCACGATAAACACTTTCATGATTTAAGCCTCGAAAGAAGAATGCCTGCTATATTGTCCAGTGCAGCTACTGCTTTAACAGCACCTCGTTTGATAGCCGATCCGGGCATTCCGAACACCATCGAAGTGGTTTCATCCTGCGCAACGGTGAAAGCCCCGGCTTTCTTCATGGCGAGCAAGCCGTCGGCCCCGTCGTCCCCCATTCCGGTCAGGAGTACGCCAATGGCATTGTTGCCAGCAGCCTGTGCAACCGATTGAAACAAGACATCTACCGAAGGCCGCTGGCGTTTTATTGGTCGGCCGTTATTCAGCTGAACATAGTATCCATTATGGTCCTTGGCAACCTCCATGTGGGATCCTCCCGGCGCTACAAGCACCTTCCCTCTATCCAGGCGATCCCCGTTCTCGGCCTCCTTGATGTCCATGGGAAACAAAGTGTCCAACCGTCGGGCAAAAACCTTTGTAAAGCGGGCCGGCATGTGTTGCACTATGACAATTCCATTTATATTCGAAGGAAGGGGCTCCAGCAGTCTCTGTATGGCGTTAATGCCGCCGGATGAGGCCCCAACGGCGATGATTTTGTTCGAAGCCTTAATTTCTGCTGTTGATACAGGTGCTACGAATTTGGGAAATAGTGTAGAGCGTTGGATTTTGGCCTGTGCCGCCGCCCTTACCTTCATGATAATCTCGTCTTTCAGTTTTACAAGATCGGCCTTGGCATTCTCTGTAGGTTTAGCAACAAAATCAACTGCTCCGGCATCCAGTGCTTCCAAGGTACGCAGACTGTTTTCGCGGGTATATGAACTGATCATGATCACCGGGAGAGGACGAAAGCTCATCAGGCGTTTTAAGAAGGTGATTCCATCTATTCGAGGCATCTCAACATCCAGGGTGATCACGTCGGGACTTATTTTCAGGATCAAATCCTTTGCCTCAAAGGCATCCGAAGCAGTCCCTACCACCTCAATATCAGGTTCTCCTGATAGGATGTTTGTCAGAATCGATTGCACAGTGGGCGAATCGTCGACAATGAGCACGCGGATTGATTTCATGTCTTAAAATAGAATCACAGGTGATTTTGCCAATCGTTTTTGGAAAATCCTTTTCTTGTAAGCCTCTTCGTCTTCTAATGATCGTTTGTCGTCTCTTACGTCAAATCGTTTCAAGAGGACTCGTTCACTATCACTAAAAAACAAGATCTTTCTGCCGCCGTTTCCCCCCAGATCTTCGTTCGTTGTGGGGATACCTTCCAGTTCCAAAAACTTTTTTGCAAAGCGAATATTGGATCCTGTTACATTGCCGTTACCCTCTCTAAATTTCAATACCTTGCCGCCCCCGAACAACTTGGCCCGAAGTCCCTCTCTGCGTGCTCCCAATTTAATAAGCTCGCCGATTAACAGCTCCATGGCAAACATACCATATCGTCCGACCTCACCAGACAGCATCTCATCAGGATGCACCATTCCCGGAAGCAAGAAATGGTTCATCCCCGCTATCTTCCTCTCCTTGTCATAAATGCAGGCGGCAATACAAGATCCGACGACAGTGTAAAGTACCTCGCCGTTTTTAGTCGCAAAATACTCGCCCGCCATGAGCATCACGACGGTTTTTTCCAGTTTCCGGCTGTAAAATCGATACAAAATTTCCCCTTATTTTTTGACTTTATATATGGAACGGCTCACCAGGTCAAAGCGATCGTCGATGCCGATTAAAGATTCCGCGTGGCCAAGACATAGGAAACCATCTCGTTCCAAGACATTGAAAAAATTGTTGATGAGCTTTTTTTTGACCCCTGTATCAAAATATATCATCACGTTTCGGCAAAAAATAATGTCGCTCTTAAAAGAGAAACCAGAGCGCATAAAATTGAGCCTTCGAAATAATATGTTCTTTCTCAAAGTTTTTCCGACCACGCAGAACCCTGCATCTTTTCCAACCCTCTTTTTAAAATATCTTCTGAGATATTCTGACGGGACCTGTTGCACACAGTCTTGTGGATATAGACCCTTATATGCAAATTTCAGGGCGTCAGTATCGATATCGGTGGCCAAAATCTTAATGTCCCAATCGTTGCTATCTTCAAGCATGTCGTCCACTACCATTGCAATACTGTAAACTTCCTGGCCTGTCGCACACCCGGCGGACCATATGCGCAACTTTTTGGCAGTTTTCTTCTGTGTTACAATTTGAGGTAGTACGACGTTGGCCAGAAGTTCAAACTGTTTGACGTGCCTGAAAAATTCGGTTTGGCCCACCGTAATAGCGTTGATAAGCTGCCGGAGTTCCCATCCGCCTTCTTTATCATGTAGCAAATAGTGATAATACGCACGATATGATTCTAACCCCAAGCCACTCAGTCTGGAAGTCAGCTTTCGTTGCAAAGTAAACTTTTTTGCACTGGAAAAAGAGATGCCGACATGCTTCCTGATAAGACGTCTAAACAACTCAAACTCTTCTTCCGACAAGTATGGGACCATATGAGTAGACCGTACTGATCAGGCAGCATCTATGATTTCGAGCTCTTCAGGGCTTAAGAGTTGATCTACATTCAACAAAACGATAAGCTCATGTTCTTTTTTCCCAATTCCTTGGATATATTCAGCTTTTATACCAGGTGGGAGATTGGAAGTATCTTGAACTTCCTCGGAAAAAAGTTCCACAACGTCCGAAATCTCATCTACAACAACCCCCATGACTCTTCCGAGTATCTCCAGGACAATGATAATATGAAAAGGAGTGTAAGGGGTTTCCTGGAGGTGAAACTTTTCCCTTAAATCAAAGATGGGCAAAATAATTCCTCTTAGATTAATAATCCCCTTGATAAGCCCTTTCATGTTGGGAAGGGGTGTAATCTTACGATAACTGACAACCTCTTTTATCTTGAGGATTTCAATTCCATATATCTGTTCACTTATTAAAAAAATGACATATTCCTGAGTTTCAGACATTAGAATTCCTCAAACTCTTCATCCAATTCTTTTTCTATCAGGTCTTCAGGTTTTTCTTCAGCGGGATGCTGGGCAACCAGCTCCTCACGTAAAGATTTAGTGGTGGGCGGTTTGGTCCCTCGCCTCTCCTTTTTCGGTACCGGGAGACTTTTTTTGAAATCGAAACCTTCAACTTCGATCTCGCCATGATCGTGCAGGGTGAACTTGTCGGTCATAACTTGCAGCAGGCCCGCTTTTTCGTTAAGCACTTCAGTGGCACCTGCCAGGTCATCCACTAATGATGAATTATGTTCAATCACATCACCCATCTCGTCCACTGCCTGGCCGATTTGCTCGATTCCCCTTGAACTTTCCTGGGTAGCTAATGAGACCTCGCTGAGGGCATCGGAAACCTGTTTAATGGTCTGGACAATCTTCTTAAATCCGTTCTCTAACTGGCCAACCCACTCTTTACCTGTATTAACCTGAGCCATGATATCGCGGACAAGATTTTGAATATCCTTGGACGCCTCTGAGCTTCTCTTTGCAAGATTGCGCACTTCGTTTGCAACAACAGCAAACCCCCGTCCCTGTTCCCCGGCCCGCGCCGCTTCCACGGCGGCATTGATCGAAAGAAGGTTTGTCTGAAAGGTTATTTCGTTGATCAAATCCATCATTTCAACTATCTTGCGGCTACCCTCGGCCATACCGGTCATGGCCTGAGCAGTCTTTTCAACCGTCTCTCCGCCCTCCATGGCCACGGCCACCGCCTCCTTTGAAAGGCTGTCGGCCCGCTGGGTGTTAGCCGTATTTTGGCTAATATTGGATACAAGTTGTTCCACGGTTGCGCTTGTCTCTTCCACGGTAGCCGCTTGTTGCTGGGTACGCTGCGAAAGTTCCTGGTTCCCTTCCGAGATATGCCGAACTCCATTGACCACTGTAAGGGCGGCTCTTTTCGTCTGGCCGACGAGTTCCTCCATATGCCCGACTGTTTTGTTGGTTTTCTGAACCAGCTGGTCCATCGCATCATTTTCACCACTCGCCTCGGCCTTTACCGTAAAGTCCCCATCAGAAATCTTTGCCAAGATATCCGAGAGGCCTTCGACTCTGCCCTGTAGCTTCTTCTTTGCTTCTTCTTCCTTGAGGTAAGAATCTCTGAGCACGGACTCCGCTTCAACCTCTTTGGTGATATCGCGTATAATTTCAAACCCGCCCAATATCTTGCCTGAAGAGTCCCTCAGGGCCGCGGCACTCGTCACAATAGGAATTTCCCTCCCCTTAACATCTTTTATGGTGACCTTGGAACCAATAGTGGCTTCTCCGGTTTCCATAGCCTTTTTCACGGGACATCCCGTATCGCATACACTGCTTTTAAATACCTCCCTACAGGTTTTCTTTCCCAGAACCTCTTCAACACGAGAACCCATAAGTTCGGCAGCGGCCTCATTAATATAGGTGAGCTTCATATCAGGATCGACCATAAAAAAAGGATCTGAGATGCCTATCTTGAGGCTGTTGGCATATTCCATACGATCACGTATGTTTCTGATCATCTGGTTAAAATTCCCGGTTAACCACCCAATGGAGTCCTGCGAATCATCATGGACTTCAACCGTGATATCTCCGGCTGAAACCCGACTCGTCTTTTCCGCCAACCAGTGAATGCGCTTGGTCACTAATCGATTAAACAGAAAGTTTATAACGAGTATCATCCCGATAATCCCCACGACAGAGATCATAATCAGGCGATTTCTGGTTGAGGTAATAGCAGCATAAACATCTTTTACCGGGTGTTTGACAACCATGGCACCCAGGACTTTTTGACCCGCGCCATGGCAGTGATGACAAGAGCTTTCATTCAAAAGGGGTTTTATTGTGATCAAGAAAGCGTCCGGATCTTTGATTTCCGTAAATGACTTTTCAGGTGGCTGTCCTGTTTTTAACGCATCGGCAAGTGCCTCTTTGGTCTCTTTTTCCCATAAATAGTGCGCGATGTTGGTATAAATGCGGCTTTCTTCCGAGGCGTAGTGAAGAATCTGGCGGAAATCCGATATATAGACCTCAACCCCTTCCATGTGGTCTTTGATGTCCTTTAACTGTTTTTCAACTGTCTTGCTGTCCCCAATTGACATGGGATATTTGATGGCACTATAGGTATTTTCGAGCAGGCTTTGGCTCGATTCTGCTACCAGGCTCAAGACGCTCTGCGTATAAGAAGACAGGCTTTGATAAAGGGATACCCCGGTAAATACCCCGACCACTATGATCGTCGCCACGAAAATCTTAACGCGCAGTCCGGTTCTCTTCAGCAATTTAGTTATCCCGTTTGTCATGTGTTTCACCTCCACCAGAAACTCAATGAGCCCAATAAACTCAGTGGGCCCCCCCGTAAATCAGGGGCTTAT
This sequence comes from Desulfobacterales bacterium, assembly GCA_013375375.1. Lineage (GTDB taxonomy): Bacteria > Desulfobacterota > Desulfobacteria > Desulfobacterales. The sequence goes on along the minus strand of JABXJX010000040.1, from coordinate 4,436 downwards.
AATCAAATGCCTTCACTCGTTCTGCACAGTGACATTCCTCGCAATCCTTGGCCGTCAGGCTCCCCTTGATGTCTTTTGGCTCTCCGGTTTCAACATGAAGGCTCCCCGGGCCGTGGCAGACCTCACAACCCGCATTCTTGAGGTGGGGAGTCTCAAGTTCGGAGCGGAACCCACCCGGTTTTTTGTATCCGGTGGTGTGACACTCGAAACACTTGCAAAAATCAGCCTCTTCGAGTCCCTTTTTCATTCGCTTGATACTTTCATAAGAGTGGGCCTTCTTGGCATAGGTCTGAAAGTTTTTATATTCGGTTTCATGGCAATCTTGACACGCATCAGAACCCACATAGGTTCTTGGTTTGGGATTCAGTGCCCAAACCGGGGCGCATATCAAAACGAAAAATACCAGACAAATTAACCAGTTAGCCCGATTCATCCTCTTCTTCACTTTCATGGGCAGCATCTCCTTTAAAGGAATTCTTGAAAAATATCTCCTCCAGTCCCAGAAGATCCAGCACAAGCGAGACCGAGCCGTCTCCCAAGATGGTAGCACCGGCAAGTCCTTTGACACTACGATAGTTTGTTTCCAGGCTCTTGACGATAATCTGTTGCGGCTCCAAGACTTCGTCCACGGGTATACCAAAGGCCTTGCTCCCTGTATCCACAAAGACAAGAGCAGAGCTGTTGCCGTTTGTAGAAGTCGTATCTAAGTTAAGAATCCCTGTTATATCTATAAGAGGGATATAATCACCCCGAAACTGGTATACCCTTTCATGGGCCCCAAAGCCCTTGACGCGTTCTTTTTTGAATTTTTCCGTTCCAACAATGGCCTGTAACGGTACCAAGAGTGAAGTGCCCTGCGCCGTCACATGCAAGACCTCCATAAGGGCGGATATCAAGGGGAGGCATAAGGTAAATATAGTCCCATGGTCCTTTTTTGTATTAATATCTATGGTGCCTCCAAGTTGATCAAGTTGTGTCTTCACCACATCCATTCCAACCCCTCTGCCGGAAAGTTCCGTAACCTGTGAACTCGTGGAAAATCCGGACTTAAAGATAAATCCCAGCAGGATCTCTTTACTCACAACCTGATCCAGTTCAATCCAGCCCCGTTCAATTGCCTTTTTCTGAATGTTGGTCAAGTCGAGCCCTCTTCCGTCATCACGGATTTCAATAAAGATTCTTCCTCCCCTCTGATAGGCCTTAAATTCGATGGTTCCAGCGGGTGGTTTCCCCTTTGCTTGCCTTTCTTCCTCAGTCTCTATACCGTGATCAACACAATTTCGGACAAGATGTTTTAGAGGGTCTGCAATATGTTCAATAACCTCTTTGTCCATTTCAGTATCAAGTCCGGTTGAGATCACCTTGATCTGTTTGTTTTGCTGAAACGCAAGATCTCTTGCCATACGTTGGAATCTGCGAAAGGTTCCTTCTAACGGGAACATTCGAACCCGTGCCACTTGTTCCTGAAACTCTCGACCCACCTTAAGAATATCTTCCATCTCTTCCGTAATTTCCATTTCCACGGGGGCGGTATGTTTTTCAAAGAGTGACTGCAACCTGGACAGTCCAATCCCCAATTCTTCACCCAGATTAATCAGGCTGTCAATTTTTTCCACATCAACCCGGATGGTTGTTTTGCGATAAACCGTGCGACTCTCTTCCTGTGAAGTCACGGCTTCTTCAAGATCTTCAGCCCGAATTTTTCCATCATCTACTAAGATCTCACCCAACATCTTCTGCTTCTTCAGCGCACCAGTCAGATCTTCTTCTGTAATCCTGCCGTTTTCCAAGAGCACTTCGCCGAGTTTCTTGTCGGCAAGTTCTATATCAATACCTTCCCTGTAACGATTGGTTACATCTTCTATATGAACATCGTTGTCGTCTTTGACGAATATCAAGACATTTTCAAGATCCTCATACGATCTGTTGGTCTTAATGATAATCTGCCAGGATATATAAAGATCATGCATGCGAAAGTTTGCAAAATCCGGAAGTTCGGAAAGATCGGGTACGACCCGGACAAACTCTCCCAATTCTGCAAAATCTAACAGGATAAGAAGCGGATCCTGTCCGGAATAGAAAAGGTCTTTTCGAAACTTGAGGTCGATCTCGTAGAAAGTGAATTTTTCTATAGGTTCCTTTGGCTCTTCTTTGGCCGGTGGTTCTGCGGTCTCTTCGGGTGTGCTTATGGCGTCTACCCCCAAATAGCGCCTTACCTGATCTTTTCGCTCATTGAGGTCCTCGGGGTCGGCTTCCGCCTCACCTTGAGATACCCTGTCAACCATCGATCGGATAAAATCAATCGAACCTAAAAGAAAGGTGATAAGATTATTAGTTACCGTCAATTTGCTTGATCTAAGACGTTCGAGCAGGTTCTCGACAAGGTGGGCGTACTCTGAGATACTCATAAATCCCACCATGGCCGAACCGCTCTTTATGGTATGCATCGACCTGAAGAGTTGTTCTATATCAGACGTGGATTCTGGTGTGGATTCAAGCGCTAAAAGGCTTTCTTCCGCCAGCTTCAGCAGATCTTCCGTCTCGGAGAAGAAAATTTCTAAGGTTTCGTCTTGTTCGCTCATTTTGACCAGACGACTTTCTTGACAGCCCACAGGAGTTGTTCGGGTTGAAAAGGCTTCAACAGCCAGCCTGCGGCACCTGCCTCCCGTCCCTTTTTTATCAGAGATTCCTCGGCTTCTGTAGTCAGTACTAATATTGGAACAAATTTGAATTCGGTCTCTTTTACTTTCAATATAAAAGTAATCCCGTCCATACGCGGCATATTAATGTCGGTGATAATCAGGGACAGGGATTGCGTTTCCTCTTTCATCGACTCCATTTTTTGGAGGCCGTCTTCACCGTCTATAGCTTCGGTCACTTTGTACCCCGCATTGCGCAAGCAAAAAGAGACCGACGACCTGATCGTGGGCGAATCATCTATAAACAGAATGTGCTTTTCCATCTTGGCCTACCCCTCACATCAATGCGGACTTGAGGCCGGAAAGAGACAAGATCTTTTCTACCTCGTCGGACACGGCGGAAATCCGCAGCTTTACCTTGGGCTCCAGGTGCTTCTTAAAGACAATAAGCAACTGAAGAGCCGCGGTGTCAATAAATCTAACTTTTTCAAAGGAAAGAGTAACCTCTTTCTCGTTTTTGCGAAACCCTTCCAAAAAACCTTTTAGATCTTCCAGGTCATGGATGGAGAGTTCACCCTCGAGATGGTAGACGCCCTGCTCGTTTTGACTTATACTGAATCTCTTTTCGGCCATACGGAAACTATGCGAATCCTAAAGGTTTTGAGAGCGTTAATGCATATCTATACAAATATAAGCAAGCTGCATGCCAAAATGCAACATATCACACTCTAATTATTTGAAAAAGCTCAATCAACGAGTTTTGCCGCTTTAATCAAGGCACATTAGCGATAGCGGTCCCGGGATAACAGGAAAAATCGTTCTCGTGTCCGAGGCGTCTGAGACGTTGACCCCCTCTTCTGTCAAAATTTTGTCATAAATTCTTTTCAGCGCGGCGCACCTCTTCAACAAAGGTCTTGACCCTTGCCGGGTCCTTTTTAAACCGCACGGGTTTCCCATCGCTGTTCAATGCATTGGTTCTTGTACAGCTGTCAGCCCCAAAAGGCCTAACAGCCGTTACACCATCATAGACATTCTCCGGTGACAGACCGCCGGCCAGGATGACGGGAATCGCACTTGACTCCACAAGCCTCCTTGCTACGGCCCAGTCGCAGGTATGTCCTGTGATGCCGATATAACCTTCCACAGGCTCCTTGCCAAACCATGTGTCAATGAGAAAATAGTCACTTGCGGCCTCAAAACTCTCGGCAATCTCTATCGTCGGTATCATTTCATTATTTCCCGTGGCGGCAATGGGGACGGAGCGCATTATTTCAACCTCCGGAAATCGCTCTTTTATCCAAATCTGCAGATCAACAAACGCTTCAAGCAACACAATGTGTCCCTCATCATCAGTCAAACGCTCACAAAAATGTATGATGTCCGGCCGGTAATACTCGATGGCATTAGACAAGATCCCTTTTGTATTGAACAAGGGAATCAAACTATGTTTCACATGTGTTCCCCTTGAAACATCTATTGCTTCTCTTATGACCGGCATCTTCCAATCTTCTTCAGACAGTATTACACTTCCGATCCGATCGACACCCAGCTCGATAACAGCTTCAGCCTCTCGGGGGTTTTGTATCTCGTAAATCTGAACCTCGATTCTCGGTACCTGGTCATTGGTCACTTGTCGAGACCTTCGCACAACCCCTTTTCACTCCTTTGATAGTGCATTGGCAGTCAAGGGGGATCTCTTTTTGAGTCAGGTCAAATCTCATCCTGCTTGTTAACGGCAGTGTAACGAACCTCACGAACCAGGCACACGTCAACGTTGCATACGAGCTTATTAGCCCA
>JABXJX010000170.1 GCA_013375375.1 Desulfobacterales bacterium | reverse complement strand
TCATATTCATCAGGGTTTTCAGGCCATAGTGTGTTCCTTAATTCCATCCCGGTTTCAACCCGGTTTGTCAGCTTTTCAACATTCGCTCCTGCAGTTTCAGAGTCATCGAATACCAGTACGGCACTTAAATAATGACCAAGTTCATCCTCACCGGTTCCACTACCGGATACACTGTATTTATCAAGTAACTCTGCCTCCCACATAGCACCCATTAAAGTAGTATTAACGCTTTCCTGTAATCCTCTATAAGTTTCAAAACTTGGTACATCGCCTGAAAGGTAAAGATTTCGGGCACCCATCTCAGCCAAGGCATCCGTTATCATAACAAAATCATTATTATCTGCCAGCCTTGGAATATCGCCCTTCCGGGCGTCTATCATTTGTTTTATAATCTCCATTTCAAGCGCTCGCATAATACAGTCGGCCTGTATTGCTATAACTCCACCCCGGCCAAGATGATCATAAACAGGAGGTGCCAATTTCCTATCTAAATGTATACTACTTCCACCCCAGTCAAGTATATCGACACCTTTATATTTTGTCCTGACAGGTTTTGTTGATTCATCCAGCCGATCAATAGCTTCATTAATAGCACCTAAACTAAAACTACCCAGTATTATTTCTATTTGGCTGGCTCCAAGGGTTATTCCTACGTCAATATCAACATTCTGCGGACCAAACCCTACGTTTTCATATCTTATTGGATTTTCTGAAATACTACTTATACTCATACCGATACCGCATATAAAAGTAGCCGAGGCAATTTGTATAATACATTCATTCATACCAATACCAGCAGTAATTAGTGCGTTAAGATATGCATTTACTTCATCAGCACCGGCATTTGCAGACGGCCGAGACATACCATACTTAGTTCTCAGCCATTCATGGTTGGTAATACCGATTTTTACATCCGTACCAAAAGCTTCCGGTACCATCTGTAATATCTCTTTGTATAATTCACCTGTTTCCATGTCCTTCCAGGACGTACCAGGTTCTTCGGAAGTACAGGATGACAAAACTAGAGAAGATAACAGAATAATAAATGTTATAATCCGCACACAGTGTTTCATCATATATTATTTTCCTTTATCTTTTGTGTCATTAATTATATAACCAATAAATGATAAATAATAGTAGTGATTTTAGTTTAAATTCTGAAGCTAAAAGGAATCAGATAGCTATACGCATGATGTGACAAACATCCCGATGTTTGCCTAGCAGAGGTAGAGCAAGAGACTCATAAGCCCTTTGTCGGTTGTTCGAGTCCAGTCGCTGTCACCATTTGATATATTAATTAAACAACTTAGCTATCGGGTAATATAACAGGGTACAAATCACATTATGGCCCCATGAAAAAATTAGAACGGGAAATGGTTGGACCGAGTACTCCTACGATTCCGCGCATTATTACTCTCAGTGTTCGGCCTTCCGCCCATATTTCATATTCATCAGGGTTTTCAGGCCATAGTGTGTTCCTTAATTCCATCCCGGTTTCAACCCGGTTTGTCAGCTTTTC
>JABXJX010000169.1 GCA_013375375.1 Desulfobacterales bacterium | reverse complement strand
TTGAAGCAGCAAGAAGACTGTGCGGCACCAACTTGCTACAGAGAAGGAAGTCTAGGACTCTTCCCACTAGGATTTGGAAGGGACGAGGCAATCTTTCACAAAGTATGTACAATTTTACGAGCTCATGGAAGAATTGATAGGCAAAGTTAACCTGTGACTCGGATAACGTTGGCTGGGAAATTATGGTTCCTTCGTACGGGGTGTCGAATTCCCTGTCAGTCAAAAAACCTCCTCTTCGGCAGGTTTGGTACAATTCTGTCTCGGGATAGGGGTAAAAGAAACTTCGCATTATCATGTCCGGCCGAATTTGGGCATTCAATTTTATGGTATCCAAAATGGAATGGGCATCTTCAAAGGGCAGTCCCACCATGTTAAAAGACTGAGTTGCAATTCCCTGGCTTCGACACAGGGCGAAGGCGTTGATTATCTGGGTTCGAGTTATCTTTCGATTCAAGACCTGGTTTCGCACATACTCATTTCCGCTCTCAACGCCAAAATTTACTTTAACGCAACCCGCCTTGCGCAGCAGCTGAATGCGCTCTTCGCTCACCAAATCGGGTCGGCAATTGCAGCGGAAAGGCAGACCAATCCGGTCTTTATATTCTCCAGCAAAATGACGAAGCCAATCTAGCCTGAGTGGCAAAATATCGTCATGGAAAATCAAAAATTCAATAAATGGGTAACTTCTAATCATCTGCTCTATCTCGGATAGAAGTCTGTCGACACTTTTGAATCGCACATATCTACCCTTGTTCTTGTACACCTCCCTTATCTGGCGGTTGCAGCAATAAGTACAACTATATGGGCATCCCCTCGAAGCCATGATTCTGGCGGCATGATTCCTTGATTCCTCCAGCCTCTCATAGTCGAAGATCGCCCGATCCTCAAAGGGAAGGACATCTAAGTTTTTTATCAGTGGCCTAGGGGGATTTCTAAATACCTTTTTCCCGACTTTGACCCAAAGGTTTGGAATAGCAGTTATGTCTTCGCCTCTCTCCATTTTGTTGCATAACTCCACAAGTGCCCCCTCCCCCTCACCAATGCAGACCATATCTATGCCCTCTTCACGTATCGTACCTTCAGGATCCAGTGTAGGATGCACGCCTCCACAGATAATAGGAAAGTTAAAATGCCTCTTCAACATGACCGCCATCTTCTTGACATGGCGAAAACCGTTGGTCATGGTGCTGAACCCGACCATGTCCGGAGCCTGTTCGGAGATGGATTGTATCAATTCCTTTTCATCGACAGGTTTGACCAAATGAAGCAAGCCCGTCTTGTGACCGGCTGCTTTTAGAGCCGCTGACAGGCTCCCTATGGCGCTGTGATAATGAGTTCTTTGCCCAGGCGTTATTTCTGGACAAATCAACGAAAACTTCACTAAAATCCCAGTGTGTTACTGGATACCGCCTTCCAAGGTATTTTCTTTCTGGAATGGCAGAGACAGTACTTTATCTAAAGAAATGCTACCCCTGTCTCGGATAATATCAATACCAGTAGCAATTAGGTCACTTCCTCGATTAACTTCACCGAAAGG
>JABXJX010000039.1 GCA_013375375.1 Desulfobacterales bacterium | reverse complement strand
CTAATGTGATACGGCCTTTGTACAGAGAGGTTCGCGAACTGGAGTAGTTCGTCGTCATTGAGCCCCCTGATGGCCACCACATTCACCTTGATAGGCGAGAACCCGACTCCCTCGGCAGCTTGAAGCCCCTCCCACACGGCATCAAAGCATTCCCGGCGGGTGATCTTCGTATACTTCAAGGGGTTCAGGGTATCTAAGCTTACGTTGATGCGGCGAACACCCGCCTCAAAAAGCGGTCGGGCCATCTCCTTTAAAAGTACACCATTGGTGGTGATGCTGACATCCTCTATCTTGGGTATCCGGTACACAGACTCAACCAAATGCACAAAGTCTCTGCGAAGCAGGGGTTCCCCGCCGGTTAGACGGACCTTTCTTATGCCCAGGTCGGTTGCTACCCTGATTAACTCGAGGATCTCCTCATAGCTCAAGATCTCCGCATGATCCAAAAGCTTCAGATCCTTAACCGGCTTGCAGTAAAAGCATCGCAGGTTGCAGCGGTCCGTCACGGAAACCCTAAGGTAGGTGACCTTGCGGTTGTAGTGATCTACATTCGGAGCCATATGGGAATGCCGCTTTCAAGGCCCTGCTCTTGGGCTATCAGATCGAGGTGCAGGGTAGAGATCTGCTCCACAAAAGGATGTACCGGGCGTTTCACTTCCCTGGTATCAACGGTCTTAATGTACTTCTTGCACTTGTCACACGCATCCACCCGATAGCCCTTTTCTTCTTCACTAAAGAAATAGTGCAATGTTTTTTGCTCATTATTGTCGCAGAAAGGGCAGTATATCCTCTGTGTTTGCCATTCGTGGCCGCAAAAGCTGCAAAGGAGGGACCGCTCCCCTTCACCCCGGAGTATTGACAGGACAGGCGGGCCGCCGCAAATAGGACAATACCCCCTTTTCCAAGGGACCTCCTTGTCCAGATAGGTGGCCAACTGTTCGGCACAAAGAGAAATGGAGGGTTTCATGCTGAAATAGGCCATAAAGGCAAGGATCTTCTTGTCGGTTTCCAGCTTTTTTGCAGCTTCGTCAAAATAGGCGTCATCCTCGTTCAGGACTTTTGAAAACAGGACCGGGGCATCGAGCGTTCCCTTGTCCAAGGCGTCCACGATCTTTAGTGCGGCTTCAGCCAGCATCTCATTGGCTTCGGCGGCAAGCCGGCAAATCTCTCGTAGCAGCCCCCGGGATGCTTTTGTGTCTACTGTAAAGTCCTCCTTGTTGATCAGGGGGAAATTCTCCTCTCGTTTGACCGAAAGAATTTCTTCCGATATTTTAATCGGCTCGAGCTGCACTTGCCTCTTTATAACCTCCTGGGCTAAAAAAAGCTTTTCGTAGAAATCGAGGATCTCTTCGTACGCGGGTCTTTCTGCCTTGACGGCGGCTACGGACTCCTTGATTCGATCAGCAGTCATGCTTTCCTTTTCACTCATTATAATATCATCCACATTCAATCTGGTATCCAGAGTTTACAAACAAGATACGCCGCACAGCTTGAGTTGCTAATGAGAACCTTTTCTACTCGACATTGGTTTGGGGGTAACGATGTCTTTTCTTTCGTTCCGAGTCTCCCTCTCCCGCCAGTCACTCCAGAAAAGACATCATGACCCCCTTGTATAATGTTTAGTAGGTTGGCACCTTATGAAGACGGATAGTTACACATAGCACAACAAGGGGAGAAGATCAATCGACCTTCTCCCCTTGTTTGATGTTTCAGATTCTAAGAACTCGTTTTTCTATCACACGCGAGCCGTCAAATTGGTTAACGGCCTAACGAGCCTCTTTAAAGCCACGGTCCTCGTTATGTCAAAGGCCGAATTTGAGGCGACTGCAAACTTATGATAGAATTTTGGGTCTTCTGTTACAAGATAGATGACCCGAACATCATCAGGATTCAACAACCTTGCATTTCGGTGGGTCTTCTTGACCTTGCTCAGACGCCTCTTGGCCAGTTTAAGCATCTCCTCCCGGTCGCCGAAGTTCATGGCACCAGTGGGGCAGGTCTTCACACAGGCAGGCAACTGCCCATTTTTTACACGACCAATGCACATGTTGCACTTGGTCAGGGTCCTTTTCTTGGACACCCGCGGGATGTTATACGGGCAGGAGTCGACGATAGCTTCCCTGTCCGCCTGCTTGGTATTGGTCGTATACAGGACCGCACCGGTTGCCGAATCCCTGAAGATCGCCCTTGGATCATCGGCCGTCATTTCGCAAGGCGGCTCCATGCAGTGGCGGCACTGATCCGGAAAGAAGAGCCACTTGAGCTTGCCGTCCACCACCACCTCGTTGAACCTTACAAGCTTGTAAGTCTTGAAGGAGAGATCCGCCGGGTTCTGGTAGGTTCCACGGTTCATTGTTTTCTCTGCAGGCAGGCTATTCCACTGCTTGCAGGCGACCTGACAACCTCTGCAGGCCGTACAGAGACTAGTATCAATGAGAAATGATTTACCTGGCATTCAGATCACCTCCTTCTCCTTCTTAGTTTGGATACATTGCACATAAAGGCCTTGGTTTCAGGGATACGAGTGTTCGGGTCACCCGTTGCGGGCGTCAGCAGGTTGGCACTCTCTTCTCTGCCGTTTTTCGGCCAACGCCAGCCAAAACACCATGGGAGACCGACTTGATGAACGATGTTTCCACCAATCTTAAACGGTTTGAATCGTTTGGTCACGATAGCCGTGCATTTCAGAGCACCGCGTGCCGATGTGACCAAGACGCGCTCGCCGTTCTTGATCCTCTTGAGTCTTGCCAACTCCTCGCTCATTTCCACAAATACCTGTGGCTGCATCTCAAGGAGCCAGGACTGCGGCCGGGTCATGAGCCCGGTCTGCCAGTGTTCCACGACCCGGTAAGTCGTGCCCACGAAGGGGTATCTAGGATCGCAGGTCTTGTAGGCATCCGCATCCGTTTTGTAAATCGGCGCAACAGGGTTCATCCTCTGCTTGTTCATGAGATTTTTCTCAATCGGACATTCAAGCGGCTCATAATGTTCCGGGAACGGGCCATCCGCCCGGCCCGGCCCGAAGATCTGGGCGTGCCCGTGTTTTCTCATGATAAAAGCCCACTTGCTCTTTGGGTTGGGATTTTCAAGGCTCCCCAGCGGCGGCCATCCACCGTCCGGCACATCGCCGATCCACTTTTTCCCGTTCCATTTAATTACCCAGTGCTTCCTGTCCAACGGGTTTCCCTTGAGGTCCACCGAGGCACGGTTGTAGATGATCCTGCGGTTTACCGGCCAGCACCAGGAAAAGTTCGGATAGAGCCCGATTTTGTTGACGGCATCTGTCTGGCCTCGTCGGGCCGCCATGTTTCCCTTTTCAGTATAGCTGTTGCAGTAGAGCCAGTTGCCTGAAGAGGTGGAGCCGTCTGCCTGGAGCCATGCAAAGCTTGGAACCAGGGTCCCCTTTTTACACAGCTTACCCTTGACGGTAACGTTTTTCAGGAAGTAGCCGTTGATTTCCTTGGCCACCTTGTGGGGATCATACTTGCCTTTTGTCGTGTAGTCCCATTTCAGGTTCACGATCGGCTTTGGGAAGACGCCGCCTTCCTTTTTATAAAGCCCTTTGAGTTTAAGGCCGAGTTTCATGATAATATCGCCGTCGGACTTACTCTTGCCACGGGGTCTTGGGCCCTCGTATCGCCACTGCATCCAGCGACCGCTGTTGGTGATGCTCCCTTCCTTTTCAACGGACACACAGGCCGGCAGCATGAATACCTCGGTCTTAACGGTGGAAGGACTCATGCCCGGACCTCGCCAGAACGAGCCGGTCTCGTTGTCAAAGATATTGACATTGACCATCCAGTCGAGATTGGCCATTGCCATCCGGTTCTTTCCGGCATTGGCACCGCTACAGGCCGGGTTCATCCCCCAGGCAAAGAAGCCCCCGATCGTCCCCTTGTACATTTCATCAAAGAGATCGAGCCAAGAGTACGCCTTGCCGTCATCCACCTTGGGCAGCCAGTCGTATCCAAAATTGTTTCTCCTGGTGGCCAGCTTGCCGAAGAACGACTTTAACATACTGACCGAATACTTCGGATAGTTTTGCCACCAGTTCGCGCTTATTGGATCTTTGCTCTTAGGTGTCCATTTCTTGTTATAGGCCGCCAATGAAACATTGGAGGCCCTCGGGGTCTTAAGGTATCCGGGCCAGATGTGCCAGAGCAGACAGTGGTCAGTGGAGCCCTGTACATTCGACTCACCGCGCAGGGCGTTCACACCGCCGCCGGCCATCCCGATGTTGCCCAAGAGCAACTGGATCATGGCCATGGTACGGATATTCTGGGTCCCCACGGTATGCTGGGTCCAGCCCATGGCATACATGATGGTGGCGGCCTTACCCTTTTTGCCGGTGGCTGAATAGGTCTTGTAGATCTTCAGGAGGTCGGCCTCCGAGGTCCCTGTGATCTCTGAGACCAGCTTGGTGTTGTACCGGCTGTAATGTTCCTTTAACTGCTGAAACACACACATGGGATCCTTCAAGCTACGGTCCATTTTCGGGACACCCTTTTCATCCATCTCAAAGGCCCATTTTGATTTATTATACTTACGGGCCCTGCGATTATAGCCGGAAAAGAGTCCATCTTTGAAGCTGTAGGCCTTGCCCACGATGAACGGGGCATTGGTATAGGCCCGGACGTAGTCCTTGTTATAGAGATTTTTGTCAAGGATGTACTTGATCATGCCGCCCAAAAAGGCGATGTCGGTACCTGACCGCAGCGGGGCATAGATGTCCGCCTTTGAGGAGGTCCTGGTGAATCTGGGGTCCACGCTGATGAGCTTGGCCCCATTTTCCATTGCCTTGACGACATACTTGAATGATATCGGATGGTTCTCGGCGGCATTGCTTCCCATGACCAGGATGCAATCGCTGTTGCCGATGTCGATCCAGTGGTTGGTCATAGCGCCTCGTCCGAACGACTCTGCCAGAGCCGCAACAGTGGCGCTGTGTCAGATACGGGCCTGGTGTTCGATGTATACGAGCCCCAGGGCCCTCATAAGTGCCTGGTAGGTCCAGCACTCTTCGTTGTCTATAGCAGCACTTCCTACCGAGGCAATGCCGGTCGTCCGGTTGACCACCTGACCCCTGGCATTCTTGCGAGTAAAGGTGGCATCACGGGTCTTCTTGACGCGCTTGGCAATCTCGGTCAGTGCCCAATCCCATGACACCCGCTTCCACTCTTTGGCATAAGGCGCCCGGTACATGGGACGAAGGAGCCGGTTTTTAGTTTCTGCCAATTGAAACAATGCAGCGCCTTTACTGCACAGGCTGCCCCGGTTGATCACGTGGTCGGGATCACCCTCGATGTTGATGACGCGGCCATCGCCCTTCATGTTGGTATGCACGATAGCCCCGCACCCTACTGCACAGTAGCAGCAGATGGTGGTGGTCTCTTTGGCATACTTGGGCTTGAACATTTGGGCGTGTGACCTGACCGGCGAAAGGTCAAAGCCCAGACCGCTTACAGCAACCCCGGCAGCCGTCGCACCAGAGATCTGCATAAATTTTCTACGGGTTACTTTCATTTAGCGTTCACCCTCCTTTCTGAGAAAAAAGGTTGCCTGAAGACTTCAAGTTCACCTCCTCTCAATATGCATTTTTTAGCTAAACTGATACGGTTAAGGATAGAATGGATTCTGGAAAGACTACACGTGGAAACCATGAAGCAAGCTTGCTATCCTTGCTATCCATAGATCCCTCCTGGACCCTTTCTGCTAAGATAGGAAGCCTTGATAAGGTGAAAATCGGACTGCCAAGCTATGCCATACGTGACATAATAAGCTTGTTTTCTTATTAAAAAGTATATACCGGAGCCGTCGCAACATCAAGGGATTTTTTCAGAATTCAACACCAAATAATTACCAGGAAACCACTAGGGAGAGGCTAGTATTAGGCCAAGGATAAAAGGTAAGATCTGAGGTTTGTTTTTTTGCTCTTCAAGCCAAGTTTCATTCTAATGTTGTTCCTGTGAAACTCAACCGCCCTTGTGGACACGTTCAACAATTCAGCGATCTCTTTGGTTATTTTCCCCTCCTTTATAAAGCCCGCCACTTGGATTTCTTTAGGTGTGAGACCCAAATATTTCGAGGACAAGTTTCGTAAGAATGGGGAAACAATGTTATTTAGATGTGATTCGATGATACTTGCGTAAGCCAGCTGCTTGGCATCTAATCGGGTATTTTTTAGGGTTTGAACGTAGGGTAAAACCAACTCCTTCACGTTTGACAGAACTTTTTCCTCAAGCTCGGTTTTATCTTCCTCTCTACATTTTAACAAAACTTTCAAGGCGGTGTTCACTTCCTTAAGGTTACGAGCCTGAGCCTTCAGTGCCGCCTTTCTCTCTTGTAGCGCCTTCTCAGCTCGTTTGCGGTCCTTTATTTCTTCATTGAGTTGCTCTGCATAGATGATTGACTGGTCATAAGCAACTTTCAGCCGGCGAATACTCTCTTGTAGCGCCTCCTCGGCACGCTCACGCTCAAGGGATTCTTGCTCCAACTCTTTGACTGTTTGCATCAACTCTTCATATGTGGACTTTTTCCGCATTAGCATATCCTCTACCTGAACACATTCGGACTGATATAAGCGTTTGGCGGGCAATACGAAAAGTATTGGAATGGAGACTTAACATCCATCCTCTTTTACGGCTGGGACGCGAAGGCTTTGCTAAGGGTGAAATCAAACGGGCATGCCATGTCGCTTATGACATAACAAGCTTATTTTATAGGGTATTCATATATACATAAACCCTTGTCTTGTCAAGCTCAAAACCTGGTGTATGTCTTGTTAATTTCTTGGCCGGCTGTTGCCCAAACGAAAATTCCTTTCCGCCGGAAGCGGATTAAAACGTTTTTTGCCAATAAATCTTGATGAACTCGTAAAAAGTCTCAATCCGCCGAAGGCGGATCATTTCGAGCGAAGCGAGAAATCTGACACATTCACTGAATCCGACTTTTTACGAAACCGTCAATCTTGGCAAACCAATCAAAAAACGTTTTAGGCAATGCAAAAAGGGACTTAGATAACAATCTGTTGACATTCAGCCTTATATTGGGTAATCTATATTAGCTAAATTTATATAATTTAAGAATTTTGCGGGAGCCTTACAAACGACATTTGAGGCATTTGAAAAGCAGGATGATTCTTTACGTAAGGAAAATGTTCAAACCTGTACTTATTGTCTATTGCGTTATTGTGTTTTTAGCTTTAGTGTTCGAGCTACTACTTTCTCCCTTCTCAACCTCGCCTTTCCAGCGGTACGCCGGCTATGTCCTCGCTGCTGAAGAGCCATACTATATCGGCAACAGGAAATGTCGCCTTTGTCATTTTGAATATTTCAAGGAATGGGAAAAAGATCCACATGCCAATGCCTTTGTCCGGCTGGGAAGGATGAAGAACAACCCATACTGTTTAAAGTGTCATACAACCGGTTATCGAGGACTCCAGGGTTTTGTCAGTGAAAAGATTACTCCAGAGTTAAGGGGGGTCCAGTGTGAGGCCTGCCACGGGCCCGGCAGCAAACACAAGGATAACCCTCACGACAAAGACGGCCTTCCGATTGGAAGAAAGATAGATTATCAAAGGGTCTGCATCAAGTGTCACGATCGTAACTGGACTCCGGAATTTAATTATGAGAAATACCGGAGACGAATTGAACACAGGACTAAGCCCAAAGCTGGGAAAAAGGTGTCATTGAGATGAAATCCCCCAGAGTGGTCATAGCCACCTTTGGCATTTGCGTTGTTCTTTCCCTCCTTTTAAGCATCCCTTTCGTATTAAATATCAAATCTATCCATAGATATACCCATATGATCAATACCGGGGAACAGATGCTGGTATCAGTGTTGGAGATGCAATTACAGGAGAAATATCATCTTCTGTACCACCAGGAGGACGTATTAGACAGTGTCAAGGATAAGATAGAAAAGTTGCGAAAATTACACTCCTTTTATGAAAAATCAATATTCGCCCAAAAGCGAGCGGAGTTTTTTGAATTTGCGGCATGGGAAGAGTCAATGAACCTTTATGAGCGATTGTTTGATCAGTTTGTCCTGTATCATAAAGCCATCGAAAAGAACATTGCCGACATAAGAAGTCTGGAAAAGAGCATCCTGGCGGTCATATATTCGAAAATGAATCCCGAGCGCGGTATCATTGCACTGCAGGAGGTTCGCATACATGAAAAGGGATACTTGATTTACCGAAGTCATCCCAAACCCCCGGAAGAACGCTCTTTTGAGGATCAGCGCAAGGAGGCGGTTTTAAATCTTATGATGTGGGCGGGCGAGGATAAAAGGATCGAGGAATTGATGGACAAGGATGATCACCTGTTTGCCGAGATTATAAGTAACTGCGAAAGCCAGGATCACACCCTCAATGCACTGAAAAGAGAGAGTAAAACAATTAGGCGTATCGGCGAAAGGTTTGTGGAAGAAGGAAACAAAAAGATATACATTGCCTGTCGCCGTTGTATGTTTTTATCTACAATCTTTTTGATTGTGTGGCTGATCATGGCCGTTGCCGTCACGGCTACATGGTTTCGCTCATAGCACCGGCAAATATGAGGGTTTGAAGAAACTTTTTTGTGTAATGCATCCCAATTACACAAGGAGAGGGTGAGACGTATGCGATTTTTAAAATATATGGGCATACGGACCAAGGTTATAGCGTCCATGTTTGTCTTGCTCATCTTTATTGCCTTACTCTCCTTCTGGGCCAGCTACATGCACGAAAAAAAGAGTCTCCTTACCAACATGCAGGTCAATGCCGGTATCTTGAACCGGGCCCTGATTATCAATGTCGCAAGCCGGAAAAATATCGCCGAAAAGGTAAACCTGCAAACACTGGTGGAAGAATTATCGTTAACCGAAGGGGTTTTCGGTGTATGGGTCGTAGATAATCATTCGCGAATCACATCAGCCACATTCAGGGAGCAGGTTGGGGAGGTTGCGTCTTCATCCCTGGTTTCGGAAGCATTACAAAAGGGCTACTATGTCAGCGGATTTAGCACCAGGATGGGAGAGGAGGTTTATTCAGCGGTTTATCCTCTCAAGAAAAGGGATCAGGTTTTAGGAGTGCTGGAGGTTGCCTTTGAAATGCGGGAATACCTTCGAGCCGATTCCAAGCGCCGGGCCCACCTCTTTGATCAGATGAAGAGAGACAGCCGAATCATGGCTGAATCGCTTAGTTACAGTATCAAGAATATGAGGGATGTAAACGAGCTGGTCCATATTCAAAGATTGGTAGACAAGTTAACTATGGGATCCGAGATTATTTCGCGGATTATGATCGTCGACGATGACAGTCGAATCATCGCCTCCAATGACCTGAACAGAGTCGGCATGATTGCCGATGACAGGGGAGTCAGGGCAATTATCAATGGGGCGGATATCTATACCCGGCTATTCTCTCGTCAAAAAGTATATATGGTCGATATGCCGTTGAGAATCAGCGATGAGTTTAAAGGTGTCGTAAGCATTGGTTATGACGCAACAGATTATTACACGCACTTGTCTGAGATCTTTCAGTTCGGTCTGCTGATCTCCGGCATGGGTGTCCTCTTGGGGATATTGCTTTCCTTTCAAGTAGCCAACCCGATTATTAGACCGATCCAGAGCCTGATAGAGGTTACAAAAAAACTGGCAGGAGGAGATCTTTCCCAAAGGGCGACAGTAAGCTCCAAAGACGAGGTCGGCACCTTAGCGGGGGCCTTTAACCAGATGGCCCTGGACTTGGCACACTCAAAGGAAGAGATAGATCAATATAGCAAAACCCTTGAGGAAAAGGTGCGGCGACGTACACAGGAATTGGAAATGAGCAACCAGGAATTAAGGGCTATTCAAAACGAGTTGATGGAAGCCAACATTGTCAAGTCGGAATTCATGAGTATGGCATCGCATGAGCTTCGCACACCCCTGACCACCCTGTTGGGATACAGTGAACTTCTGTTGACAAGAGATTTAACTGCGGACCAGAAAAAGGAGTTCTTGGGATTTATTAACGAGGAGTCGATCAACCTGAGTGGGATTGTCAATGACATGCTTGATGTCACCAGGCTGGAATCAGAAAAGGATTTTAGGTTTGAGAAAAAGCCGATACAGCCGTCCAATATCTTGATAAAAAACATCAGGTTTTATTCCGGGGGAAAGGCCAGCCACCGCATTATCACTGATATAAAAGAAAATCTTCCCCTTGTAAATGCGGACGAAGAGAAGATTGGTCAGGTTATAAAGAACCTTCTTGATAATGCAATTAAATACTCTTTGCATGGCGATATTACGTGTAAGGCCTTTGTAAGGGATAAAATGGTCTGGATTAGTGTCCAAGACCAGGGAATTGGGATATCAAAACAGGACTTGCACCGTATCTTTGATAAGTTCTTCAGGGCGGAGCGGAAGGAAACAACTCATATTAGAGGTACGGGCCTTGGTCTGTCTATTGCAAAGTATATTGTGGAGGCTCACAATGGCAAGATAGATGCGGAAAGCGAGATAGGGAAAGGAACAACAATCAGCTTCGGACTTCCTATATTAGAGGAATAAGATCTAAAATGAAAAAAATATTAATAGTCGACGACGAGGAAAAGGTAAGAAAGCTTGTAGAGGTCACGCTTTCCGTAGGCGATGCCGAGATTCTGCATGCCTCCTCCGGTGACGAGGCCTTAAAGATAGCCCAAGAGGACAAGCCGGATATTATCTTATTGGACATCATGATGCCGGGTCGATTTGATGGTTTTGATGTTTGCAGCCTTCTCAAGAAAGACCCTAATACAAAACATATTTATATTATTATGCTTACGGCTAAAGGGCAACAAGTCGACAAAGAGAAGGGGCTTGCCTCAGGCGCTGATGATTATTTTATAAAGCCGTTTAGCCCCATGGAGTTAATGGATAAGATAGACAACGTACTTGCCTGATTGGGGGGACGATTTGCAAAAGATATGGCCTGTAATTATTTTGATCTTGATCGCTCTCGGTGTTTATAGCCTTTACGGCTATTTTCACTTGGAATCGCCGCCGATTGAAGAAGAAAGGGATTTAAAGCCGGCACTGCCTGCATATGCTGTTCATAGCCCAGGGATAACCCACGACGAAATATTGATCGGTTCGTCATTGGCCCTCGGGGGACATGCCAGCTTCTTGGGGACCCAATATATGCACGGCGCAATGTGCTTGATTAAGAAGATAAACAGTGAAGGCGGTATCCACCACCGCAAGATCAGGGTGATCGCCTATGATGACGAATACGACCCTCCGCGATGTGTAGACAACACGAGAAGATTAATTAACAAGGACAAGGTCTTTTGCCTCTTCTGCTATGTGGGGACACCGACCAGCGTAAAGATTATAGACATCGTGGAAGATGCCAAGATTCCGCTTCTGGGTCTTTTCACCGGTGCCGACAAACTACGCTTTCCCTTCCGGCATTATATCTTTAATGTCCGATCGTCTTACTACCAGGAGACCAATGCGGTCGTCCGCTACTTTGTGGAAGAAAAAAAGCTGCGCCGTATAGCGGTATTCTATCAATATGACGACTATGGTTTTGACGGCCTGAAAGGGACACAGATCGCCCTGCAAAAGTATGGTCTTTCCCCGGTGGCTACGGCGAGTTTTATAAGGGGGACCCTGGATATTGAGGAGGCCCTTGATAAGATCCAGGCATCTCAGGCCCAGGCGGTCATCATGATAGGTACCTACAGCCCCTGTGCCAAGTTTATAAAGGAGGCCAGGGGCAGGGAGTACAATCCCTTATTTCACAATGTCTCTTTTGTAGGGCCGGACAAGCTGGTGCAGGAACTCGGTAAAGCTGGTGAGGGGGTCTATATCACACAAGTTGTACCATCGCCTACCGAACGAATTCTTTTGCCGGCCTGTGAGCAATATTCCCGCCTGCTGAGCCAATACTATCCAGAGGACAAGCCGAACTTTGTAAGTTTTGAGGGTTTTATTAACGCCCGGGTTTTGATCGAAGCACTGAGACGGACAGGACGAGATGTTTCCCGGGAAGGCTTCATCAGGGCATTAGAGTCTATTAAGGAACATTACGTGGGAATTGGAGCTGTTATTAACTTCGGCCCCCAGGATCACCAGGGGATAGACGACGTCTACCTTACTCAGGTCAGGAAGGGAAAGCTCCAGCTCTTATTATACAAATAAGAGCCCAAGGGTCTCACGAGGCAGGCAGGCAAATCTTAAACTGTGTCCCCTCATCAGGCATACTCGCGACATCCATCGTGCCTCCGTGTTTTTCTACGATTCCATAAGATATGAATAGCCCGAGGCCGGTGCCGCGGCTTTTCTGTTTTGTTGTGTAAAAGGGCTCAAACACATGCTCCATGGACTCAGGGGCTATGCCGTGACCTGTATCTTCAAACAGAATTTCCACGTACGGCTGTGTTCTTGCCGGTTCCCCCAGATGATAACTGGTGGTAATGCGCAAGGTATCGCCCTTTTCCATGGCATCAAGGGCATTGAGGGCCAGATTGGTGAAGACCTGTACAATTTGAGTATCATCTATTTGAAGTTTTGGCAGGTCAGGTTGCAAGTTTTTTTCGATCTTTATCTGGTTTTTTATAAACCTATATTTCAACAGGGAAAGGCTCTCTTTCAAAATAGCTGTGATATCCATAGGTTTTCTCTTCTCAGGCCTCTTACGCGAAAAATCGAGAACCTGCTGCAACATATAAGTCGATTTCATCAAGCTTTGTTCTATGGTTTCCAGGCGCTCAGCCGCCTTTTGAGGAAGCGTGTCTCGATCCATGAGCAGGAGAGATAAATTACCCATGGCCGGGGTTAATATGTTGTTGATTTCATGCGCAATGCCGGCCGCAAGTTCCCCCAAGAGGCCTATCCTGGCAGAACGTGCCAGCTGCTGTTTAGTCAATTCTAACTGCCTCTCTTTTTCCTTCCTTTCCACAAAGATCCTGGCCAGGTCCTTAGCATAAAGCAGGACCTGCTCCTCGACTGCTTTCAAATTATTCTCTAATTTCTTGACCGAGGATTTATCTGTTTTTTTCTTCTTTGCCATTTGATCTCGGAATTTTCGACGGATAATGTAAATATCTTAACAAAATAATACACTAATCCCGCGGTAATGTCAAAATTTCCTTCAAGGATTCGTTTGTGTCATCCCGTCAGGGTTCGGAGTTTCAGGGAGAGTTCCTCAAGCTGGGCCGCAGAGGCCTCGCAAGGGGCACTCGTAAGGAGGCAGGTCGCCTTTTGGGTCTTTGGAAAGGCGATAACATCCCGGATGGAAGTCTGTTCGGCCATTAGCATAACAAGCCTGTCAAAGCCGAGGGCAATGCCGCCGTGTGGAGGAGCGCCAAAGTCTATGGCTTCCAGTAAGAAGCCAAACTTTTTCTCGTAGGTTTCGCGATCAATGCCAAGGGCATTGAAAACACTTTCCTGAACTGCGCGCTGATGGTTGCGGATGCTTCCGCCGCCGATTTCGGTTCCATTCAGGACAAGATCATAGGCCCTGGACCGCACAGCAAGCGGGTCTTCAGCAAGCCGATCTATGTGTTCCTCAACCGGGGCCGTGAAGGGATGATGCACGGCCACATACCGTTTTTCCTCCTCATCGTATTCCACGAGGGGAAACTCGGTTACCCATACGAAGTTGTATTGGTTCTGGTTGATCAACCCCAGTTTTTCAGCCAGGCGGCTTCGAAGGCGTCCCAGTGCCTCATGTGCCACCTTTGGTTGATCGGCTATGAAAAAGACAAGATCTCCAGGCTCCATGTCGAGCCTTTGGCGGAGGGCTTCCATTTCCCCATCGTTAAAGAATTTGACAATAGGCGCTTGCCAGGCATCCGCTCGTACCTTGATCCAGGCCAGGCCCTTGGCCTTGTATATAGCCACGAATTCCGTCAGATCATCGATCTCTTTTCGGGAGAAATCAACGCATCCCTTTGCATTGATCGCCTTGACTATCCCGCCTGACTTCACCACCTTTGCAAAGGCCTTAAATTCAGAGTCGGCAACAATATCAGACACGTTTTTTAACTCCAGGCTGAATCGAAGATCGGGTTTATCGAGTCCGAACCGGCCGGTTGCCTCTTCATATGTCAGACGCTTGAATGGTCGTTCGATCTCTACCCCGAGGGCCTCTTTAAAAAGGGCGGCCATCATCCCTTCGGTAACAGCTATGACATCATCCTCTGTTACAAAGGTCATCTCCATATCAATCTGGGTAAATTCCGGCTGCCTGTCCGCCCGAAGGTCTTCGTCTCGAAAACACCGAACAATCTGGTAGTACTTGTCGAACCCGGCCATCATTAGAAGTTGCTTAAAGATCTGGGGAGATTGCGGCAGCGCATAGAATTGGCCTGGATTGACCCGGCTTGGCACCAGATAGTCACGCGCGCCCTCTGGTGTACTCCTGGTCAAGAACGGCGTTTCGATATCGAGAAATCCCAGGTTGTTTAGATAAGAACGGATGACAGCGGCCGCCCTGTGCCGTAGCACAAGGTTTTTCTGGAGCACCTGTCGCCGCATATCAAGGTAACGGTACTGCAAACGGATGCTTTCCGATACCTGCGTGTTGTCTTCCAGGACAAACGGCGGTGTCTTGGACGTGTTCAGGATCCTGAGTTCCGAGGCCATCACGTCGATCTCACCGGTTTTCAGGTTGGGGTTGATCATACCTTCAGGCCTTGTTGCCACGGTTCCCCTCGCTGCCAGCACAAACTCGTTTCTGATGGAATTGGCCTTTTGGTGAGTTTCTTTGTTGAATTCCGGGTTAAAGACCACCTGGGTAATCCCCTCGCGGTCGCGGAGATCCACAAATATCACGCCGCCATGGTCCCTCCGGCGCTGTACCCACCCCATAAGCACCACTTCTTTACCTATATCCTTGGCCGTTAACTGCGAACAATCATGGGTCCGCTTCATCTGCCCGAGGGATTCAAGCAATATTTCCTCTTTTCCGGTCTTCATTATTCGCTGCCGGTTATTGAAGTCTTTATCGTATTAACAACAAGCCCTATGAGGTCCTGGATGGGGATCTCTTTCTGCTCCTTGGTCGTCATGTTTCTGAGCACTGCGGCCTTGCTATCCAATTCACGGTCACCCGCAATAAGTACATACGATGCGCCGAATTTATCCGCCCGCCGCATCTGGCTTTTAAGGCTCCGGTTTTCAAAATCGATCTCAGCCCGGACCCCTTGAAGTCTAAAATCCTGCACCCATTGAAAAGCAATATCCTGTGCCCGTTCGCCAATGGCGGCAATAAAGATATCGGGGCGCTTTTCAAGGCCTTGCGCCCGGCCTGCCAGAAGTTCCGTTAACCGATCTACACCCACGGCAAACCCCACGCCTGGTTGATCAGGGCCCCCCAATGCCTTCACCAGGCCATCATATCGTCCGCCGCCCGCCACAGCATCTTGGGCTCCCAAGGCCCCGGCGAGCGCCTCAAATGTCGTCCGGGTGTAGTAGTCCAGGCCCCTCACCAGGCTGTGGTTTATCTCATAAGGGATATTAAACCTGTCCAGGATTTCTTTGACTGTAAAAAAATGATTCTGGCATGCATGACAAAGGTAGTCAAGGATAGAGGGGGCATCTTGCATGCTTTCCTTGCAGGATGGCACCTTGCAGTCGAAGATCCGCAGTGGGTTTTTATCTCGCCTCCCGAGGCAGTCTGAACAGAGTTGCTCTGAGCGGTCTGCCAGAAACGATTTTAAAGACTCCTTAAAACGCGGACGGCATTCAGGGCAGCCGAGGGAGTTGATGTGAAGCACGATACCGGAAAGCTCAAGGCGACGCATGAATGTCATCAACAATAAGATCAGTTCGGCATCCGCCCTGGGGTCGTGTAGTCCAAAGACCTCGGCGTTGATTTGGTAAAACTGCCGGTAGCGGCCTTTCTGGGGGCGCTCCCTCCGAAACATCGGGCCGATTGTGTATAGTTTCCATACGGGGTCTTTTGCATACAACTTGTGTTGGATGTACGCCCTGACAACCGATGCCGTGGCCTCGGGCCGCAGTGTAAGTGAATCCCCCTTGCGATCGGCAAAGGTATACATCTCTTTTTCCACAATATCGGTGTTTGCTCCAATACTGCGGGCAAAGAGCTCGGTTTGCTCAAGGATAGGTATGCGCAGTTCGGCAAAGCCGAAGTCTTCAAGCAACTCCCGCAATGTTGTTTCAACATACTGCCAGAGCGCCGTGTCCGCCGGAAGAATATCCTTAAAGCCTCTAACCAGTTTGATCATTTTAGCAATATTCCTTGAACTTACTAATGAGAACCTTTTCTACTCGACATTGGTTTGGGCAAATGATCTCTTTTCTTTCGTTCCGAGTCTCCCGGGCTACAGCGCCCTCCCGCCAGTCACTACAGAAAAGACATCATTGTGCCCTTTCTGTGATGTCGGGTACTTAATGTACTTTTTAGTAACCCTTCGTAAAACTTTAGATTTTTAACGCAGAGAAAACCGAGAAGTCAACACAATAATGCGACGTTTGACAAGTTGACCCGTTTAATTCGTTCGTGCTATTAGTGGAATAACAAGATGCGGGCTGATTGTTCAACGGGCTGTTGCCCAAACAGGCAGGTTCGCAGGTAGCCTCTGAACACAACAAGACCGCTCATATTTGCATTCGTGGGATTTGGGCGACAGCCTGTCAATATTTGACCGAAGGGAATCTATTGTCAAAGAAATACGAATTTATAGAGCATACGGCCGATTTGGGGTTTAAGGCCTACGGTGCCGGTCTGGAGGAACTGTTTGCGCATGCAGCCGAGGCCCTCTTTGAAACCCTTGTGTCGCTCGAAAGCATTAAGGAGAGAGAGGAAAGATCGATAGAGGTGGAGGCCGACGCCCTGGACGATCTGATGGTCAGCTGGCTGGGCGAACTCCTTTACCTCTACGATACCGAGGGACTCCTCTTTAAGGGTTTTCAGGTGAAACAAATCGAGAATAACCGGCTGGAGGCGAACGTGCGGGGAGAGATCCTGGACCTTGCGCGCCATGAAATAAAGACGGAAATCAAAGCGGTTACTTATCATCAACTTTATGTAAAGAAGATAGGAGGTACTTGGGAAGCCCGGGTGATATTTGATATATAAATATGGGATTAATAGAGGAGACCTCCATGTCAACCGATATAGAGATACAAAAACTGGATGATTTTCGGTGGCTTATTCCCAAAAAGGGAAAGATGAGAACCGAGGGGCTGGTCTATGCCGACGACAAGATGTTGGCTGCCATCAGACAGGACGCAAGCCTCGAGCAGGTAGCCAATGTGGCCTGTCTCCCTGGTATCGTGGGCCGTTCTATGGCTATGCCTGACATACACTGGGGATACGGATTTCCCATTGGAGGGGTTGCGGCCTTTGACATGGAGGACGGTATTGTGTCTCCAGGCGGGGTTGGTTACGACATCAATTGCGGTGTTCGTCTCTTGCGCTCGGACCTGGACGCCGTGGACATTAAAAACAAGATACCAACCCTGGTGGACACTCTGTTTAAGAATATTCCATGCGGGGTGGGGTCCAGGCGCAAGGACCTGAAACTCTCGGCACAACAGATGAAGGATATGCTTGTCAAAGGGGCCGGGTGGGCGGTTTCTCATGGGTATGGCAGTGCGGACGACCTCGAACATATCGAAGACAAAGGCCGCATTCCGGGCGCCAATCCGGAGCATGTTTCTGATAAGGCTTACAGGCGCGGCAAGGATCAGATAGCCACCCTGGGCTCAGGGAACCACTTTGTGGAGGTCGGCTATGTAGAAGAGGTCTATGACGAGGCTGTTGCCAGGACCCTGTCTTTACACAAAGGGCAGGTAACCGTGATTGTGCACACCGGGTCAAGGGGGTTCGGACATCAGGTCTGTGACGACTACATAAAGGTATTGCTAAAGGCATCGGACAAATACAAGATAGACCTGCCGGACAAGCAGCTATGCTGCGCTCCCATTCAATCCAAGGAAAGCCGGCGATACCTTGCAGCCATGGCCTGTGCCGCCAACTTTGCCTTTTGCAATCGCCAGGTGATTGCTCACTGGGTGCGGGAGACCTTTCAGGAGGTATTCCGGGTGGGACCCAGGGAGCTGGGGCTCGATCTCGTATATGATGTCTGTCATAATATAGCCA
>JABXJX010000038.1 GCA_013375375.1 Desulfobacterales bacterium | reverse complement strand
ACGCTCTTCCGATCTTGCCGATAATATTGTCAAAGCGATAGCGGCTTTCCAAGGCTTCTACAAGGCGCCTATTCTCCTTTAAGACCCTGTAAGTGCGAACCGCATTATCCACTATGTGCTTCAGTGTTTCATTCTGAAAGGGCTTCAGGATAAAGTTGAAGGCGCCCAATTGCATTGCCTCAACAGCCTTTTCCACAGTACCATACGCTGTCATCATAATGACCGGAAGATCAGGGGCCCGCTCCTTTATTCGCTTGAGAAGTTCTATGCCGCCCATAGCAGGCATCTTCATATCCGTCAGGACAAGATCAAGGTCCGTGGTCTGCATAACCTCAAGGGCTTGGCGGGCGGTCTCGGCTGTCAGTATCTCATACCCTTCCCCTGACAGAAAGGCGCTCAGAACCACAAGGTAATTTTTTTCGTCATCTACAATAAGGATTGTTTCCATTGTTCTGTCCCTGTTCGTTATTCAGTATCCAACCGAGCATAGGGTAAAGGGCATAGCGTAAAGGCCAAACGGCATAGAGCAGAGGGCATAGAGCAAAGCGCAAAACCGTATAACCTACCCTATGCTCTCTGCGCCATGCCCCCTACCGGCAGAGTAACAGTCACCTGAGTCCCCTCTTCCGGGCCATTATCAATTTCAATGGTGCCGTAGTGCCCCTCAATGATCTTCTTGACAATCGGAAGCCCTAAGCCGCTCCCTTTATCCTTTGTGGTAAAAAAGGGGTCCCAGATTTTGCTAAGGGTTTCATCCGGAACCCCTTGGCCATTGTCGGAAAAAACGATCGTCAACGTATGTTTGCGGGCGGATAATTCAATGTATATGGCCCCGCCTTCGGGCATCGCCTGCATGGCATTTATCAGTATATTCAAAAAAGCCTGGTACAGCAACCCCGGATCGGCCTGTATCTCCGGGATATCGGTGGCAAATCGTTTATGGATCTCGTAGCCGTTCTTGTTGATTTCAGGGGCAAGGAACGTAATGTTTTTCTCTAAGACCTCGTCCACCCTGCATGGCATCAGGTTAGGCGCTTGCGGCCGGGCAAAATCGAGGAAATCGGTTACAATGCCATTGAGCCGGTCGGCTTCCTGAACAATGACGTCTGCAAGCTGAACCTCGGAATCTGTACTGGCAAGCTTCTGTTTCAAAAGCTCTGCGGTGCTGCTAACGATTCCTAACGGGTTACGGATTTCATGAGAAATGCCGGCCACCATTTCGCCAAGGCTCGCTAACCGCTCGGCATAGCCCAACTTTTCTTTCAAAAGGAGTCGCTCTTGTGCCCGTTTTTGGATGATCTCCTCACCACGTTTGACAACATAACGAAGGATAAAAAAAAGGAGGCCCATAATAGCAACAGAGGTAACAATAATCCTGTACTTAAAATGAGTGATGGTGCGGTAATCCTCAGACAGGTCTTGAACAATCTCGAATACCCCGAGAATGGGTCCCTCGATGTTAGACAAAGGCCTTTCGGCCCTCAAGGGGGCATAAGTTCGCAGCTTGCTTTGTCTTGGGGTCCCGAACAGTATGCCCCAGAATCCTCCCCTGCGAATCAGCCTGGAGCGTGATTTGCCAAGGAGGGCTTGCTGATAATCGATCCCCCCCAAGCCTTTTCTTCCTACCAGTTCTTTGTCAAAGCTATAGAAGATCACATTATGTTCACGGTCAAAAATGTTGACCGTCTCCACGCTAAAGCTGTGAAGGGTGTTCCTGACCACTTGGTCAAGGCGTTCAAAAAGGATTTTGTTGCGCAACTGAATGACTTGTCCGAATTGAAGAGCAGCGGGGACAATGAACTGTAAGAAAACCTGGTGATTAAGGTTTTCTGCCATCAACAGGGCATAATCTTCACTCTTTTTCAAGAGCACCGTCTCGGCCCGATGAGCGATCACCATGGACAAGGCTAAAGAGCCGAGGAGGATTACAATAAGGCTGGTAAAAGTAAAATACTTAACGAGCTTAAAGGGTTTTATCTGTTCTATATTCGTTGGTACCATCCCATTTGCTCACTAGCAGGCTGCTATACCATTATGCGGTAAGGCCGTTTCCCCCGGCGTTTTGAAGCGATTAGCCCGGCCCTGTCTTCAAAGCCCTTTCGGCCCATCATACCGTAGGTAAATTCTTTGCCGGCCTCAACGCCGGGCTGATCTAACGGATTAATCTCAAAAAGCCCGCCCGCATACAGGACCTGAACCTCGAGCATGAACAGAAGCTGTCCCACGGTAAACGGATTGATTTCAGGGAGACTTATTGTAGTGTGAATGCGGCGAGCCTGTGTCAGGGCAAACTCGGTGGCTTGCTGTTCGGCTTGCATCAGGTCATTCAGCGTATGCCCCCCGAGGTAGCCGACACCATCCATCTTATTAAAGCCGGCGGGAATCTTAACGGTTTTTCGGAATTTTCCCGTTGTAAGAAAGGTAACAACCTTGTCAAAAGGGCCCTCCATGTAGAGCTGGAGCTGGGAGTGCTGATCAGTGGCACCGAGTGCCTTTATTGGTGTTGGTCCGATATGTACTACGCGGCCGTTCACGTTGAGTCGTTTGCCAAGGCTTTCCGCCCAGATCTGACGGTACCAGTCGGCCACATCGCGCAAGGCATCAGAGTACGGCATCATAACCGAGATGGGCTTCTTTTTTAGAGTGCAGGCCAATACCTGAAGTACGGCATTCATGGCTGCCGGGTTTTTCCATAAGTTTTCTTTCTTGCAGGCCTGGTCCGCATTTCGGGCTCCGGCAAGGAGTTCGGCAATATCGATACCGGCCACGGCCGCGGGAAGCAACCCGACAGGGGAAAGGACCGAAAAGCGCCCACCTACGCCTGGATGGATCGGGAGGGTTTCGTATCCTTCTTCTCCGGCGATGCTTCTCAAATAGCCGCGCTCGGGGTCTGTGGTGGCAATGATACGGGCCGCATGCTTTTTTCGGCCTAGTCTTCTCACAAGTTTATTGCGCACGACGAGAAACTGGCTCATGGTCTCGGCTGTCCCGCCGGACTTGCTGATCACATTGAATATGGTCTTGTCCGGATGAACCAGTTCCAGGAGTGCGCTAAAGCCCTCGGGGTCGATATTATCGGCAAAGAATATTCTCGGTCGGCCTTTTCGTTTGGCCTTTGGAAGGAGATTATGGTGTGGATGGGCAAGGGCCTGAAACAGGGCGATACCCCCAAGGGCTGACCCCCCGATACCAAGTACCACAAAATCCTCACATCTTTTGACTACGCGATCGGCTGTGTCGAGAATCTCTTTCAAGCCTTTCTGATCGTGTGGAAGTGCATAAAAAGGGAGGCCTCCCGCCCTCCTTCTCTGTGCTATGTTTTGATGTGCCGCTTTGAAGGCGCCTCCCATCGCATTGATTTGCTTCATTGTAAGACCGTGGCGGGGACCCACGGCATCGGTCACCATGCCGCCAAAGTCGAGGATGATTCTCATGGAGCGAGTCCATGACTTGTCCTGCCAGCGTTTCATTGCTATTGCTTTCTATGGGCTCTTAGAAAAAATGAGAGCTTTGCAAAACTTCTTTTCACTTATTCCTGAACCTGTCAGGAACAGGTTTGCATGAACTTTTCGGGAAACCGATATCTGCATTAGCGG
The DNA here is from genome assembly GCA_013375375.1 of Desulfobacterales bacterium. GTDB lineage: Bacteria > Desulfobacterota > Desulfobacteria > Desulfobacterales. The sequence goes on along the minus strand of JABXJX010000038.1, from coordinate 14,747 downwards.
CGATTCGGGCAACAACCTGCTTACCTCGTGTTGGGAATCGGCGCATCCGAGAGAAGCGTCTTCAGATCCTCGTCTGAGAACCGAAGGCCTGCTCCCACAAAAACGGATTCATTCCCCTCATCGCTTATGAAATCGTCAAAGCCGCCGGTAATGTAAATGTAATGAAGTGGTGTAAAGTCCGCCTTGAATTTCAAGTGGGGATTTCTGTCAGGATCAAAATCAAAGGCCTCCAAAGAAAGGATAAGACGGTCGTCAAGGAAATAATAATCAGCTCCAACCCCGCCGGTCGATTCAAAAAGCCCGCCTCGTAATCCAAGATTATAGTACCGTTTGGCAATCTGGGCGGAGAATTTGAGTTCGTCCTTTTCGATCTCTTCCCTGTATTCGGTGGAAGGACTCCCTCCACCCGTGGTCGTGGTGGTCTCGGTAACTTTTTTCTTTCCGGCTGGGTCGTCCACCAGTTGCAGCAGATAATACTTGTCCTCTTTGGGCTGAATCCGCAGAGAAAGATAGGACTTCATGTCATTACTGTCGAAGAGATATTCTCCCCTATAGTCCACGTACGTTCGGAATCTCTCTTCTTTTTGAAGGTAGTCATTGATGCTGGTTAGTGTGGTATTAATGTTGTCCACGGTCTCTTCCTCATTGATGAGTTTACCAATGGTCCCTTCACCACGGTTGATCTTTTCCGTGATCTGGTTGAAGGATACAACCATTTCTCGCAGCTGATCAGAGGCTTGCCTGAAATTGTCCACAATATTGCGCAGGGACGCCTCACCCTCCTTTCCGCCCAGAACTCCTGAAAGAGATTGTGTGATTTCCTTAATATCTGTTCCAATAGAGCTTAGCTGTTTCAAAAGGTTATCGATATTGGCAGGAGATTGAGTGCGCTCAATGCGGCCTCCTGATTTAACAGGTCGTGCATTAGGGGCACCCAAAACAAGCTCAACATATTTATCCCCGAGCACACCCTTTGTGCGGATGACCGCCTCCGTGTCTTCACCTATCCGAACCTTGGGATTAATCTGAAAAACCACCCTGGCCTTGCCGGCCTCTAAGCTGATATCTTTGATATGCCCTATCTCAACACCTGCAATCTCTACCGGGCCTCCTTCGACAATGCCTTCGGCAGAATCAAAATAGGCATACACCTCGTAGCCACGGTCTCCGGTATATTGAATCCTGCCCACCCTCGTGGACATGTAAGCCAGGATTATCATCCCGATTACCACAAAAACCCCTACCTTTGCCTCAACGCTAAGCTTGGTCATAGTTGTGTTTACACGGTTTGTTGTGTTTGTTGGGTCTGTTGTGTTTATTGTGTTGATAGGGTTTTAACTCAACAAACCCAACAAACCCGGTTATACTATCTGAATAGGTCCTTCAGCCTTTCCCCGGATAAACTGCTGCAAGGCCATGTCCTCAGATGACCTGATATCTTCTGGCTTGCCTACCTCAATAATCTTACCATGATACAGCATTGCAACTGTATGGGCAATCTTAAATGTGGATTCGATATCGTGACTGATTACAACGCATGTGGCGTTTGTGTGTTCTTGCGTATCGACAATAAGGCGGTCAATAGCATCGGCCGTGATCGGATCAAGCCCTGTTGTCGGCTCATCAAACAGGATAATCTTCGGGTCAAGGGCCAGGGCACGAGCAAGGCCGACCCGCTTTTTCATTCCGCCGCTCAGTTCTGAGGGCATCTTGTGGGCAACACCTTTTAGGCCTACCTGACGCAACTTACGTTCCACGATTTCCTGAATATCATGTTGTTTCAATCTGGTATGTTCACGGAGCGGAAACGCCACATTCTCTCCCACTGTCATGGAATCAAAAAGGGCCGCACCCTGAAAAAGCATTCCGAAATTTTTTCGCACATCATTTAGTTGTCTATCGTTCAAGCGGCTGATATCCACACCTTCAACCAGCACCTCCCCCTGGTCGGGCTTTAAGAGACCGATAGTATGTTTCAAAAACACGCTCTTCCCCCCGCCGCTTTGACCGATGATAACCGTGATCTTACCGGTTTCAATCCGAAGGTTCAGGCCGTCTAATACCTTTTGCCCTTTGAATGATTTGTGGACATCGATCAGCTCGATTATAGATAAGGGTTCTTCTTTTGCCATAGAAAAACGTTCCGTTTTTTACGTTTAGCCATGAACTATTATCACTTAGCCACCGGCCACCAGTTAATAGCCAAAAGTAATGGCGCAGCCATTCTAAAACATCGCTGCCGTCAGAAAGTAATCACTGATCAAGATTGAAACCGAGGCTATAACCACGGCCTGCGTGGTAGCCCTCCCAACTCCCTGTGCCCCGCCGGTGGTATAGAAGCCCTTGTAGCAGCCAACCAATGACAAGATAAGCCCAAAACAGGCGGCCTTGACAAGGCCGTTGAAGATGTCATCCAGCTCTACGATCTCAATCATCTTGTCTATGTAAATCCCGGAATTGATATTCAGCAATCCCACACCAACAATATATCCTCCTATTATACCCACAAAATCCGCAATGATAGTCAGCACCGGCAGCATGAGCACCCCGGCAATGACGCGAGGCACTACCAGATATTTGATCGGGTTGGCTGCCATGGTATAGAGGGCATCGATCTGTTCGGTAACACGCATTGTACCGAGCTCTGCCGCCATAGCAGAACCAGCCCGTCCCGTAACCATCAAGGATGTCAGAACAGGCCCAAGTTCACGTGTCATGGCAAGTGCCACGGTAGAGCCGACAAGGCTCTCGGCACTGAACAGGCGAAACCCATGATAGGCTTGAAGTGCCAGCACGGCACCGGTGAAGGTGCCCGTGAGAATAACAACCAGCAAGGAGTTCACCCCCACAAACTCCATCTGCTTAAAGATAGCATGGAGGCGAAACGGAAGCCGAAACATCCAGACAATGGTTGCCAGAAAGAGAAACATGACCCGCCCGAACTCTTCAATGAAGCGGATAAGGGCCAAGCCTATGATTTCGATAGTCTTTATAATCATCGAATATGAGATCTATTTTTCCGTTAGACGGAATACACCGTCCCATTCTTCACCGGGAGCTGCCGGCGGATTCTCCTTAAATCTTTTGCAGCGCTGAATATAGACTTCAGATGGTGTGGTTTTGCCGTCGAATATTTGTTCGATCTTGAGGGATTCATTAAATTTGGCAACAGCCTCGTCCCATTCCATCCTCAGGTAGTGCTGCATCCCCTCGTCAAAGCCCTTAAGGAGATCTTTCTCCTGAGCGGCAAGACCTCCTTTCATGGCGCAGATTTCATAAACCTTGACAGGCTCGGACTTGCCCACAACGGTAATGTTGTCGATCATGCGGGCTTCGACCATGTCCATAACTTTCTTCCTCGCGCTGTTTTCATCGATGAACTCAAAGTCCATTGTGTACTCGCTTGCAAAGGTGTAAACGCCATACTGCTTGCCGGCTGCCTCCAGACGGGCTGCCAGGTTGACGGGGTCTCCCATCATTGTGTAGTTCATACGCATGGAGCTTCCCATGTTGCCCACAACGATTTCTCCGCTGTTGATACCGATCCGCATTTTCATCTGGTGAACAATCTTAGGCCATTTATCTCCTGGAACCCACTCTTCAGGAGGAAGATTCTTGGTATTGCGGTTGGGCTCGTCAGGAAGTTGTTTCTCGTTGCGCCACTTCTCTCGGAGTTCAAGGAGCTTATTCTGCATGGCCACAGCCACGCGGCAGGCCCTGAGTCCGTGATCGGCGAGATCCATGGGGGCTCCGAAAAAGGCAATGATCGCATCGCCCTCATATTTGTCCAAGGTGCCTTTTTCGCTGATGAGAATATCCGTCATGGCTGAAAGGTATTCGTTTAAAAGCTCTACCAGTTGATGAGCCGTGAGTATTTCGGAAAAAGTGGAAAACCCCTGTATGTCGGTAAAGTAAGCAGTAACGATCCTGGCTTCACCCCCGAGTTCAGGCATGGTCTTGGAATTGAACATCTCTTCAATCAACTCGGGCGCAAGATAACTGGCAAATGTAGCTTGAAGGAATCTCTTGTCTCGCTCTTCAGTAAGGTATTTGTAGAGTGTCAGGGACACATAGGTAAGGACAAGGACAGCTGCGGGGTAGACAATGTTCAGCCAGGCTCCCAGGTGAGTGAACAAATATTGGCACAGGAGTATATAGGTGACAAGCAATCCAATAGTTACGGCAGTCCCGGGCAAGGCCCGGAGGCGCGGAATCGCCAAACCAACGATGAGGCCGAGCAGGGCCATGGCAATCAGGTCAAAGATAGCCGCCCAATTGGGGCGTTGGAGAAAATCCTGACGCAGAATGTTGTCAATGATGTTGGCGTGAATCTCAAGACCAGGGAATACGCTGGAAAAAGGTGTAACCCGCATGTCGTATATGCCGATAGCGGTGGCACCAACTAGAACAATCTTATCCTTGAAGGTTTCCGGGGAAACCCTGTGGTGGAGGATATCAGTAATAGATATATGCGGAAAGGTCTTGGCGCCGCCGCGATAGTTTACCATAAGCCTGCCCAACTCGTTCGTGGGCATTGCCAGTTTGCCGAGCCTTATCCCTTGAACCCCGTAGTCGGCTATGGCGACCGTGGGTGCCCGGCCCGTATAGGCCCGAATGGCTTGTACAGAAAGTGGGGCGTAAAAGTGTTCCCCGCAGCGGACAAGCAAGGGGACCCATCGGACTCCGCCATCCCGATCAGGAAACATGTTGAAGTAGCCTGAATACCGGGTAGATCCGGCAATGGTCGCTATGTTGGATTGAGGCATAAAGGCCTCTTGGAGCGGGACACTTTGGGCTTTATCTGATGTGTAGCGAATCATGGAGTAGCGTGAAGTTCGTGCGTTCTTGATCTGCGCCTTGATGATCTTTTCGCCTACATGCTCGAGGCCCTCCCGGGTCATTTGAAAGAAGTACCCCAGCACCACCTTGGCCTTTGATTCTCTTACGGCTTGAGCAAAGATAAGATCGTTGTCGGCCTGCTGCCTGACCTGCATAAGGTAGGCATCAAGCTTCTCCTCTCTTATGCCAAGGTCCTTTACCACATCTTCAAAATCGGCGGCTGCCCGAACAGTACTGTTCTTGTCGGGCTCTAAGAACCCTACATCAAAGGCAATGACCTTGGCATTGCTTTCAGAGAGTATCTGAACCAGTTTCGCGAATTTGGACCTGGGCCAGATCCATTTTCCTTGCTCTTCTAAGCTCTTCTCGTCAACCACCGCAAGGATCACATCCGGCCCCGGGGCAACCACACCCCTGGAAATAAATCTCAGGTCGACCGTCTTCAACTCCATGAGTTCTAAGAAGGGAACGCCCCAAAGATAGGCCGCCATTCCCATCACAATGATACCAACAGTGACAGTTGCCGCGTTGATCCTGAAAACTTTCAGAATCTTGTTGCCGAACAGGCCTGAACCCATGCGGGAACCATAGGAGATGTAAGCACGAAAGTCAAGCTAAAGCTTTATTTTTATTGACACTATCCGCGTATGCCGGTAGGCTGGAACCGCATGAAACGTATACTCACCATCGCCGGCTCAGACTCTGGAGGTGGCGCCGGGATCCAGGCGGACCTTAAGACAATAACTATCCTTGGGGGCTTTGGCATGAGTGTGCTGACAGCCCTCACAGCCCAAAATACCGTGGGCGTTGCAGCCATCCACCCTGTGCCGACGGAGTTCATTGAACAACAACTCGATGCGGTCCTTTCAGACATTGGTGCGGATGCAGTTAAGACCGGAATGCTATATGATGCCTCTGCCATAGAGGTCGTTGCCGACAGGCTCTCGGCTTACAACATAAAAAAGATTGTAGTTGATCCGGTGATGGTCGCTAAAGGTGGAGATGCTTTACTAGTCCGGGAAGCCGGGAAAACCCTTGTCGCGCGACTCATCCCTATGGCCCTTGTGGTCACCCCCAACATCCCGGAGGCAGAGGTTCTTTCCAAGAAATCAATCAGGACTAAAGACGATATTCACGAGGCAGCTTGTATCATACATGCCATGGGGGCCCGGTATGTGTTGATAAAGGGCGGGCACCTTGACGGCCCGGCCACAGATTGCCTCTACGACGGGAAAGACTTTTTCGAATTTTCCAAACCGCGTATTCATACGCCTCACACCCATGGTACCGGGTGCGTATACTCTGCTGCCATTGCAACTTACCTTGCCATGGGACAGAGGATCAAAGACGCTGTTGAAACAGCTAAGGACTTCATACATGATGCTATCTGTTTTGGCCTGCCGCTGGGTAAGGGACACGGGCCTGCCAACCCTTTTGCACGATTTGAGCGCGAGCACGGAAAGTACCAGATCCTTGAAGCACTAAAAGCAGGCCTGGCCCGGCTACAGCAAGCCCCCATAGGACATCTCGTGCCAGAGGTACAGTCGAATTTGGGATATGCCCTGCCGTTTGCTGAAACCCACAAGGATGTGGCCGCTTTCCCCGGCAGGTTAGTCAGGCTGGAAGAAAGGATTGTCTCGGTCAGCGGCCCGGCTTTTGGGGCGTCGCAGCACATTGCCACTATTATTCTCACCGCTATGCGTCATGACCCTGAGTTTCGCTCGGCCATGAATATCCGGTTTTCAGAAGGGCTTATCGAGCAGTGCAAGGCGTTGGGCTGGAAGGTATGCTCCTTTGACCGCAGTGATGAACCCGAAGATATAAAACAACAGGAAGGGAGCACCCTTGAATGGGGCACGGAAAGGGTGCTCTCAAAGGAAACCAAGATCCCGGACATTATCTTCGACAAGGGCGATGTGGGCAAGGAGCCGATGATCCGGGTGCTTGGAAGGAGCCCGGACGAGGTAATAGACAAAGTACTCAAATTATACTATAATAAATAAAGATTATCTACTTGACAGTTACCCTACAACGTCGTTAATTTAAAAGAGATTTTTGTCTATCTGAGGGGGAACACAAAATGAGAGATGAGGACAAAACAAAAGAAGTCAGTGTAAAGGATGAAGCCGAGGAACCCTGGCTGCCAATAGAGACAAAACTGGTTGTAGGTTCTGTAATCGCAGGCGTGATAGCACTGATTGTGTTGGCAACTTTGGTGCACATGTTTCTCCTGGGAGGTCACTAATGGCTGAACAAAGAAGATGGTATAGTGGAATGTTGAGCACGGAAGACTGGTGGGCAGTCTGGATAGGCCTTTTCTTTGTCTTACTTGGTCTTCTGGCGGCAGTAAGTGGCGTTGAGTCAACCGGCTGGATAGTAAAGTTCTCCAAATGGGTAGACATAACAAAGTCATTTAAAGCCTCTCACAAGGGATTATTGAGTCCGGGGCTGTCTCTTATCCTGAATTATGTCATTTTTACACTTGCCACGTGCACAGGGGCCAAATTCATGAAGTGGGATGTGAAAAAATACTTTACAGCATGGACTATAATCTTTTGGCTAACAGTCATTTTCTACATCATCGGCCAAAATGCATATATCGCAGCAACCTCATTGGAACGGAAGAAATATGGTATTGATTGGAGTCTTTCTTTGGGCGGAGCTTATTATATAATAGCGTTGTTTGCCGGACTCTTTATTGGGAATTTGACTCCAAAGAGGTTTAGAACCTTTATAAAGGAGGCGGCAAAACCGGAATGGTTCATTAAAGTTGCTATTGTCTGCCTCGGGACCAAATTGGGATTGAAGGCCATTGAGGCCACGGGTTTTGCCATGCATCTGCTCTTTGCTGGTTGCTGTGCCACAATAGCCGCTTATCTGCTTTTCTGGCCTTTGGCGTACACAGTGAGTAGAAAAGTCTTCAAGCTGACAAAGGAATGGTCCGCATGTCTGGCTTCGGCAATTTCAATTTGTGGGGTTTCAGCCTCTATTGCTACTGGTGGAGCCATTAGAGCAAGGCCTATAGTCCCTATCATGATATCCTCGCTGGTTGTTGTGTTTGCTGTTTCAGAACTTATAATCCTCCCGGGAGTACTCACCACTTATTGGTCAAACGAGCCAATAGTTGCCGGGGCCAGCCTCGGGTTGACTGTAAAGACTGATGGGGCTGATGCGGCGTCAGGAGCAATACTTGATGAGCTTATAAGGGCAAAAGTTGCCGGACAAGGTATACACTGGGACGAGGGATGGATATTAGCCTCGGCAATAATGACGAAGATCTGGATAGACATGTTTATAGGGATATGGGCATTTGTATTAGCAGTAGTCTGGGTCTGGCACATAGAGAGAAGACCGGGAGAGAAAGTCCCAAAATCTGAAATATGGTTTAGATTTCCAAAGTTTGTTCTTGGATATTTCATTGCATGGTTCCTGGTTATGGGTCTTGGACTGGCCGACATCATCCCATTCGGAGACCTTAAATTTGGAATCAAGCCAATTGAAGGTTCTTTGAGGAAGTTCTTTTTTATGCTGACATTCACAAGCATAGGTATAGTCACAGATTTCAGGGAACTCGCTAAAGAAGGGCTTGGAAGGTTAGCTGCAGCTTACGGAACAATTCTCGCGATCATAATAATACCGCTGGGATTCTTCTTGGCATGGTTATTTCACCACGGCATGATGCCGCCGACTGCTCCTTAGCCGGATGCCCACACCCCATCTGGCTGTGCATCGCTAATATTCCACCTGTATAATCCTGTTGAAATAATGCTGGCTATACTGACGCATCCACATGGGAATAGTGGAATTGTCAAAGGCCATAAAGATCTCGAGCTTCTTGCCCTTTTCAAGACAGCCCTTTTCTTTTAAGAGTTTTTTCAGTTCATTGTCCAGCCTTCCCAGCGTCGGGGCCTCTGCATATAGGACATCGTTCCTTGCAATCCAATTTTCCCCGTCATGGCTCACAATGAATTCGATCATAACGATATCCCTGCCCTTACGCCCCCAGCCTCTTATAACATTTTACGCAGCATTGAGGCATTTCCGACCGAATCTGCTCAGGTTTTCTCGCTGTCTCAGGATCAAAGAGTGCTCTGAATCCGGCGTATTCCTTCTTGTTCCAGATTCGGGTCAGGCTCTCGTTTTGTATATTACCAAAGGACATCCCTCGCAGCAAAAGGGATTGATCTTTGAAGGTGTAACGGGAAGAGAGAACCGGATTGGTAAAAACACACGGGACGACCTCACCTTCAACATTGATGACGCACGCATGGCGGACATTTTCACGGCAGCAAAAAGAGGCATTGTCAAGACCTGGACCATGATAGTCAAAGACAATCTTTTCACGCGCTGCTCTGTGTCTGACCTCCTCCAGTGTGCTGTGGTAATAGTCAACGTGCTCTGTATCGTTGAAAATGGCCTCCGCGGAAAGTTTCGGGTCAATGATCAAAGTCAGGTTGCTGGCCACTACCTGTTTCGCCCCCACCTTTTTTGCAAGGGGGAGAATCTCTTTGAGTTCATGAAAATTGGATCTGAGCATGAGATAGGCAAGATGTACTGCGGGGGCCTGCGTTTTCTTTTCAGCCTTGATCTTGCGAAGTAATTCAAGACGGGAAATCACCTTATTAAAATCGCTTCCCTTGCGGATCTGGTTGTGGGTTCTTGCAGTAATGCCTGCGAGGCTGACACCTATGATGTCTAACTGCAAGTCAACCAACGTTCGAATCGTATCTTCAGTAAGAAGCATGCCGTTTGTGGTAAACCCGACGCGTTTCCCTTGATCCTTGCAAATTCGGACCATCTCAAAGAAGTTGTCATTAAGGAGGGGTTCTCCCCATCCCTGCAGGTAAACCAGGTCCGTATATCTGAGAAAAGGAATGAATTCATAAAATAGCTCTATCGGCATGTCTCTGTTTATCCAACGGTCTCTCATAAGGGTACGGGGACAATAGATACAGGACCCGTTGCAGTAAGTCGTTACCTCAACCTGGACCCAGTCCAGGGTTGGGCTGCCGATCTTGTCCAGTTGTCTTTTGACCCATTTAAACATGTTTAATATTTATATTACCGGACTTACTAAAAAGCACATTAACTACCCAACATCACAGATATGGCACAATGATGTCTTTTCCTCTATCCTGAGATCTTTGAAAAACTTCTTTGAACAACCATCACGAACTCTATGGAGTATAAGAAAAAGGGCTCTGTGTGTAAAGTAATAAGTCATTACCCCTCACTCTCGTTGCCTTGACATCCTTGCCCGCCTGTAATAGTTTTCGGATGGACGGCCTTTTCTTTTCAATCTCTTTAATCAATAAAAAATTATACCCATTACAGGAGCCGACACATTAAATTTTAACCAACTTTTACCCTACCTTCCCATGAAGAGCCTGTTGAAAAAGAAATGTCATAGGGCCGGTCTAATAGTTGTCTTTGCTATTGCGGTCTTCCTTGGTCCCGCCCACGGGTATGCAAAGGCCGAAACCGCCGAAGCAAAAAGTGAATGCATCACCTGTCATACTGATGTTAAAAAACTGATCCGTCTGGGCTGGAAGATAGAAAAGACAAGGCCAAAGCCGGGGAAATCGGCGGAGACAGCTGGTAAGGGGTGAGCAGGGCCGCTGGCTCCGTTGGAGCCTTACGAAAAGATTTATGTCAAGCCGTCTTTCCTGAAGACCAACCATGGGAAAATCGGATGCGAGGTCTGCCACAACGGTGACACTAAGGACCCCGACTGGCAGACTGCCCATAAAGGAATCATAAAAGACCCGACCTTCCCTGACGCCGACAAGACCTGCGGGGAATGCCATGAAGATATCACATCAACAGCCAAGAACAGCCTGCACTACACGTTAGCTCCTTTTGGGGGGGTTATTAAAGCGCGGGCCAACAAAAAGGACAAAAGAGTCTTTGAGAAGGTCTGCCAGGCTAAAGAAAAACATTGCAGCGCATGCCATTCAAGCTGCGGCCAGTGCCATGTCAGCCGTCCCGATTATGTAGCAGGCGGGTTTCTGGCCGGCCACCTTTTTCAGGAAAAGCCGTGCATGGATACGACTTGTGCGAGCTGCCATGGCGGGCGAGTATATGCCGAATTCACCGGTGCAAATGATGAATATCCAGCAGATGTTCATCACGACAAAGAGGAGATGACGTGCATGGACTGCCATACAGGGAAAGAAATGCACGCTGATGCCACGGGAGTGGCCAGCCGGTTTGATCTCCCTGAGAGACCAAGGTGCGAGAAGTGCCACCCGGATGTTGTATCCAAAAAACCAAAGACCAGCTCACACGCGATTCACAGGAATAAAGTCGCCTGCCAGGTCTGTCATGCGGTAGCCAACAAGAACTGCTTTAATTGCCATGCAGGAACCGACAAAAAAGGGCTTCCCTATTTCAAGAGCAATGAAACCAGGATGCTCTTTAAGATAGGGCTCAATCCCAACAAAACAAAGGACAGGCCTTATAATTATGTGGTCTTGCGTCACCCGCCGGCAGACCCAAGGCTGTTCGATTTTTATATAAAGGATGGGCTAAGCGATTTTAATAAACTGCCTACATGGAAGTTAGATACACCGCACAACATTCAACGAATAACCCCGCAGAACAAAACCTGCAATAACTGTCACGGTAATGTTTCACTTTTCCTGCAGAAAAACGATGTGACCGACTGGGAGCAGAAGGCAAATGCCGGGGTAGTCGTGCCACAGGCTAAGATTCCTAAGCCTTTAAAGGAGATCAGTCCAAAATGGAAACCGTGATGAACGTAGATCCGTTAAGTGCCGCAATATTCATAGCAGTTGTGATTATCTTCTTGATCATTGACTTGAAGAGTCACTCGGATGATAAGCCAATCAGCTTAAAAAATGCTGCCGTCTGGTCTGCGATATGGGTGGTCGTATCACTGATGTTTGCCGGATATGTGGCTCATATTTGGGGAATTGAAAAAATGTCCCTGTTTTTGGCAGGGTATTTCCTTGAAAAATCCTTGGCAGTAGATAATCTGTTCGTATTTATGGCGATTTTTGCAAGCTTCTCTATTGAAGACAAGTATCAACACAGGGTCTTGTATTACGGTATAGTCGGAGCCATTATTCTGAGATTCATCTTTATAGCAGCCGGGACATCTCTATTATGGTTAGGTGGCTGGGTACTTGGATTATTCGGATTGTTCGTCTTATGGACCGCATGGAAGATGTGGCAAAATATGAGACACGGTAAAGAGGAAATCACAGACTATACCAATCACTGGAGTGTCCGCTACACAAAGAGGGTTCTTCCCGTACATACCAAACTGGAGGGTCACAATTTTTTAACCAAAGCCGGAGGCGGTCTTGCGGTCACACCATTATTTCTATGTTTGGTATGCATAGAAATGTCGGACGTAATGTTTGCCTTTGATTCGGTCCCGGCGGTGATTGCCGTGACTCAGGTGCCGTTCTTAGTTTACACGTCAAATATATTCGCCATACTGGGACTCAGGTCACTTTACTTTTTGTTAAGCGCTGCCAAGAGGAGATTGGTTCATCTTGAGAAGGCTGTAATAGGTATTCTGGCTTACATTGGAGTGAAAATGCTACTGGCAGTATTTGGAATAATCCACATTTCAGCTATGGTCAGCTTATTTGTTGTACTGGGAGGTTTGCTGACAGGAGTTTTGACATCACTGATGTTCCCATCGGATTCGCTTCCAAAGAAGCTGTAAAAGTTACAATTCAACAGCCTGTCAAGAAATTCTCCTAAACTTCACATTCAACAACAAAGTCTCGCTACCCATTTCCCCGCGTAGTGGGTCATGATGATCACCAGCACCACAATGGCCACGTGCTCTAATACCACCTTATAAGGCCTTACACCTTGCTCGGCAGCCAAATAATAACTGAATATGACGACCAGGGCAAGGCCCCAGACAATACTCACCCCAATGGCCACGGAAAGTTGAAACACCATGATCGGGAGTATAAAGCTAAATCCAACAATAAACTTAGAGGCAAGAGTTGAAAATGTTGCCTCCCAGATCTCTCTTTCAGTGTGCCTGTTTTCAGATTCTTCCGCAATATGGATGCCCACGGCATCTGAAAAGGCGTCAGCAAGGGCAATGGCAATGATCCCCCCAATGACTGCAAGCTTTGATTGAGTGCTGGCGTTCAATCCCACCATCATGCCGAGCGTGGTAATCACGCCGGAGTTCAATCCAAAGCCAAGCCCTTTCTTGATTGATCTTTTCAAATGAGAGTCTCTTTTATTTGGAGTTTTCCAAGGCCTCAAAAAGGATTCTATAAAAAGAGCCCGGCTGGTCATCCATCATAAAATGACCGCTTTCGGGAATAACAAAATAAGGCACCTTGTTTGCATTCAGGAAACTCCTGGTAGACCGATTCAGGGATCTTTCTCCAAACACGTACCACTTTTTCACAGACAAGGTTAAAAATCTTTCCCTGAGGTTGCCCCGGCAACTCTCTTTAAACAGGGATATTGAACTCAGGTAAAGGGCTTTGGGATACGCCTTTGAAATGTTTTGATAATAATTCTTAAGACCAGGTGATGGATTTTTTTGAATGGCCCCTCTCAGTGTGCTTCTGAATTCCTCAAATCCTTTGCTTTCAAAGTCTTCTTGGTTCCACGAGGAGACCTTGCCGCTAAATGTGCAATCTTTAGAGCCAAGGTTTCCTTCGAGATTAAAAAACGCCTTCACCTGTGTACCCAGGGCCTCGGCCAGATAGATACAGATGACCCCTCCCATGCTGTGTCCTACCAGGATTATGTGCGCAAGCTCCAGACCTTTGATCCATTTCAAAACAAGGTCGGCCTGGTCCTTCATGCTGTATGAAAACCTATCCGGGCTGCTGCTTTCGCCACAACCCGGAAGGTCCAGAGCAGCCAAGGTATAACCGCTGAAGGCCTCCATCTCAAAGCAGCGGTCAAAGGAATTCTTTGAGGCCCCTAAGCCATGGATAAAGACAAAACTTTCAGATCCATCCTGCTTAAGACGATATGCAAGTCTGTGTCCGTTGATTGTTGCAAAAGGCATTTACTAACGAGAACGTTTTGTGATTGACATTGGTTTGGGGTGGTGTTTTTAGCGCTCTACCGCCAGTCACTCCAGAAAAGACACCATGACCCCAGTGTATGATATCGGGTAGTTCAAGAGCTACCCTGCAATCAGCTTTAACTGCGCAGGCGTCAGGTACCACTGAAGCCGGCCCGAATGTGTGGGCAGTTCGTCCACATCAATGCAACAACATCCACCCATCTCAAACTGTACGGTCGCCTTGGGGCCTTCTGTGAGCAAGAAAGAGGCTGTTTCAGCCACAGATGGAAGATGCCCGGCAATCAGTATTCGGTCGGCGCCTGAAAACTCGGATAAGGCCTGAACCGTCTCCTCGGGCGGGGTCATGGCCGTGGCCTTTGTTGTCTCAATAATCTTTTCAGGTGGGAACCCTGTTTCCTCAGCCACAATGGCGGCTGTCTCCTTGGAACGCTTCTTGGGACTGGACAAGATCACATCAAAGCTAATCCCCATCTTTTTGAGGGCCTGACCACCGGAATGTATCCTCTCCTTGCCCTCTGGGCCGAGACCTTCTTCCGGGTCCTGTTCCTTGGGCAGGGCAGGGCCGTGTTGCATGAGACAGATCTGCATGTTGCCACCTCCAAGCCTGGGTTGTCAGCGTTCAGTGCTTCTATGCCATTGCGAAGATATAAGAAATTTTTATACCAGAAGACCCTGTTGACCGTCAACACACACATATAACGTGATTTTTGCATAACCCCTTTGAGCGGTAATTATGAGCTTTTTGGGGCACCCATCCGGGCGAAGCGAACGGCCCATTTTATCCGTCGGCAGCCAAGGGGGATCTCTTTTTGAGATCAGGTCACTTAATATTGCCTGGTAGCCTTCCCAACGGCACCATATT
>JABXJX010000003.1 GCA_013375375.1 Desulfobacterales bacterium | reverse complement strand
GCTCCCGCTTGCGGGAGAATGCGGAGGGGGTGAGAATCCCCCGCAGACAAGTTACTAAAAACACCAGCCCGGGAGACTCGGAACGAAAGAAAAAACATCATGAGCCCAAACCAATGTCGGGCATAAAACTTTCGCATTAGTAGGACTTGCCAGCATGACAAAGACCGTAGCCTTTCATAAAAACGCAAGGAACATATTCTTTCATATATTGACCCGATGCAATCTAAAATGCCGGCATTGCTATATCAACCCCGAGCAGCACGGCAAACAAACCCTTCCGCTCGAGACCACAAAAAAGTGGTTAAAGGCGCTGAGCCATGAAAAAAGGGAATCTAACCTCATCTTCATAGGCGGCGAGCCCACGCTGCACCCTGACCTTCACATCATGATCAAGGCCGCCAGGAAGATGGGTTACGCTTCGATCACCGTGGACACGAACGGGTTCTTCTTGAACCACATCCTTAAAAAAGTGACTCCTGAAGAACTCGACTATTTTAGTGTCGGCCTGGACGGTTCTTGCAAGGAGGTCAACGACCTTATCCGTGGGAGGGGGAGTTACGACAAGTGTGTTGCCGGTATAGAGAAGGCCCTTTCAAAGGGATTTAAGATCAGCTTAATCTACACAGTCAGCCGATCGAATATCCATGATTTGAAAAACATGCCGAATTTTTTAAAGGCCCTCGGCATCGATAGGTTTTTCATTCAAGTTATTGGAATTAGAGGGAAATCAGTACAGGGCAAAAAACGAAAGTCCCAGCTAACCAGAAAGGAATGGGGCGCTGTTGTGCCGAGAGTGGCAGCCGGAGCAGCACGACTCGGTATCCACGTCACCTATCCTAAAGTGTTCTTGGACAACTCGGAACATTTTGAATGTGCGGGCCTGGTTGCGGAAAACTACTTTATCTTTCCCAACGGCAGGGTTTATCAATGTCCCCTGTGCGAAGATTTTCCGCTCCATTCCTACGTCTTTGAGAAAAACAAGCCCGTGCCGACCCATCCTGTTAATGAAAAGGATTTGTTTCAGCTCTCAATTCCAGAGGGCTGTGTGATGAACAAGCTTATTCAACCCGGCAACCTGAGCTACGATAAACAGGGAAAACCGAAATATAAGATTGCCTGTTGTCTGTTGAAGAAAGAGATCAATCCTGAAAACTGAACGCTGTTCTTTCAGCTTCAGCATACATAAGGAGATAACAATGATAGAAAAGCCAAAGCCTTATGAAATGATTACCGATTTTGTGACAGGAAGTGAGATCCCGAACATCGGGGCTGAAGAAAACAGACAGCAGGTGGAACGCTTTCTGGTAAAAACAAAGGGTTACAGCAAAGATGATATTGAAGTGGATGCGGATCTTAAGTTCAGCATCGGAGACGAGGAGGTCCGTTCCAATGTAGACCTTGTTGTCAGCGTTCAGGGAAAAAGGTTCATGATACTGAAATGCGTGCCGGGGTCCCTGGTATCGAGGCAACGAGAAACCCTGGCCGCAGCCAGGTTGCTGGATGCCTACCAAATCCCATTTTCTGTAGTCACGGACGGAAAGGACGCGGAACTACTCGATACCGTCACCGGCGAGGTCCTTGATCGCGACATGGAAGGGATTCCTTCCAGGGAGGAAGCTGTTGAACGCATGAAAGGAGTAAAACTTCAGTCTTTTCCGCAAGAGCGGTTGGAGCGGGAGAAGATTATTTTCAGGTCCTACGACGAAATGAACATAAATGTTCAAAGGAAGCTACAGGGCAAAGGGCAAAGCGCATAGCGCAAAGGGCAAACAGTTCTATGCTCCATGCACTATGCCCTATGCGGTTTTACCCCCGGACAAATCCTTGCCACAGTGTTTGCAAACAACAGCTCGTGCCTTGATAATCTCGGCACAGAATGGACATTCCTTAGTGTAATTTCGTTTGTGAATGAGCTCAATGCTCTTCTCAACCCTTGCCCTGATCAGGTCGTTTTTAAAGTCATGATTTCTGAGCGGTTCAACAACATCCAGCCCTCCAACTTCTCCTGTCATTTCAGCAGCTTTTAGCCGAACCCTCGGCAGTGACTCTTTAGCCAAAAGGACCTTGAGCATGGCATCAACATCCCCGGCCTCATAATACGCCTCTAACTCTTCAAGGCCCTTCTTTTCTTCGGCTTTCCTCGCCTTTTCCCTTGCCTTGATCTCTTCATCAATAATATAGCCCCTGCCCCCGTCCCGGCTGAATACGGGCATGCAGTCCATTTTTCCTGACATTGGATCACATATACATCGGTAGGAAGCAACGTTTGCATAGTGTTCCATGACGTTTTCCCAGCCTTTAATGTACGGGGGACAATCATCATTGAAGCACACATAAAGATATGGCGTGCCCCAGCCCAACCCATCCGAAAAACTCACTGGCGGGCATTCCCATATGACCATTTCTTGGCCGCAATGCGGGCATACCGGCCTATTATCACTGACCATTTTGTTATATACATCTTCCCGTGTAAGAATTGCCATATTTGATCCCCTAAAGTCTTTCTGAATTTTATCCCAGAATAATACCTTGTCCTGAAAAGTCAATATGTTTCCAAGACGTGGTTTTTTCGGCGCTTACAGACCCCTGGACCGGCTTGAATAATTAAGGATTGACAGCTTAAGTGTACATGATAATAGTTGCCCCTATAAAATGTGGTGAAATGTCCGGCCGGAACAGCCCAAGATAGGGCAAACGCAAATAAAATATTCCATTGATTTTAACAAAGAAAGGATTCAACATGAATATCCCTGGTGAAACGTATCAAGACGGAATTGAGCCAAGGAAATATACCATAGAGAGCAAATTCAAGTTCGCCTGCCATAAAGGTATGGAATGTTACACCCATTGTTGCAGTGATCTCAATATGATCCTGACGCCCTATGATATCATCCAGATGAAAAACAGGCTCGGGCTGACCTGTGACCAGTTCCTGGCCATATACACAAAACCGGAAATGCTGGCCAGGACCAAGCTCCCGGTGGCCACACTAAAGATGCTCGATGACGACAAAAAGAGCTGTCCCTTTATCACGCCGGAGGGGTGCACGATATATGAGGACCGTCCGTTAAGCTGCCGATACTATCCTTTGGGCATAGCCGCATTCAGGGAACAGGAGATCCAGCCCACCGGAGAAGATTTCTATTTCATGGTCAGAGAATCCCATTGCCTCGGCTTTCAAGCAGACAATGAGTGGACCGTGGGCGAGTGGCGGAAAGATCAGGGTGTTGAAGTGTATGACGATGCAAACCAGGGCTGGATGGAGTTTATGCTGAGAAAAAAGTCATTTGGATTTCAGGCGGATCTCAGCGAAGAAAGCCGTGGAATGTTCTTTATGGTAAGCTCCAATGTAGACAGGCTCGGGCGCTTTGTATTTGAAAGCAGCTTCCTGGACAAATATGATGTTGAAAAAGACCTCCTTGAACAGATCAAAACCGATGAAGTCGCCTTGCTCAAGTTCGGCTTTAACTGGCTCCAAAGCGCCCTTTTTGGGGCGAACAAGGTGAAGCTAAAAGACCACGCACTGAACACTTACAAAGAAAATGCCAAAAAGGCTGCGAAAGCTGCAAGGGCACGGCGCTAAGACACGTTTGCGCGTTTATTTAATGAAATGGTGAAATGCAGGGAATTACGAATTTAAAAGACGTTCAAAACGAACCTGATGACCGCAACATTGATCTTACCAGGGTCGGCATCAAAGGAATCAAGTATCCGATAAATGTCCTGGACAGGACCAACAAGACTCAGGCTACCGTGGCAACGGTCAACATGTATGTACACCTGCCCCACCGCTTCAAAGGGACTCACATGAGCAGGTTTGTGGAGGTCCTGAACGATTATTGTGCCGACTTGAATCTAAAAACCTTCTTTGAAATGCTTGACAGAATAAAAAATAGTCTTGATGCCCCGGCTGCCAATCTGGAGATCAGATTCCCCTATTTTATCAAAAAGAATGCGCCTGTGTCAGGCGTGCCCAGCATGATGCAGTACACATGCAAATACATAGGGGAAATAAATGGAACTGAACGCAAGCTCTTAATTGGCGTCAAGGTGCCGGTCTGTACCCTTTGTCCATGCTCAAAAGAGATCAGCTCTCAAGGGGCCCACAACCAGCGGGGCGTTGTTTCGGTAACCCTCCTCTTTAAGGAGTTCTTTTGGATTGAGGAAATCATTGAAATCGTTGAAGGCTCGGCAAGCAGTGAGGTTTTTGCGCTCTTGAAAAGGGAGGATGAAAAATTTATCACGGAACAGGCATACAGCCGACCGATGTTCGTGGAAGATGTCGTGAGAGAGGTTACTGATAAATTGAAAAAAGACCCGAGATTTATCTCGTTTAGTGTAGAAGCGGAAAACTTTGAAAGCATTCACAACCACAGCGCCTATGCTTACACCGAGGCAGGGCCTCAGCCATTGTAGTGAAAAGGAGCTATGCAAAGCTCTCAAAAAGTGTATTAGATGGAACATATCTTGTTGGGATTAATGGCCGGACCGGCCGGTAAGATTATATGATAGTATATTGATCATTGTGGAGGAAGCAAATACTGTTTTTCAACATCTTGGCCTGATACATGGCCTTGTCTGCAAGTCTTATATATTCCTCTGCTGTTGCAAACTTGTTGGATGTTGAAGCAACTCCTATACTTGCTGTCACGCCTTCTAATGCGTTTATCTCTTTTCCGTTCTCGTCAATTACATTCATCTTGAGCCTGGCGATTCCATCGCGAATCTCTTTTGCCAATTCGATCGCCTTTTTTTGTTCTATGTCAGGAATAAAGACTTCATATTCGTCGCCGCCGTATCGCGCCGCCAATGCTTTTCTTTCGTATCTATCAAAAATATATTTACCAAGAAAACCGGCTACCAGGACAATTGCCCTGCTCCCGGTTCTGTGCCCAAAGGTGTCGTTGACCGCCTTGAATGAATCCAAATCTATAAAATAGAGATAGCCGTCTTTCTTTCTTGTTTTTAAATGGTCGAGCTTATCTTTAAGGCGGGGTTCAAAGTGTTTTTGATTAAACAGCCCTGTGAGAGAATCTTTTTTGAACTCTATGGCCCGGATAATATTATTGGCTATATATCGTTCGCAAAAGTAGTTGACAAGATCGAGGTCCTGTTTTGAGTAGAGACCCTTTCCTTTTTTATTGATTAATTGAAGAACGCCTATGGTCGTATTTTCAATAATTATCGGAACGGCAAGAATGCTGTCTGAAACCAGGCCAAGCTCACGGCTGTACCCTGGATCAAAAAACGGATTATTGGCGACATCGTCAACCAGCAGGGGCTCGCTGGTTCTATAGACATGTCCTACTATGCCTTTGTCGGCGGTGATGGAACGACCGACTAAGCCTTCCGACTTATAACCAAAACACGCTGCAAAAACGAGTTCTGTTTTACTATAATCAAGGTTTCCGTCTTCATAATAAACGCGGGATGACGGGTCGTCTATGTAGATCGTGCCTCCACGGGAAGGAGCAATAAATCTGTCGGCAAACTCGAGGACCTCTTTGATAATTTCACTGAAATGGATATAGATTTGTCCCTTTTTACGCTTATGCCGATCTAAAATCTCATTGATCAATTTGTCTTCTACACAAAAAATTTTCTGCATGTTAACCGATCCTGACAGACTATGGCGTGTAATTCATTCAACTCCTCACAAGGGTTCCTTCAACCAAAGTTCTAAAATCTTGGGCTCTATAAGCCTCAAGGTCTTGTGGCCTTACTTTCAAATACTTCCAGTAATTCCCAGACAGCTTTTGCACATTGTCACACCAGCGCAGGGCCTCTCTGTCCTTTATTGGCACCTCCGCTCCCTCCATCCCTTTGGTCTCTACAAGATACATCGCCCGTTCTTCCCTAACAACAAAATCAGGCAGGTAGTAGCGTAAACACCCCTCCTGGTTGTAGTAAGGGATATGGAGCGGATGCCTGGACAGCATCTTGGTAAATGCCAGCACCTCATCCTTCTCGTCCAGATAGCGGATAAATTCCTTTTCAAAGGCACTGCGTTTGGGATAAGGCAACGCTTGAAAGACGGTCTTTCTTGCCTTTGTGATGGGCTCAGAGGTATGAAGGGGTTGTGTTTCACTTAACCTAAAGTGTCTATGGATACTGAGCTTTTCTTCCTTCTTGGAAAGGGCGTTGATTTCTCTGGAAAAAGTCTCCACCAGTTTGTCTCTGATAGGGATGTAGTTGAGCTTCTTTGTGACTTCCAGGTTCTCACCATTTACCTTCTGGTCAAAAAGGTAATTTTCGATATATGCTCTTACCTTTGGAACAAGCTCTACAAAGATGCTTGAGGTCCCTGTCTTGGATGTAATGGCTTTGCAGATGTATGAGAGATATAGAGAAAAATTTTCTGTATAGTCAAAGGCCAGAATCTTTTCCCTGACAATCTTTTGCTCTATTAAATCCCTTTCCCGATACCTCATCTTTGGCAATTTAATCTCCGACAGCCTAAAGAGCTTTGAGGGAAGTCGTGCTATATCGAATCTCGCCAAATCCGGCACTGCCCTCGTAAGTCCGCCTTCCACAACCGGAATCTCAATATCAAACTGAAGTTTTTCAGGGCTGACCATTACAAGGTTACTTGGTTCATAGGCTTTCTTAGCAGAGGTAAAGTCTGCCACCAGTTCCCCTTTATCAATTTCCGCCTGCCAGAGTTGGCGAAAGCGTGGATGGTCAACGACGATAAGCTTCTCCTCCCAAGCTTCATCCTGGGGGGCCATCCGCCGTAAACCTCTTCCTAAGGTCTGCTCAGGCAGAACCGGAGAATCAAAGGCTCTCAGAGGGACAATGACACAGACATTTCTGACATCCCAACCTTCCTTGAGCATCATAACGCTGACGATGATTTCATAAGGATTTTCAGGCTTGTCAATCTTACTGGCTGCCGATCTTGCCTCTTTTAGACCTTTTTTGGTGAGTTCGCCTTTCTTATCAGTATGGATTTCCAGAACCTTCCCTACAAATCCCTGCTTCTCCAAATACTCCCTTACCTTCTTGGCATTTCTTGTCACGTCCGTCATAATGAAAAGAACAGGCTTCTTACCTGAATGCTTGAACTCCTTTTGAAACTCTTTGAGAATCTCCACACCCGTATCAATCTGGAGACGGTTTTTTTTGACAAAATCCTTACCCAGAGGCTCAGGGACATTCTCAATCTCTCCAATGCAGGGACGTTTAACAATTTTGTCTCCGATGGCCTCTGCCAGGGGATAGTCGTATATGATGTGAGGAAAGAGGTTGCCCTGGAGGTCCTTGGGGGTTGCCGTAAAATCAAGTTGCATAACTAACCCATTGCCGTTCCCCTCGTTGAGAGTTGAATCCAGATAGGCAATTGCCTTGTTCCACTCAAGGTCATCGCTGTGGACATGGTGGGCCTCATCATTTAAGACCATCAGGTCATCATAGTTAGAAAGCTCGACCCGCAAGGAATCGTATATGGCCTCTTCTTCCCGCTTTGGCTTGGGACCAACGGCCTCATCCACGGGATTAACCGCACCTTCCAGCTCTCTTTCGTAAAGTTGCTGGATATTGGTAAGATGAAGGATACCCCTTGCGGTTCTTGGAATGACCTCACTCTGGAAAATGAGTTCTAAATCAAGATCTGCCTGCCACTCAGGGGGAATAAAAGGAAAATTGGAGAAAACGGCGTTGTTAGCAAAACCACTTTTATCTATATCCCCTTCCACTGATATTCCATATAGCCTGTCCAGCACAATTAGGTTGGGGGCAAGGAGAAGAAAATTGCTGGAGTAGCGGACACCATTATCAGTGCCGAAAAGCTTGTTGAAATACTGCCAGACCATCGCCAGAGCCATCACCCAGGTCTTTCCCGAGCCGGTAGCCATCTTGAAACAATATTTGGGCCAGAGGTCTTTGGTAGGGTCAACCGGGATACTCACTTCAAAGCCCCTCGCTAACTCATAAAGGCTTTGGTATTTGCAGACCTCATACACATAGATCAGGGCCTCAATCCCTTCCCGTTGACATTGCCAGAACTCAAAGCGTGAGCCATTAGGTAAGATATGCTCCTCCTTGAACCAGAACTCAAGGAGCCTTCTTGTAACAAGGCTTGCCCCTTCGTAGTCCCTTTCTCGCCACGCCTGGAGAACCTGTTTGACTTTTTGGTCTAAGTCGATGGCTGCCATAATTACTTCGCCGTAATAGCGGTACTCAGTCTTAATTCTTAATGCCTTATGAGAATGCGCTCCCTTGCTTCAATTTGCTCTTGAACCGCCTGATAAAGGCTAACTCTTTCAAATAATGTAGCTTCCAAACTTAAGTGTTCCAGAGCTACAACGACTGCGTAGCGTTGCTTTTCTTCATAGCTCCAATTTCTGACACACTGCACCACAAGGTAATAGGTGTCCCCATATGTCTCGTCAGGATTTCTGCTCATGGAAAATATACCCTTTTGCAGCGTCCCTCGCTCTCTTATCCTATGACCAGGTTTTAAATCACACTCAAAACGTGCGCCAGAAATACCCTGCACTGTTTCTTCCCTTGGTTTAGTTTTTACAAAAATTCTCTCTACTTCCTTTAAAGTTTTCCCTCTGACTAGCCAGAATTTCATGGTAAATCCAAGGTAATCTTTTCGGGTATGACGGGTAGGGGGATCAAATGCCAACGTAACGGTTATACTCCGCTTGCCCCTTGTGTGTCTAAAAATATCTGGCAGGGGGATTTCATAAACATGAAAACGATCCCCCAAAAGTTCATTTTCTGCAAACAAGGTGACTCTATTATCAAATGAGTAGGCAGCTACATTGAAATTTGGTTTACCATAGCCGCAGACTTTGAGGTATTCATCGTTACCCGAAACTGAAAGAACTTCCTTTGCTACTTCAGGAATTGAGGCCGAACTGACCAAAAGCGCACGAACCAAATTTACAGAAGACCGGGGAAAAATAGATAAAAGCTGGGCCGCATAATGAGTAACCTTGGGAGCAGCCAAGCTAGTTCCCTTGTCCCAAGCAAAAAGTCTTCCGGTTGCATAATCATGGCAGAAGGAAACAATTTCAACTTCAAGATTTTTATCCTGTAGCCTGTTTAGACGGTGATCAAAAACAAGGTTACCCCCATACTCACAGAGTTCAGGCTTCACAGCACCCCCAATTCCAGGGCCTATTCGAGTAAATGGCGATGGCATATCCTTTTGAGCAACTGCTCTTAACGCTATATCATCTCGACCACCGGCTCCACGAGGGGCTTCCGAATGAGCCAGCGAGCCTACTGTAAGAGGTATCGCTGCCGTTGAGGGTTCAACTATCCTGTTTTCTGCGCACAGAAGATATTTTGGATATCCATCAAGATTATCCTTTGGATCGTCAGTCTGTAAAACTGGCGAATTGCCAGATGATACAATGATTATTACATCTAACTCTCTCGCTATGTCATCAAGTGTCCATGCCCAGATAGAAGGTTTGCCCCCATCATAAACTAATCGGTCATCACCGAGAGAAATATTAAAAACCCTACATTCGTGTTCTCTGTAGAAATATTCAATGGCTTCACGCATTTGGGTGGAGATAAGTTTTTCATCGGGGAACCTTATCTCGCGACCAAAAGGTCCATCCTCCATTTTGGTGACCTTCGCACTCATAACCCACAGAGAAGGACTAAACTGGCGGGTTCGAATGCATTCTGAAATATCGTTGTAGAGAGCAAGTCCAGCCACCTGTGTTCCATGACCATGTTCATCAATAGATGAGCCAAGAGAAGAGGGAACAGAAATTGAATCGCCTACTGCCGGAGATAGCATTGGATGTCCAGTTGCAATCCCACTATCCAACACACAAACACGGGGAGCCTCGGAAGGAGGTCTTGTAATGGGAGGGAAATCCTCCAAGGTCAGTCGCGATACCTCAGCAACCGTTAAGGTGGGTCTCGGTGGCAAATCCAGTTTGGCAACAGGCTCCAGTTGAAGGAGTTGGTCTATTATATTTCCTTGCACAATCACTCGTGCAAGACAAACCGATGTTCCAATATAGCGATCCACAACCCTTCCGCCTTGCTGGGAGATAAATGTCTCAACTTGCGAAAGGGATTGACGGGCTACATTGGTATCCCCTGGATGCCAAAGCTCCAAATCCAACGCATATTCTTTCGTTGATTCAAGTGTGGCCTCTTGCAACAGTTTACCTTTCCGATCTTCTGGTCCGTATTCCCGAACTTTTAAGATTGCATCAAATAATGACGCATATGGTGGTTTCTGGGAATTCTGGAAGAGTGCTTCTACAGCTTTTTGATACCGGTCGTCCGGTGACAGTTTTAATAATTCATCCTTCTCTTCCTGGGACATAACGCCTTCAAAGATCAGTTGCTTTTTGTCAGCATCGTATTGAATTTTATCCTTCAGAAGATCAGGAAATTTCATTCCTTCTGGCAAAATTTCTTGTTTTGCAGACGTCTTTTTCTGTGGTCGTGGGCCGTGTTGATAATCGCGAAGACGGTGCTGGAAGGCAAGCAATTCGGGTTCACCGGCCAAAAGAACTGTCACCCCATCACGTTCTTCAGAAACAAGAATAAGACCGTTTTTGCGCCATTCGTCATCTGGGATAGCTCCTGCTCTCTCAAGACGGATCCGAAGAAGCAGTTTTGGATCTATGCCAGGAGGTCGCCTTTGTGCACGGGATTGAAATTGCTGGAGTGCGGAACCAACTTGCGTGTTTATCTGTGACCCATGCTCAGCAAATGGCTTAGGTGATACGACACTGAAGCCTCGCCGTTGCCTTCTTTCCAGTTCAACCTCGGCACGAGGAAGAAGAAGATGAGCATATCTTTTAACGTTTTCGTCAGCCATAACTTACTTAGACGCCTTCACGGAATTTTTAATCCGTTTGTCTGCTGTACGAATAATTTTTAGGCGCTGCTTTTCCCTCTCCATGGATTCTTCAAACAATTCAGGTGTAACTTCTGAAGAATCACGAAGTACACAAAGTCGAATTGCATCATAACAAACACGCTCAACTTCAGCATGAGATAAACCTTTCAGGCTAGAAGCAATTGCTTCTGGCTTTATTTGAGGATGCGGAATGCTGGCAAGTTTCTTGGTTAGCAGGATTCGAATATCCTGTACGGATGGACGTTCCAATCGCAAAATCTCATCAAATCTTCTCCATAGAGCAGTATCTAAAAGATGCTCGTGATTTGTTGCGGCTATAACCAAGCTTTCACTTCTAAATCCATCCAAAAGCTGCAAAAAACTGTTGATGACACGCTTTAGTTCACCATGCTCTGTGAGATCATCCCGGCTTTTTCCAATAGCATCAAACTCGTCAAAAAAAATAACCCATGTACCCCTTGTTGCATAATCAAATACCTTGCGTAAATTGGCTGATGTTTCGCCGAGATACGAAGAAACTATAGTGTCAAACCTCGTATATAGAATCGGCAGTCCCAATTCTGCCGCTATAACTTCTCCGAGAAGCGTCTTGCCACATCCGGGGGGGCCACAGAACAATAACTTCGTTCTACGGTTTATGCCATGAGACCGTAGAATCTCGCCCCGTCGGAATTCCTCCATGATTTCCTCGATTGTTTTCTGGTTTTCTTTTGAGAGAATAATATCTGGGAAGTACCGTTCAGCCTTTCGTATTTCTACTAAAAGGGCATGACGTTCCCGATCTTTGGGTAGCGAAGAAAGGTCATATCGTGGTTCAACTGTTGAGTTGTTCATCGCACTATTAGAAAGGATTCTCTGAAGTTCCCCTGCAAGAAGTGTGTGGTTCTTCTTTTGTTCCTCTGCTATAATCTCCATAGCAACACTCCGGAAGGCATCATCATTCCGCTGGAGGTAAGTAAGAAAAAGCCTTTTTAATAGATCACCACGAGCCATCGTATTAAACCTTTATTTCAAGCAACTTATTCGTGTCATTTCCAAAAATATCCACCACCTTGACCAGAACTTGATACTTCCCGGCCTTCTCATAGGTATGAGAACATTTTGTCTCAAGACTAGGATGCTTTCGTGTGCGGAAGGACTGCCACATATTGTGGAAGGTGTCGTCTTTGTAATGAAAGTCCACTGCCCAGTAGTCAATATAGTCGGAGAACTTTTTGACCTTCCCTCTCACCTCTTCGGGCAGATACTCCGGATTGGAGATGACAAAGTCTTTCAGCATAATAGTTAACGTTTCCCTCTTCAATTTGTGGGCTATCTCAAGATAATTTAGATCAAAGAACTTTACCTCTTCCCTTGCCACATCCCTGACCTCAAGAGCTTCCCTGGGGATCTGTACCAGGC
The DNA here is from genome assembly GCA_013375375.1 of Desulfobacterales bacterium. GTDB lineage: Bacteria > Desulfobacterota > Desulfobacteria > Desulfobacterales. The sequence goes on along the minus strand of JABXJX010000003.1, from coordinate 41,221 downwards.
GAATCTTGACAGAATGCTCGTCCCCAATCCTATCAACTAAATCATGCAGTCCCATCTCAAAATCCCACCCCAGGATGTCAACTGATTTTACGCCGGTTGAGGCACATTCTTTGACCGTCTCCCTTATCTCCCGCTCGGTGACAATGGAGTCCACGTCACCAATATGCACCATTCGCCCCGCCTTCTTGCCATGTAGGATGGTATAACCGGAGAGAGGTTCAGCCCGATAGAGTTTCAGGATAAAGTCAACGTAGCCACTAACTCCGTTCTCCTTGAGTTTCGCCTTCTGATATTTGCCAAGGTTCAAGACTTCAAATGGCTTACAGTCCGGAATGTCCAGAAGCCGCTTGCGGCTGGTGTGGATAGCAAATTTGGAGAGGTCTGCTGCGATCCACCGCCTACCAAGTTTTTCGGCAACAGCCGCAGCAGTGCCGGAGCCACAGAAAAAATCGGCTACGAGGTCGCCTTCGTTTGAAGAGGCTTTAATGATACGTTCTAAAAGAGTCTCAGGTTTTTGTGTAGGATAGTCCAACCTTTCTTTCGCCATCGAATTAATAGGATAAATATCGCTCCAAATATCTTCCACTGGATTGCCTTTAGACTCGTCTAAATACCTCTTTAACCTTGGCATCTTCCCTGTTGTAAAGACTATGCGCCCGTTGCCCATTGCCTCATCTATCTTATGTTGAGACCAGATCCAGTGCTTACCTGGTGGTGGTTCCAGCAATTTATTTTTCCCAAATTTTCTCGCTGGTCCCGCCCCACTCTGAGTAAGATCACATAACTGATACACACGCCCAGTTTTTTCCTCAACATACTTGTAATGAGTCTTTAGTAACTTCTGATCCAGTTCCACATAAGGCTTGTTGAATTGATAGCCCGCTGCTTTGGCATAAAACAAAACTATATCGTGTACATTTCCGTACCCTCTGCTTTGCCCCTTTGAAGATCTAATCTTTTGCCAAATCACCTCATTAACAAAATTCTCTTTCCCAAACACATCATCCAGAATAATCTTTATGTAATGTCCAACATGCCAATCAAGGTGGACATAAATAGAACCATTGTCCGCTAATAGTTCCCGCATCAGCACCACCCGGTCATACATCATCTGGAGATAAGAATCCAGGCCCCTGCCCCAGGTATCCCGATATGCTTTTTCCTCAATGACCGATGCCTCTTTTGTCCATTTCAGATCACCGAGTTTGATATTGATGGAGAAGTCTGCTCCGGTAGCAAACGGTGGGTCAATGTAAATGAGGTTGATCTTTCCCGCAAATTCAGGCAGGAGGCTTGCGAGGATGTATTTGTTATCGCCCCAGATGAGCTTGTTCCTCCAGCCAGGGGCGGGCTTACCCCTTTGCCTGAAGAGGGTCAGTTCATCCCTGTCCGCCTTGGACTCATTTATAGTCTCTACTGTCTGGAAAGGAAGGATTACCCTCTCAACTTCTGTCCTTTTGGTGGGCCAGTAAAGCCCAGTTTGATTTACCTCGTTTGTCCTCAAGCTATTCTTATCCATAATCAGTTCCCTGGTTTGTGTCCATCCACAATCATATAGAATAACAGCGATTTGTCAAACGAGAAGCGGTTGATACTATTTTCAGGCCCTTATGCAACCTTTCTTTTCAGAAGACATTCACTAAAGAATTTGAAAAATATCCCATGCCAGTGGCAACACGAATCTTTCAACCAATGTGCTAAAGAACCATCAGCAGCCTGTCATAACCGACCAAATACTCACCTGGACCCTTCCTCAGAAAAACTCCTGGCTGACTGACTACCTGCAATATAGGGAATTTCCCCCCTACAGCTTCGCAGAACCTTCTTAGTTGAGGTGAGAATCTTGCATCACCGAGTTTGGCCTCAATCGCCAAAATAGGTTTTTCGGCCAGTGTAAGTACAAAATCGATCTCTTTCTTATCGTATGTTCTGACATAATGAAGCTTCACTTCCGGCCAACCCCGATCATAAAGGCTGGTGACAAACCGATATAATGCACTTGCAATCAGGTTTTCAAACCGGCCGCTTTCACTGCCGGCAAAGGTCCAATCAAGAAAATACCATTTGGGCTCTTTACGGAGGGTGCGATGCAGCTTGCCCGAATAGGGGCGAAGCGGCCAAACCAAATAGAGCCTGTGCAATGCTTCAAGCCAGTTCCTTACAGTGGAGTGGTTGGCTTCAAGATCCTCTCCCAGACTTCGAAGGGAAAGCGGTGACCCCACACGGCTGGGAAGCAATTCCACCAGGTGAGAAACCCGGTCCAGTTCCCGAATACCGGACAGGTCACGCAGATCCTCTCTTACCAGAAGAGTGATATAATCTCTGTGCCATTTCCGAGACCGCTTTTCAGACCCTGAAATAAGGGGAGCCGGAAAGGGTCCAAACCTGTAGTAGGATTCCGCCAGATCTTTTGAAACGAACGGAGAATCGGCGAGCTTGGTATCGAGGGCTTTTGCCGTATTTTTCCAGTCGCCATCTTCGTGCAGCCAGGAGGAGGGTATATCATTGATGCCGCCGGCCCATTCCCTCAGCGAAAAAGGAAACAGATGAGCCATGGTGTAACGCCCCACCAGAGAATCGCCGCTTCTTCTAAAAAGGTCAAGACGGGCGCTGCCTGTCACAATGATGCTGATCAGATGCTGATATTCATCGTAAACGCCTTTAAGGATATTCTTCCAGCGGGTAACCTTATGGATTTCGTCAAGGACCACATAAGGTTTTTCAATTCGTAACTGCGAGGCATCTTTGACAAAAAAATCCGGGTCCCCACGATACCTCTTCCTGACCTTTTCAATATCCCAGTTGTAATATAAAGACGAACAACCTTTTTCTTCCAAGAATTTGCGGGCCAACGACGTCTTCCCGCACTGGCGCGGACCGGCAATGAAGAGCATGGTGCTGTCCAGCCACTCATCTGAAAAAGCGAACTTGGCGATCTCTCTTTCTATAAAAATGGATATCATGCTCTCCATTTTACGCAAAATATGGATGCATGTCAAGCCAATTTTTGAGGGTCGGAGATTATGGTCCAGGGGGAAATAAAGAGGCTTCCAAGCGTTTCCGGTATCCCCCTCGCAGCGCCTCGACCATTTCAGGGATCCCGTAATCCGTGTCGCCTGCCGTGCACACCGGCAGGATCTCAATGACCGAGTTGGTAACAAAGGCCCCGTCAAATCGGTTCAAATCCGCAGGTGTGATCGTGGATTCCGCCACCGATAAGCCAAGCACCCGGGCAACCTCTATGATCTGCTTGCGCGTGATACCCGGAAGGAGGCCTGCGTCTGTAGGAGGGGTAAAGATATGTCCCTTGCTCAAAAAAAATATATTGGTGATACACCCTTCGGTGATCTCGCCGCGCTCGTTAATAAAAAGAGCATCAAAAAATCCCCGCTCTCTGGCCAACCTGAAAGCAGAAATATTTTCCAGGTAGGAGGTCGTCTTAAACCTCACCAATGGAGAACGGGAAAATCTCTGAAAAGGCGCTAAAGTCAACTTGACTCCCGAACTCTGCCGGGCCTCCATCTCCTGCAACGGCTCCCAGGTTGTCCGAAAGGCTGTCTCCTCCACGCCTTGATCCCCATAGGAGATAAGGTTGAGCCGAAGACGGGCCTCAGTATTATCCGGAATCTCAGCCAGGGCGGATTCCAAGGCATCCATTCCTTTCTTTCCGGAGAATGGGAGAGCAAAAAAGCGGCACCCATCAGCCATGCGGTCCAGGTGGTCCTCTACAAAAACAAGCTTTCTGCCCGCATAGACACGAAACGTTTCAAACAGACCTTCACCAAATAAAAGTGTCCGGTTTTTCATCTAAAGCTTTCTTGTCCTGGAACTCTTCTTGCGCTGTCGCTTTGATAGGCGGCGCGACGGTCCTTTCTTTTTTGTGGTGGGTATCCAACCCTTGTCTTCTATCTCCGCAAAATCGACTTCATTCATATCAGGGTATGTGGCCATCTTCATCTTGTTTTCAAATTCTATTGAGTCTACAGTCGCCGCCCCTTTTTTGGCGGCAAAATCGGCAACCTCCCTGTCGGATGTCACAACAACGGCCCGCTCCCGTTCACGGGTCACTATGCGTTTGATCACGCTGTCGGCCAGCTCCCCCGGGCGCGAAAAGACAACATTGATTCCCTTCCGGCGGGTTCTTCGTTCCATGTGGGTATCGGCATTTGCCCCGTCAAAGACCACTGTAATAGAGTGATGCTTGATCCTCTTGTAAAATACCAGACGTTCGAGAAGCGCCTCCCGGCCTTTCTCCAAACTGCTGTATTCAATGGTGCTCAAGGTGGGAGACTGACGAATCAGGTTGTATCCATCTATCACGATGTGAACAGACATAAAAGATTGTTATAAAGCCTTCAGCCGGGCGATCAACCGTTCCAGGTCCTCATTGCCGTAAAACTCAATCTCAAGCCTTCCCCTCTCCCCCCGCCGTATGATACGCACCTTGGTGCCAAGGTGCATAGTCAGATCATCGGCTAAGCTTTCAACATAGACGTCCTCTGATGTCTTATCCTTTGCCCTCAAAGCCTTGGGCTTGTGGTCTTTGAGTCTTTTGATCAAGGCTTCGGCAGCCCTGACGGAAATATTCCCGGAAACGATGCGGCGCCAAGCCTCTTTTTGTTGCGCGGGTGTCTCAGCACTTAGAAGCGCCCTCGCGTGGCCCATACTTAAGGTGTTATTAATTATATCGGCCTGGATGGGCTTCGGCAGATTGCGAAGCCGCAAAAAATTGGCCACAGTTGAACGATCCTGCCCCACGCGCTTGGCTACCTCCTGCTGGGTGAGGCCAAATTCCTTGATCAAGCGATAATATGCATCAGCCTTCTCCAAAGGATTCAGGTCCTCCCGTTGAATGTTTTCAACCAAAGCCATCTCCAGCATTTCGGAAGTGGAGACGTCCTTGACGACCACCGGCACCTGTTTGACCCCGGCCATACGGGCTGCCCGCCATCTGCGCTCTCCAACTATCAATTCATAGCCCGTGGGAACCGTGCGCACAACAAGCGGCTGAATAACACCCTTCTCTTTGATGGAGTCTGATAAGTCCTTTAGCTCCTGATCGGAGAAACGCCGCCTGGGCTGATACGGGTTGGGCCGAATCGAGTCGATCTCACAATCAAAAAAAGACCTTGGCTCAAAGTCCAATTTTTCCGTATCAGGTATGAGGGCGTCCAGGCCCCGGCCCAACACGCGTTTCTTAGGCATGCTTTTCCCTCCGTCCATTCATGATTTCTTTGCCCAGCGCCAGATAGCCCTGGGCCCCCTGTGATGCGATATCGTAAAGGAGTATCGGTTTGCCAAAACTGGGGGCTTCTCCAAGCCTCACGTTTCTCGGTATGCGTGTCTTGAAAACCAAATTCTTAAAGTACTTCTCGGCCTCTTCCGCAACCTGATGCGAAAGGTTGTTGCGCTTATCGAACATGGTCAGGAGGACCCCTTCAATCTCAAGCCCGGGGTTCAGGTACCCCTTGATGCGCTTGAAGGTCTGAAGGAGTTGGCTCAGGCCTTCTAAGGCATAAAATTCGCACTGTAGCGGAACCAACAAAGTGTGAGCTGCGGTCAAGGCATTTACAGTAAGAATGTTCAATGAAGGAGGACAATCAAGCAGTATGTAAGCGTAATCGTCGGCAAGCTGTTTTAAGAGATCCTGGAGATAGGTTTCCCGATTCGGCTGTGAAATCAACTCTACCTCAGCTCCGATCAGGTCGATACCTGCAGGGATGACCTTTAGATAGTCCAAATCCGTATCTACCACAAGGTCTTCAGCGGACTCCTTTTGAATCAAGCCGTGATAGAGGTTCTTTGTAAGCTCGGCCTTGTTTATGCCCACGCCGGTCGTAGCGTTTCCCTGGGGGTCGCAGTCAATGAGCAGGGTATTGTGCTCGGCTATAGCAAGGGCAGCGCCAAGATTCACCGCGGTGGTGGTTTTGCCCACGCCCCCTTTTTGATTGGCTATGCAAATAATGTGACTCATGGAAAAAATTTCTACCATAAAATCGGCCTTTTTCAAAGTTATAACACCTTGGCCAGGAAAAAGAGGGCGTTCAGGTTTACCTTGATTTATTCATTGCCCATCGTTATGTTATGAAATAAAGTGTACTTAGTCCATCCTGATGGGGGCTCGCAACCAACCAATTCAATCATGCGTTTTGCAAGAATGACCATAGTCGCTCTCCTTATAACAGTAATTGTCATAAGGAGCGTCCCCGAAGCCTATCCGTATTCCTCGTCTCATATCTACTTGACGACCAAGCAAGAAAAGGAGCTGGGCAAGAAACTCATGCTCTATGTGAAAAAACACCGCGTATTCATTGAAGATCCCTCTATCATAAACTATGTCAACAGGATAGGCCGGCACATTGTGGCACAGTCCCCATCCCCCCTTTTTGATTTTCATTTCTACATCCTTAAGGAAGATGTTTACAATGCTTTTGCCGCGCCTGCGGGCCACGTGTTCATTAACAGCGGGCTCCTCGCTGCCATGGAGAGTGAAGAAGAACTGGCCGGCATTCTTGCCCACGAGATTGCTCATGTATCGTGCCGTCATATCTCCAAACAGATAGAACGGTCCAAAAAGATCGGGCTCGTCACGCTGGCCGGCGTTCTGACCGGAATCTTTCTGGGCGGAAGCCCCGCGGCCTCAGGTGCTATTACCTCGAGTTCCATTGCGGCCGGCCAGTCCCTTTCCCTGAAATACAGCCGCGAGAACGAAACCGAGGCCGATCAGGTCGGCCTCAAATACCTTACCAAGGCTGGATACGGCGGTGGGGGACTCCTTAAGATTTTACAAAAAATCCGCGCCAAACGATGGTTCGGCCCTGAACATATTCCCTCTTACTTGAGCACCCACCCGGCTATTGAGACGAGGATGGCTTGCCTTGACACGTGGGCCCAGGCCAACCCCGAATGGATCAAATCGAACCGGCCTATAGATCCGATAGACTTCCGCAAGGTCCACACCATGTTGATCGCCCTTTATGGTGATGCCGGGGCAGCTCACAACACATTCGATTCTCAACTCCGAAAAAACCCTGAAGACGCCTTCTCATATTATGGCAAAGGCCTTGTTCTCGGCCGAGGCGGTAATAAAAAAGAGGCGGTAGAGAACCTAAAAAGAGCCCTGCAATTGCGACCCCTGGATTCAGACTTTCTCCGCGACCTGGGCAAGACCTATTTTCACGCGGGCGATTATGCCAATGCCTTAAAGGCCCTTAAGGGGGCTCTTGCCTTCAACCCAAAGGACCCGGAGGGATGGTTTCTATTGGGCCGAGCACAAATGGAAACAAGGGACCTGCAAGGGGCGTTGGAGAGTTTTAAAACCCTGGTGAATACGGCGCCCGATTATTTGCCCGGCACCTATTATCTCGGAGAAACGTACGGAAAGTTAGGCAAGCTCGGAGAGGCCCACTACTACCTCGGGATCTACTATAAGGAAAAAGGGCGATCCAAAAATGCCGGGTTCCACCTGAATCGTGCCCTTAATCTGCTGGCAAAAGACCATGCAAAAAGGCTTGTCATTGAGAAGGCCCTTAAAGAGCTTTCAAAGGCTCAAGGGCACGATCGTAATGAGAAAAGTGTATGGTAAAGGTCCCACGCCCCTGGGTGGCGGACCGGAGGGCTGTTGAATAGCCGAACATCTTAGACAAAGGCATCATTGCTTTTATGATCTGTATCTTACCCCTTCGCTCTAAGTTCTCAACCTTGCCTCCTCGTGCGTTAATATCCCCGATAACATCCCCCATAAAGTCCTCAGGGGCCAGGATCTCCGCAGCCATAATCGGTTCCAGCAGAACCGGGGTTGACTTTTGAAGCGCGTCCTTGCAAGCCATTGAGGCAGCTACCTTGAAGGCCAAATCACTGGAAAAAGATTCCCTGTGCGTGCCGCCAACCAGGGCGACCGCCACATCAACAACAGGGTATCCCTGGAGCACACCACTTTCCAACGATTCCATCACACCCTGTTCAATAGCCGGAACAAAGTCCGTGGGCAACGATTCGTCAGGCAAGTTGTTTATAAACCGATTCCCCCTGCCTCGCTCCCTGGGCGATAGATCGAGTACCACCTCGCCAAAGTGACGATTACCCCCAATCTCTTTTTCAAATACGGCAGTAGCCTGGACCGCGTGTTTGACGGTTTCCTTACAAACAACATGAGGCTTGCCAACATTGACTTGTGTATTAAACTCACGTTTTAAACGTCCTACCAGGATCTCAAGGTGAAGCTCTCCCATACCGGAGATGATAACCTGGCCGGTGTCATCATCATGCTTGACCCGAAATGTAGGATCTTCGGCCTCCAGCTTGCTAAGGGCCAGATCAATTTTTTCCTGATCAGCATGAGTCTTGGGCTCCACAGCCACAGAGATCACAGGCTCGTAGGCATCGATCGGTTCAAGCACAATAGCGTCTGACGGATCACAAAGGGTGTCGCCGGTAACGGAGGCCTTCAGGCCTACAACTCCCACGATATTTCCGACACCCGCCTCATCGATACGCTCGCGCTTGTTGGCGTGCATGGCAAGAATTCTTGCCACTTTTTCTTTTGTTTGTTTTGCGGGGCTGAGAACCTCGTCGCCCGCCTTTAGCCGGCCTGAATAGATCCGCACATAGTTTAATCTCCGCCCCTGGTCCATCATGACCTTAAACACCAACGCAGCCAAAGGTGACTGGTCCGAGGGGTGGGGCTTCTTTACCTGCCCTGTGTTTGGGTCTACCCCCTCCACAGGCGGCACGTCCAAGGGGCTCGGAAGAAAATCAACAATACCATCCAGAAGCGGCTGTATCCCCCTATTCTTGAGTGCAGCGCCGCAAAACACAGGGACAAGCTTCAGAGAAGCGGTGGCCTTTCGGATGCCGGGAACAAGCATCTCGTCCGTCACAGGGGCATCGGCCAGATAGGCTTCCATGATTTGGTCGTTGAATTCCGCCACTGACTCAATCAGCTTTTCCTGGTATTGAACGGCTTTTTCCTTCAAACCTTCTGGAATCTCCGTGACCCTGAAAGTGGCCCCCAATGTCTCTTCATCCCAGACAAGTCGTTTCATGCTCAACAGATCAATCACCCCTTGAAAGGAGTCCTCGATCCCAACCGGTATCTGCATTATGAGAGGGTTGGCCCCCAGGCGATCAGACATCATCCGAACGGTTCCAAAGAAATCGGCCCCGGCACGATCCAACTTGTTTACAAAGGCAATCTTCGGCACACGGTATTTGTCCGCCTGATGCCAGACCGTCTCTGACTGGGGTTGTACCCCCCCGACCGCACAGAATACACCGATCGCACCATCTAAAACCCTGAGAGACCGCTCCACCTCAATGGTAAAATCGACATGCCCCGGCGTGTCAATGATGTGGATCTCGGCACCTTCCCAGTGGCAAGTTGTCACTGCCGAGGTGATGGTGATTCCGCGCTCCTGCTCATCCGGCATCCAGTCCATGACCGCCTCACCATTGTGAACTTCGCCCATCTTGTAGGATCGCCCCGTATAGTAGAGTATACGCTCTGTGATGGTGGTCTTGCCCGCATCAATATGGGCAATAATGCCGATGTTTCGAATCTTGCTGATAGGTAAACTTTTCCCCAAGTATTTGCCTCTTTCGTGCTTTCGTGATAATTTTATAAATATTATTTGATCATAAGGATATCCGGTCGAAAAGGAGACCGAATATCGATATGGCCCGCCAGCGTTTTGGCCTCGTTCCCTTCGATCAGGATCTTTACGGCCTTGATTTCAGGGACATTGAGGGTAAGGGTGTTGACAATAGAAAATATCGTGAACAGTTCGCTCAAACTACCACCGGGGTGCTTCTCTCTTATGGCCCTGTCAAAATCGACATAGGCGATACCATCTTCGGTTACATAAAGAGCTACAAGCCGTGTTTCAGCCGGAACAGTGGGCAGGAGTTCACCCTTTGGCCCATCAATCAGGGCATAAATGATGCTTCTGGCGCGCTCAACCACGCTATCCTGTTGCACCAGGCTACGTTCCTCAGCCTTGAGAAATCGATGATTGGCGCCCAAAAAATAGAGATGAGTCCTCACCTTGGCTCGTTTTGCAAGAAACTTCCTGGGCCTGGTTTCGGACGCATCCTTCTCCGCTGTCGACAAAAAGACTTTGTAACTATAAGCGAAGAGCCCCCCTGCAAGAATGCAAAAAATGATCAGCGCTGTCAGGCTATAACGCTTGATTTTCATGTTGTCCGTATAACTCCCCTATGACCGATAGTCGGCATTAATCCTCACATAATCCGTGGAAAGATCGCAGGTATGAACGGTTGCAGCCTTGTTGCCCATCTTTAAATCAATAGTAATCGTGAAGCGATCGGCCTTCAAGACTCCGGTAGCAGCCGCCTCGGCATCTTCTCCACAGCCCTGCCCGTTTTTGACCATGTATACATTGTCGAAACAAATATCGATCCTCCCCTGAGTAATCGGTACGCCTGAGCGGCCCACGGCGGCCATGATGCGCCCCCAGTTGGCATCCTCCCCAAAAAGGGCCGTCTTCACCAAAAGGGAATTGGCAACCGTGTAAGCCACCCTCGCAGCATCAGCCTTGCTTGATGCCCCTGTCACCCGAATGTCCGCCAGTTTGGTAGCACCTTCCCCGTCCCTGACGATCTGTAAGGCAAGTGTGAAGAGAATCTCATTCAAGATCTTCTGAAAGGCTGTGGCACACGCAGCCTCGTCCAGGCTTAAACTGGACAGGCCGTTGGCAAGAAGAAGGACTGTATCATTAGTGCTTGTGTCCCCGTCGACTGTGATAGTATTAAACGATGTCGCCACCGCATCATTCAGGGCCTGCCCTAAAAGATCCAGATTTGCCCCTATGTCCGTGCAGACAAAACAGAGCATGGTGGCCATATTCGGTTGAATCATCCCGGCCCCTTTGGCCACGGCAGCCACGGTAAAGGTCTTGTCACCTATACTACCCTGTTTTGAAACGGTCTTGGGAACGGTATCGGTAGTCATGATAGCCTGCGCGACGTCATAAAGTCCTGTGGGGCTGAGCTGGTCGGCAAGCTTCGGCATGACAGCCTTAATTGCAGAAACATTCAGGGGCCGGCCAATGACACCAGTTGACGCCACCTGCACCAGCTCCTCCGGTATCCCAAGGGCTTCTGCTGCTACGCGTGCCACAGCCTCGGCATCTTCTATTCCTTGTTTGCCTGTACACGCATTGGCGCTGCCGCTGTTTGCCACAACGGCCTGACAACGTCCCGATTTGATCCGCTCTTTGCTAAGAAGAACAGGGGCCGCCTGTACCTGATTGGTAGTAAAAACACCGGCTGCACAGGCAGGCACCTCGGAGAAGATTATGCACAGGTCCTTGCTCCCGTCCTTTTTAAGCCCGGCAGCAACAGCACCTGCCTTAAATCCCGGAACTTGCAATTTCATTTCCTCGTTCCTCGTTCCTCGTTACTGGTTTTAACGAGCAACCAGCAACGAGTAACCTATTTGCCGCAACACTTCTTATACTTCTTTCCACTCCCGCATGGACAGGGTTGATTGCGGCCGACTTTCTTTTTGGAACGGCGCACAGGTTGTCCGGCAACCTCGTCACCGTGTGAACAAACAAGCTGATCCACCTTCGCTTTTTCCCTTGCGGCCATCTCCTCGGGCAGAGCGACCTGAACACGAAACAGAAACCTCACTGTTTCTTCCTTGATGCGCTCAATCATGTCCATGAACATCTCGAAGCCTTCTTGCTTGTACACCACCAGCGGGTCCTGCTGGGCATAGCCACGGAGACCTATGCCTTCTTTCAGGTGATCCATGGCAAGGAGATGCTCCTTCCAGAGATTATCCACGACCTGAAGCACAATCATCTGTTCCAACTGCCGAAACTCGTCAGCACCAAAGGTCCTCTCCTTTTCTTCATATACATTTATGGCTGATTCAAAGGTCACCTCGGCAAGCCCGTCTCGATTGAGGCCGTCCATGGTGTCCCGGTCCATGTTGAGACGGAAACCAAACTGGTTGTAAACAACCTCTCTTAGGCCTTTCCAATCCCATTCTTCGGGCAGGACCTTTTCATCTGCAAACCCGTCGGCAATCTTTTCCGATAACCCGCGTATCATCTCTTCAATGGCGGGTTTGAGGCTTTCTCCGGTCAATGCCTCACGGCGCTGCTTGTAGATCACCTCGCGTTGCTGATTCATAACATCATCATATTTGAGAAGCTGTTTGCGTATTTCAAAGTTGTGGGATTCTACCTTGCGCTGAGCACTCTCTATTGCTTTGCTGATCATGCCGTGTTCAATCGGCTCGCCTTCCTCCATGCCGAGCCGTTCCATAATCGAGGACATACGCTCGCCCCCGAATATACGCAGGAGGTCGTCTTCCATGGAGAGATAAAATCTTGAGGAGCCCTGGTCCCCCTGGCGGCCGGATCGTCCCCTCAGTTGGTTGTCGATACGACGGCTTTCATGCCGTTCTGTTCCGATGATGTGAAGCCCTCCGAGTTCCTTGACCCCGTCTCCGAGGACAATGTCGGTACCGCGGCCGGCCATGTTGGTAGATATGGTCAGGCGTCCTTTTTGTCCTGCCATGGCTACAATATCGGCCTCCCGTTCGTGATTCTTGGCGTTTAAGACTTCGTGCTTAATCCCGGTTTTAGTCAGCATTCGGCTCAGATTTTCCGACCTTTCAATGGAGATGGTCCCCACTAAAACCGGCTGCCCTTTCTTGTGAAGTTGCTTGATTTCCCCTAACGCCGCCTTGAATTTTTCGGCCTCAGTCTTGTAAATAACATCCGGATGCTCAATCCGAATCATTGGTTCGTTGGTGGGGATGACAATGACATCCAGATTATAGATTTTCTTAAATTCCGCGGCCTCGGTATCGGCAGTGCCGGTCATGCCAGCTAATTTGTCGTACATCCTGAAGTAATTCTGGAAGGTGATGGTAGCCAGGGTCTGGTTCTCCCCGGCCACGGTCACTCCCTCTTTGGCCTCAACGGCCTGGTGCAAACCGTCGCTCCAGCGTCTGCCCGGCATCATTCGACCGGTGAATTCATCCACGATGATGACTTGCCCGTCCTTGACCACATAGTGCACATCTTTATTAAATAACCAGTAGGCCTTGATCAACTGCCGTGTGATGTGAAACCGCTCGGAAGCTTCACGATAGAGAGCTTCGGATTTACGGCGCTGGCTCTTTTTTTCCATGCCGGTCAACTGGTCGCTTTCATCAATCTTTCGCAACTCACTGTCAAGGTCGGGTATAATATAATCATCAGCGTGCCCCCCATAGATGAGCTTGAAACCTTTCTCCGTGAGTTCTACCAGATTTTGATTCTCGTCAATCGTGCAAAAAAGGTCCTGGTCAATTTGTGGAAGCAATTTTTCAGTGGAGAGCTGCCCCTCGATTTTATCCAGCTTTTTCTTCAAGGCCGGCCGCTTCGCAACCAAGTCTAGAAATCGCGAATTCTTGGGATCTCCACGCTTGACCTTCAGCAAAAGCTCAAGGGCGCCGTCTGTCTCACCTTCCTCCACAAGTTCTTTTGAGGCATCATCCAGCATTGCGCGTACGATGCGGTCCTGGTGTTGTCTCAGCTTTATGGCCTGCGGTTTTACTTCCTCGTACAGTCTGTCATCGGTGTGTTCAACCGGACCCGAAATAATCAGAGGAGTCCGGGCTTCATCAATAAGGATACTGTCCACCTCGTCCACGATGGCATAATGGAGATCCCTTTGAACCATCGATTCCAATGAGAACTTCATATTATCACGCAAATAGTCAAATCCGAACTCGTTGTTGGTCCCGTATGTAATGTCAGCGTTGTATGCTTCCTGGCGTTGAGAGTCGTCCAGCCCATGGATAATGGTTGCGACCGACAGGCCCAAAAAACGGTAGATGTTCCCCATCCACTCGGTATCCCGTCGGGCCAGGTAGTCATTTACGGTCACTACGTGCACGCCTCTTCCGGTCAGGGCATTCAGATATGCCGGGAGCGTGGCGGCCAGGGTCTTACCCTCACCGGTCTTCATTTCTGCGATCTTCCCCTGGTGGAGCACAATGCCTCCAATCAGTTGAACGTCAAAATGACGCATCTTTAACGTGCGAACCGAGGCTTCTCGGACCACGGCAAAGGCCTCTGGAAGGATTTCATCCAGGGTGGCGCCCTGGTCAATCCTTTCCTTGAAGGCATGGGTCTTAGCCCTTAACCGGTCATCACTCAGGGCCTGCATCTCCGTCTCAAGGGCATTGATTTGTTCAACGATCGGCTTAAGCTTGTTAAGCTCCCGCTCGTTCTTACTCCCGAATACTTTTTTCAATACATTTCCGAGCATAATACAAAAAATTTCCTCGCTCCGGTTATACTAAAACTTCAATCAACACGGCCGACTCTAATTTAAAAAAGTAGTATACCAAAGAATCCTAATGCTAACAAAGGAATTTTGAGCGGCGAGATATGCCGGGTGGATTTAGTTGAGGATATACTTTGACGGATTCACGGGGATGCCGTTAAGGTGGACTTCGTAATGCAGGTGCGGTGCCGTGCTTCGTCCGCTGTTTCCTACCAGGGCGATTTTGTCTCCACGCTTGACTCGGGTGCCCTGCTTTACCAGATATTTTTTCAGGTGACCGTATCGTGTTGCCATACCGTATCCATGGTCGACCACCATCGCTTTGCCAAGCCCACCTTTTGTTCCTATAAACGCAACAGTACCATCGGCAGGTGCAATAACAGGGGTGCCCATCCGGGTGGCAATATCGATGCCTTGGTGAAACTCTTTCAGGCCGGTGAAAGGAGATATGCGATAGCCAAACCCCGAGGAGACCCATCCAATGCTCGGCCGAATAGCTGGTGTTGACGCAAGCAAAGATTTTTGGCTTTGCAGGTACTTATGAAGTTCCTCAAACGCCACCTTCTGGATTGCTGAGGCATCATGGAGATGCTCCGCTTGGGCGTGCATTTGCCGAAGCAACCTGTTATGCTTCTCGGTTAACGGAAGACTTGCATCCAAATCTTCGGGCATCGACCCACCGATGCCAAAGACGGCATCCTGGTCCGCAGGCCGTTCAACATTGGCAATGACCCGTATCTTTCTCTCAAATTCCTGCAGGGCAACAATGTCTGATCTAAGGGTGTTGATCTTCTTGGCAAAGGCTTGAATCTGGGTACGCTGCCCCGTGGCTTCACGCTCAAGGGTACGCATCGACGGTAATGCCCTTTTTAACTTGCAATAATCATAGACTATGACAGAGACCGCCGTGATGCCTAGGGCAATAAAGCAGGCAGCAAATATGATGAAAGTCCTTGAAAACTTAAACTGCTTCACATGGGAGGTGTTTTCAGGGATTATAACAAATGTTACATCTCGATCCGTCAAGTCACTCACCTCCAACCATACGTAACAAGACAACAGTTGTCATTGTCATGATAATGACAACATTTGCAAGTATTTACCATAGGCCGTCCCGGCCTGTCAAGGCTTTTGTCCTGCAAAGCCCTTCTTGATGCCAGGTATGCAATATGCAAATAACACGCCATCGGAGTTCCTTATTGAACTTTTGGCCATGGAAAGAACCTTTGTACTATTTTAGTTGTATATTGGCAACTGCGCATATTTAATATTTAAAAGGCCCATCTCCCCCGAAAGAATGGGCCATGCTCAAGGCGTTTAAATACTTCAAAGTCGGGCAACCCTGCCGCCCTATCCCGATACTTCGAAACTTAGGCC
The DNA here is from genome assembly GCA_013375375.1 of Desulfobacterales bacterium. Lineage (GTDB taxonomy): Bacteria > Desulfobacterota > Desulfobacteria > Desulfobacterales. The sequence continues at coordinate 25,534 of JABXJX010000003.1, read as the reverse complement.
GATGGCTTTGCGTCCCATCCTTTCGAACGGTTTGCTTTTTTACCTTTATATTTATCGGAATATTTACCGGAAAACATAAGTAAATTTTGTTATTTTTGTTATGCTAATACCCTTTTATTATTATCCTTTTTCAACCCGGTTTTCATGCAGGACTCAAGTACCAAGGCCGGCGATATTAAGGGCTGAAATTCTCAGGCTGGGGGCTCCGAATTGCCCGTAGAATTTCAGGTCTGTACCAGCACCGTCCACGTTGCCGAACAGATCAATCAGATTGCCCGATATGGCAATCCCCTTCACTGGATGTAGTATTTCGCCGCCTTTGATCCATAATCCTGCCGCGCCAACAGAGAAATCTCCTGAGATGGGGTCTGCGGTGTGGAGCCCTATTAGTTCCGTCACCATAAGACCTTCCTGCAAGGAAGACAAAAGCTCATTTGGGTCAACGGGGCCTGCCTGGATGTAAAAATTAGTGGCACGAACAGACGGGGGGTCCTTTATTCCGTGGCGTCCGGCGTTACCCGTTGAGCGGCGGCCCTCTTTGTTGGCTGTGTATTGGTCATAGAGAAATCCTTGTACAACTCCTTCTGATACTAATACGTTTCGGCCGTGAAAAGAGCCCTCGTCATCAAACGGGTTGGAGGCAATGCCGCCAGGATAGAGTCCATCGTCTACAATCGTCACGTGAGGTGAAAAGACCGACTCACCTGCTCGCCCAAGGAGCATAGATTTTCCTTTCTGAACGTTGTCGGCCATAAAAGACGCGGAGAGGATACTTAGGACATCCGATGCAACCCAGGGAGGCAACACGGCAGGGGCCTGTGTACTCCTGACAGGGCGGGCACCGAGCATGCTGACGGCTCTTCCGGCTGCCGTAGCACCGATTGAACCCATGTCGAGCCGGCTGAAAAATGGAGAAAAGTCATAATCCCACCCGGTTTCCGCATTTTCCCCTTCCTCTGCCACTACCATGATGCTCCCGGACACAAGTGTTTTATGGCAGGAAAGCTTAAGGCCCGCATGATTACATATCGTCACAATACCGGTGGTTTCAACATAAGCCGCCTTGCGCACCTTCTTGATACGTGGGTCACTCGATCTTGCCGCGGCTTCAAGGCTGCGGGCCCTGTCGATTTTGTCTTCAGCGGAAATCCTTTGAAGGTCATGATCGAATTGATCAAGTTGGGGCGGCGTTTCAGCGGGGGACGATGGGAATCCAACAAAGGGGTCCGGGTCCGTGGCACCGGCCCCGTGAATGACCCTTTCGATCAGATCCGGAATAACCTTTGGCGATAGGTCGGTAGAAAAAGCAAATCCCGGTCGTTGCTCTTTTATTAGTCTCAGGCCGAGGCCGGTATTTTCACTTTTTACAAAGACATCAAGAGCGCCATCCTTGACTTCAATTGTAAGGCCGCTGGAACAAGCTATATAGACTTCATAAGCGTCCAGGCCCTCACGGGAGAGCCTGGTCATGATCGGGTCGACAATCGACAAAGTATCGGTCATTTCGGTTACACGGTTACAGGGGTTTCAGCATTGCAATTTCATCGCAGTCCGGAAACTTCACGCACTTGATGCACTCCGCCCATACTTTCTGGGGAAGCGTGGCCTTGTCTACTATCTCAAATTCATGTTTGCTGAAAAAATCCGGCCTGTAGGTCAGGGTAAAGATACGCTTGATCCCAAGGGCGTGGGCCTCGGCTATGGCCGCGGTAACCAGCGCAGATCCGATCCCCTTTCGTTGATATTGCTCGCGAACAGCCAGAGAACGTATCTCCGCCAGGTCTTCCCAACAGACGTGAAGGGCACAGGCGCCGACAATAGATCCGTTGCTTTTTTCCTCAAACACGCTAAAGTCTCTCAAGTCATCATAGATGTCACTCAAGGCCCGCGGTAACAGTTCCCCTCGGTCGGCATGCTTTTTCAAAAGGCCGTGAATCGCCTCCACATCTCTTACAGTGGCTTTGCGTATCATATCAATACCTGATGTTCTGATCCCGGCTTTCCCGGGATGAAGTAGTTTTGGCCTTGCTTCGCGCAAACAGGAGGTAATATATAATCAATATCGGGTACGGCAAAAACGCTTGCTCAAAATTACCCTTAAAAAGGGAGTAAGTAGAATACCCCAGAAGGCAGACTATGACAAGAATATGCAGCCAGACTACAGCACGCATCACTGCTTTTCGTTGCCCCTTTGGTTTGTGGTACGGACACTGCTCATTTTTAAATCATATTACAAATAATCTACAAAGACCAGAATTTTTCAGATCGGCAAGCCTCGCGTCTCAAAAGCCCTGCCTTTAAAGACGTGGACATTTACTCGCCTTCGCCAGAATGCCCCGTGCGGAAGCACGGGGATGAATGGCGTGGCGACCCGCCATAGCTTTAGCGACGGCGGGTTATTGCTTCGGGGACTCGTAATTTCCTTCGTCACTCTTTCTATAGATCTTCCTGCTTCTCCACCAAAAGAAAATCCCGGAAATACCAAAGATGATGGAAATACCTATTAAACCCCTAACGTATTTGGGAAGGGAACTCTCATCTATGCTTTTGGCTTGTTGTTCATTTGTCTTTTTGAGATCAAGGGTCTTTTCAATGGCTGTCTTCAATACAAGGCGATGTCCCATCCCATCGTTAATAACAACTTTCCAGTTCCCCATCTTATCCGGATAAAAAAGGAACCGGCCATTTCTATCGGTTCTTCCCGATTGAAAGGGGAGGCTTTCTCCTGAATCGAATATTTCGATGCTCGAATAACTCATGGGCTCACCATCATCATACTCAGCTTCGACGAGAATTCCTTTTCCCGGGCTGATTCTCCCGAGCACACCATGAGACCAGGCATTTCCTGTTATTGCCAATAAGCCAATAGTGATACCCAACCATAATGAGATGAATTTCATTCGTGACCTTCTCCTCCGACAAAAAGCATCATAAGTGTTCACTGCCTCATAACCAATTCATTAGTGATCTTTGTTTGTCTGCAAAAAAATTCGGGTCAGCCGGTCTTCTTAACGAACCATATACTAGAGTTATACTAATACATGTTTACTTCACTTCAAAGGTAAGCGTCGTCACAAACGACTCCACATCACACTCACTTTGGTCCGGATACGGTTCCTCGTGGTCTGCCTTGATCATCCAGACACCGGAATGTAGTATCTTTATTTTGCCTTTACCTTTTTTATTGGTTGATGTGGCATAGGCAAATGTGTTTTTTTCTGTGGAGAAACCGACATAGGTAGCGTAAATCTCTCCTTTGAATGGTTTGCCCTTCAAAAGTACCTGCACGGGCAAATAATCACCTACTCTTAAATCAGCAGGATTTGCCAGGGGAATGATTTCGATCGGATGGCCGATGCGGGTGTCCACCTCCCCCCCCTTTTCCCCCACATTGACAACGGCCTTGGTGCACATATGGGAGTGGGAACATTTGATAACGTTCTTCAAACCCTTTTTCGAACGTCTCTTTCCTCCTTCGGTGGTTTTGGTATAAAATCCTGCTTTTCTTTTGGCTGCAACAATATAGGCTCCCGGTTTACTTATGCTTTCCTCTGATTGAAATTCCAAGTCGGAAGAGGCCTGAATGGTCCTCTTTTTCCCTTTAGAATCCAGAAGATAAATGCTTTCCAGGGCATCTTTTTTCAGGAAACCATCTAACGGAAACGAATGTCCCCAACCAATTGTCAGCTTTAAGCTCCTCCCTACCTCCGGCGTATAATCGGCCACATTTATCCAAGGATAATGAGCATACGCCTGAGTGCAAAGACACACCAGGGCAAAAATGCTTACACTAATAACCTGCAACATCCTTGTTTTATACTTTTTTTTCATAACATATCCTCTCATCTGAAGAAATTAAAAGGAAACGTCGAATTTAACCGTAAAAGTTCTCCCGGTACGGAAATTACCTTCATCACCTTTATCAGAGTCAAAAAGGTTGTCTGCCTCAAAGGACAGTTTGGCCTTGTCGGAAAGGTTTTTGTAGATCTTCGCATCTACTACAGTATGCTCATCGACCTGGGTGGTATTGTCTGAGTTTTTGTATTGCTTGCCGATGTACGAGATGGTAGCGCTTGTGCCCAAACCGTATTTTTTCAGTTCGTATGCAGGCGAAATGCTAAAAACGTGTTTTGGTGTATAGGTCAGTTCCTTGCCGGTCTCCTTATTTTCCGAATCAGTATAAGTATATGATAAGGAAGTGGAAAATTCTTCGGCCAGATACGTCCTGCACATGAGTTCAAGGCCCTGTGTCCAGGCTTCTTCCACATTCTTATAAACTTTCAGCGGCAGGCCGTTATATGTGGTGCCTGTATCTTCTCGGATTACCATGTCTTCCACGTCCGTACGAAAATAACCGAGATTCACCATGATACCCTGGTCGAATAAAAACTGTTCTATGCTTGCAGAATAACCAACGGCTGTTTCTGGCTGAAGATCTCGATTGGACTTGCAGTAATAATCGCCATGCTTGTATGGAGTATCGTAATAGAGTTGACGAATGGTGGGCGATTTGAATGCCTTGCCTACTGAAGCCCTAAAAGTTGTATCTTCAGAAAACTTGTACATGAGGCTTAGTTTAGGATTTACCTCACTTCCGAAGTTGGAGTGATCATCATAACGGAGACCTCCAACCAGGGTAAAAGTCTTAAACAGGGTGATTTCGTCCTGAACATACAGACTGGAGGTATCCACGTTTTCTTCAACTTTAACTACACTACCATCTGCGTTTTCTATGATATAATTAATACCTTGCTTTTGAACTTCTCCACCCAGGGTGAGAGCATTCCAATCGTTGAAATACCAGGTGTACTGAATCTCACCCTGGTCATAACCTACATCGCCATATTTATATCCATAGGAATAACCAGGATAACCGTGCGTGAAATCCCAGGTATATGTATATCCCTTTAAAGAAAAGAAATGGTCATCCATTGGACGAAAGTCAATCCCGGCGGAAACGCGATAGCTATCTTCCTCTCGGTTATCTGTCTTTTCATAATCACTCAATTCACACCTCAGATAGACATCAACGCTCTCGCTAAGATCTGCATTTAGCTTGCCCATAAAAGAGTGGCGATCAGATTTGACCGGATCCTCACTTATGTCTTCGGCGCTGTCATTATTGTAATGCAGCAAATAGCCAAACCGGTCCGAGATCTTGTCACCAAAAAAAACATAGTGCTTAGAGACATTCCGGCTTTTCCCTTCGTCGGAAGGTTTCGTGATTGTACCATTATTCTTTTTTTCTTTGACCGTGTACCACCCATACGTTACACCAGCACTTCCGGTCGCCTTCCTTGGAACCTTCTTCGTGATAATATTGATCACACCAGCCATAGCATCGCTGCCGTATAATGCCGAACTGGGGCCCTTGACCACTTCGATCCTTTCGATCATATCCACGGGAATCTGGTTGAGTCCGATGCCATATTCGCCCATGCCGCCGCTTTGGCCGCAGCCCATTGCCCTTTGCCCGTCAATGAGGATCAGGCCATAACCATCATTGAAATTCAACCCCCGCAATTTAGCCCGCCAAGTGTACGTTCCGAAAACATCATCATGTACAGCTGTCTGAATTCCGGGAACATTTTTCAAGACATCCATTGCGTTTTGCGCATTCGTTCTCTCTATATCTTCCCTGGTAACCACGACAGTTTCCACCGGCACATCTTTTAAGGCATGAGGTGTTTTGGTGGCAGTTACCACAATATCTTCCAGTCTGGCTGTGGCCCTTTCCCTGGGTTCATCAGCCCGGGCAAACGTAACTGATGCAGACAGGGCCACAATCACAACAATTGTTAAAAGACTTTTTGACATATGGGTTAAGAACCCAACGATCTTTGACGGTTTAGCTTTCCTTATTAGTGACTTCGTCATCATTGTTACTGATTCTCCTTCCTAATTTGGTATTCACTAAGCTTTTCGACTCCTTGTTTCTTGTTTTTTTTCGATTCTTACTTCCCGGCTTTTTCCTATCACCCCCCTCTTATCCTCAGCTCAGTTCAAAAATCATGGTAACCTCCAAAGGGATCTCTCCCTTAAAAAAACGCGGTGGCGGCTTGGGAAAAGGTGCGGCATCCTGAACAGCCCTTAGTGCGGCAGTATCCAGGGTTGGGTGCCCGGAGGCCTTCACGACCCTGGTAGCCCTGATGTCTCCCTCAGGTGTGATCACAAACCGTATTGTCACACGTCCCTCGATGCGCCTGATCCTGGCCATGACAGGATACTCTTTATGTCTTTCTATCTTGAGTCTCACCATTTCAAGATAGCTGATAGAGGTCTCCATATCCTCCGGGCTTCGCTTATCAATATGCCAACTGGTGGCAGCAGGGATATCCGGCGTGCTTACTCTCTCCACAGGGCTGTCTGCCGGGTCTCTTTTAACAGGCTCTACTTTAGTAGTCGGTTTAAACCGGGGTTTCTGCTGAGCTACCTTCGGTCTTTTTACATCCTGTGGCCTGGGGGGCGGCTTCGGTCTATGACGCGGACTGGGAATATTCTTTGTGGGCGGTTTCGATACATCTTTCAATGTTAACTCGATGTAAGTCAGCGCGTCTGAACTGTAACGCCCGGAAACATGCATGAAGATCACCAGGTGTATGCCAAGCGAAACACATACCAAGCCGCGCAAAAGCCAGTTAGGACTTCTTTTAGACATAGTTTTGCCTACTGTTGAATTAGCCACAGACCCACACAGACTTTTTCTAAAAATCCTTTTCTGTTGCCAGGCACAATCGGCTCGCACCGGCCGCCTTGGCGATATCCATAACTTTAACGGCCTTGTTCAGGATTACGGCTCGGTCGGCCCGAATAACGACCAGCTTGTTCTCCCGGTTGCTGATCATCTCCTTGAGCCGGTCAAAGAGCCCGGCAATGGGAACCTCCTGGGTTCCAAGAAAAGCCCTGCCTTGCCGGTCCACATAAACGGTAATTACTTCCTCAGTCTGGGGTGCCGCAGCCTTGGCCTGTGGCAGCTTGATCTTGATCCCTTCATCGACCATAAAATTGGTGGTGAGAAGGAAATAGATCAACAGGAGAAAGACAATATCAATCAGTGCGGTCAGGGGCACCTGTACCTGAAACCGAGTCCTTTGTTTAGGATGAACAAGCATCATCGCCTCCTTTGCTAATGACTGCGAGCATGGGCGTGGGCATGCGCATGAGTCCGTCCGGTGTCGCTGTGTATGCGATTGGCTATGGCTTTGACAAACGTAACCGTTCCGTCCTGGAGTTGGGCCTCATATCTGTCCACGCGGGAGGCAAGGTAACTGTGGGCCACCAGGGTGGGCAGGGCAATGGATAGGCCCAGGGCGGTCGTCAGCATGGCCTCCCAGATGCCCCCAGCAAGAACCGCAGCGTTAACCTTTCCTCCCATCTCTTGAATAACCATAAAGGCCTTGATCATGCCCAGCACCGTTCCTAACAGGCCGAGCAAGGGAGCAATATTGCCGATGGTCGCGAGAGCCTGAAGATATCGAGAAAGCCCTCTCAGTTCCTCGTCCGTAGCATGAACAATAACTGTTTCCAGGGTCTCCCTGTCCTGATCCTTCACCTCTATGGCTTGTGCCAGGACACGCCCCATGGGCGTGTTGCTCGCGCCGGCAAGTTCATATGCTTGGTGGTCCTCGCCGTTTTTCACATGCCGCGCGATCTTTTCCACCAATCCAAAACCTCGAATTCGCACCCTGGCAAATCGGATCAATCTTTCCAGGAAAATGGCCATGGCCAGCACAGAACAAAGCAGGATAGGCCCAACAAGAACGCCTCCTTTTGCGAGAAAATCCATCATATCCATACGCCTCCTGTATTTATGTTTTTGTTGTAAACCGTATTTGTTGATTCTTTATCCTGATAAAGAAAACCCTTACAAGCACCATCAACAAAAAAAGCCAGGTAGACATGACGGGCTTCTTGCCTGTCGGCCTTCCTGGCTTTCTATTTCTTTTTATAAATTAGGTTGTATAAAAAAGACTAAAGCGCACCTTCTTGATGCGTTTTTATCTTCATATTACAAAAAAATAGCTGCTGTCAATTATTTTCTTGCCCAGGCCTTATATTGAAAGGCTGCTGCCGAAACAACTCCGGATTCAGCCGCCTGTAACTATCATAGAATCAATAAAATATTAACCGTGGTGGTTTGGGCAAAAGTGTGTAAAAGGCTGGCGTTCTGCTTTACCGCAGTGCTTCATGTGGCGAGAAGCGGGGAATTGGAAGTGTCCGGGGCGTTAACCCTTCTTTCATGGCATTACTGATAGCATTTGTCAGGGCTTGTATCCTGAAGGGTTTGGGAATGACGGAATCAAATATCTCTTCTTCAAGCAACCATGGGGTCCCTGAAATCCCTATAATTGGAGTATAGGGCCTGTTGGATTTACGAATGTGCAGGGCCACACTACGCCCATCAATGCCTGGCATAAGAATATCCGTTATCACCAGATCATAGGTTCGGCTATCAAACATCCGAAGGCCTTCATTGCCGCCAGATGCAATTTCCACATGATGCCCGAGCCGGCTTAAGATTTGTTGAAGCACGTCCGAAACCATGCCCTCGTCATCAACCAGCAAGATCTTAAGCATATCTCCACCCTCCACATAGTTGAAAGCTTGATTTAAGGAGAAAAGAGTCCAAAAATATTACATTTATATATCAAGCTTATTTAGCAAAGTCAACTAAATATTGTATATTTTCTTGCACTGAGACACTATATATAGTGTTTTCATGTAATTATGGCAGGAAAAACAGGGGCTTGTTCCGAGTATGTCATGGCTGGCAACACTTTGACAAAATAACCCAAAGATGCTAAAAGGGCACGTCATGCTACAAGCCAACCAAATAAAGACCGGGGAGCATAAAATGAAGGTAACTTGCGATCAATGCGGGTGTGACATGAAGATCACTTCAAGCTTCAGGTACCATTGCCCGGAATGTAACAACGAGATCGAGATGGCACATATTCAAGACACGAATCAACAATACCGTGACGAGCATAAAAAGAACATAGAGTGGGCAAAGATCAAAAATGAAGAGATAATCATTGTATCGTAGACCGCCCTTATCCGTTCATTGAGTTTATTGGGTTATCACTGTTTGTTGTGTTTTATCTCTCTTTATAAGCCAAAGAACGAAGCTTCTCGTAGCCGAAGAGTTCGTCTCTTACCATTGAGCCTCCCTTGACCTCCACTTGAAACCCCTCCTCAATAGCCGCCACTGCCGTCTCCTTGACCTGATCCCACGAAGGTATTGTTCCGGTCTCCTGTTGCACGGACGTGAGGGGTTCCAGCACCTTATCCCGGATCTCGGGCGGCACCCATACCACGCGTAAAAAATCTCGCGTATCCAAAGGACCTAAAAAGATCACCGCATTAATGAGCCCGATACCTTCCACCTCTGAAATAACAAATGTCGCGATTTTTTCTCCACGCACCCGTATGCTCCCGCAATGCTTGTACCAGGCCTCCTTGACTCCCAGCGCCTCCATGACCTTCAACAGGATGTTACCCGTCTTCTGGTAGGCCTCATCCAAGTCTTTGATAAAATCCCCTGGAAGGACTATCTGCATGAAGGCGGTGCTTTCAGGGTGGGCAAAGAGCAGATTGCGCTCCCCGGTCAGGATTACCTGCTCCAGTGCCGGCAGCTCCGGCCGGAGTTCATTGATCATTGGGGCAAAGTTGATTAAGGCAAAGAGGACTTTGGCGCCGGAGTCTTTAAGGATATGAAGGATCTCTCCTCCCTTGTAAAGTGTGTTAAACGGCACGGCCACGGCCCCAAGTTTCAGGGTGCCGAGAAGGGCGTAAACAAACTCCGGGATATTCGGGAGCATGATCGCAACCCTGTCTCCTTTTTCTACACCCAGTCCTTTGAGGCCATTGGCCACCCGATTGGCCCGGAGGTTCAGCTCCTTATATGTTATGGCCTCCCCTTCAAAGTAGAGCGCCGTTGACCCTGGATAGGATCCGGCCGACCTTTCAATAGATTGAACCAGCCCCGGTCTATTTCCGTTCGATTCTGCGCTCATCCCGGTAGTCACCTACAAGTTCCTTTTTCAGTACTTTTCCGGTAACACTCATGGGGAGGGTCTCCATGAAACAGATCTCATCCGGCACCTTGAAGTTTGACAAGGACTCTTTGCAGTGTCTGATAAGGTCCTTTGTTGAAACCTCTCCCTTAGTTGTGACAAAGGCGACGATCTCTTCCCGTTCCCCCTTTTTCCTGCCGATGACTGCGGCTTCCTTTATTAACGGATTCTTCAGGAGGACTTCCTCGACTTCTCTCGGGGAAATATTGAGCCCTCCCTTGATGATGATCTCCTTCTTGCGATCTGTGACAAAAAAATATCCGTCCTGGTCCTGATATCCCATATCACCAGTGAGAAACCATCCGTCTATGAATGCCTCTTCAGTATCCTGTGTCAGGTTATAATAGCCCGTAGTAACCCCTTCGCCTCTTACAGCGATCTCTCCGACCTCACCCGGCAAGAGGTCTTTGCCTTTGGTATCCACGATCTTCATTTCAAACCCCGGGATGGGCAAACCGATAGAGCCTGCCTTGCAAACGCCGTCCGGTGGGTTGAGACAGCAGGCCGCCACTGTTTCGGTCAGGCCGTACCCTTCAAGGATCCTGGAACCTGAACAATTTTCAAAGGCCTCAATCATCTCTTTAGGCAATGGGGCCGCACCTGACATACACAACCGGATGCTGTCGGGCAGGCGTGTCTTTTTTCGTTCAAGCAGCATGAGAAGATGAACAAACATCGTGGGGATGGCGATTATCAGGGTAGGATCATTCTTTATGATGGCTTTTAGGAGGCTGCCGGGACTGTATTGAGGGATCAGGAGGATGCTTGCCCCATTAACCAGCCCGAGAAAGAGCACGTTTGAAAGCCCGAACACATGAAAGAAAGGGAGCACCCCGATGATCTTGTCTTGAGGGGTTACCTCCATAAATTCTCGGGTGGCCTGGTGCTCGGACACGAAATTCTTCACAGTCAGCCTTACCCCTTTGGGTCGTCCTGTGGTACCCGAGGTGTAAAGGAGACAGGCCAGGTCTCCGGAATCAGTCGTAGTGGAGACAAGCTCGTCGCCGGCATTGAGCATCATCTCCTCAAAGTTGACGGTCTCGGCCGGCCGCAGGCTCGACCGGCCTCCCCTGGGCTGATATGCCACATCCACGTCATGCTCGGACGCTTCCTCGTGGTCGACTGCAACGTCCACACCTGCCAGGATCCCTTTTCGGCAAACCCCTTGGACGATTACCGTGCCGGGCGCCCCTCCGGATGCGAGCAGGTAACGCCCCGCGATACGGCCCTCCATAACGGCCCCCGGCAGGGCCATGACATCAGCCACATCCCCGTCAGGTTGAAAGATGAGCCGCCATTGCTCCTTACGCTTTTTTCGAGAGAAAATCTTCCACTTCATCAAAAAACATCCGAATCACCGTGTCACGTGACGCGCTGGTGAGCAAGCTGACTACTATAAAGAGTGTCACATTTACAAACAGGGTGGGGACGGCCGGATGCAGGCCGAACAAAACAGGCCGATAGATAAACCCCACGATCAAGTATGCCGAGCCCACAACAATACCGCTCAGTGCCCCCTCTTTGGTAGCCCTTTTCCAGAGAATGCCCCCCACCAGACAAGGCGCCCACTGGGCAAACCCCGGTATGGCAATCCCCACTAAGTATTGGGCCAGCTCAACAGGGTACCAGAAGGCAATGCCCATGCTGAGCAATAAAATGGCAATAACGGAAACCTTGGTCGTTCGGATGAGAAATTGGTCGCTGCTCTGTGGGAAAAAGAGGCCGTGAACGACATCCCTTCCTACGACAATGCTTGCCGTCATGAGCTGGACCGCGGCCGTTGAAACGGCCGCTGCAATAACCCCCATAAACACAAACGCAGAGAACCAGGAGGGGAGATACGCGCTAATAATCATCTGAACAATCTTGTCCGCCTCCTTACCGGAAACAGGAGGGACCAGGGTACCGGGCATGTGACTGACGGCGGGCGCCACCAAAGAGCCCCAGATAAAGGGAATCGTATAAAAGAGCATGCCGGCCACGATAAGGGCCAGGGCGGGCATCCATTTGAATATGGTCTTGTCCTGTGCGGTCATGGTGCTGATGACAATGTGAGGCCAGGTAAAGGCCAATGCCCCCACTAAAAACACAATTGAGGTCACAACCGGCCTGAACAACCCCGCAGGGCCGGGCGTAGTGAGAAGGGCGGGCTGATTGGCCTTGAGGACGGTCACAGCCCCTGAGAGGCCTCCCGGAAAGACCTTGGCTATGACAAATACAAGAGATCCAAGAAAGGCAAACGCGTAGATCAAGCCGAGAAGCACGTTGACCCAGGCTGTAATCCGCATGCCCCCCAGCATAACAATAAGAATTAGAAGCAAAGAAATGTAGGCAATGCCCACAACCGGCGGGAATCCCAGCATGGCCTTCAGCCCCAGGCCCACACCCAGAGACTGATCGGCAATATAGGGGATAATCGAACCGAGCAGCACGATCGCCACGATAATGCGCAACCCGGGTGACTCATACCTTGCGGCTATCGCCTCGATGGGCGACAAGAATCGATTCAACCGGCACACTGCCCAAAGCCGCGGGCCGATGAACATGTAAAGAATGACAAAGCCCACGACACAGCCCCATATAAAATAAACAAACCCTGGCCCGTGCTGGTATAGGATGCTCGGATACGCGTAAAAGGTCCACACGCTTGAGATGGCAAAGAGGGCAAAGAAAAACATCACCGCAATGCCGATACCCCTTCCCGCAAGCATATAGTCTTCGGCGGTCTTGGCGGAAACCTTGTAACCGTAAACAGCCATAAGCAATATCACTACGCCGAATCCAGCTAAAGCAACAACTATCATAGTTTCTCCGGCACACCCACGGGACTAACCCGAACATATTATCCGGGCTAACGAAAATGATCTCGCAAAAAGTCATCAAATGGACGGCACAGTAAAAAGCTCCAGATGCAAGGCGCGCGAAGCTTGAGGAATGAGGTCCGCCTCAGGCGGATCGCAATGACGAAAGATGAAGCGCAACGCCGCAGATGGACTTTTTACGAAGCCGTCAACGAAAGGGCCAGTACTTGAAATAGTAAACAAGGTAAGCACAAAGCCAGACCAGCAGAAAGATGATGCCAACAGCAAACGGGAGGGTGATCCATCCCATAATAATCACGGGCCGGGAAAACAAAGGGGTGACCGCAAACAATCCTACAACAGATAGGAACAGGACAAAAAGAAAAATTCGCCCCGGCCAATGCCCAAAGATCTCTCTCATGGGATCCTCCTCAGGTTATCGGGTGACTTACAGATAATGCACAACGCCGCCATGGGGTAGCAAGTACTTTGTAGATGTACGTGATGTCAAGGCAAAATGGAGAGATTAGGATTGAAAGGCTACCAGGATTTCAGTATATTACATATTGGGTAATGATTATCATTTCGGTCGGACATTAATCGACAATCAATTAAGGAGGTCAACATGATCGCTGATGTTGTACGCAAAAACCGGAGCTATCGCAGGTTTCATCAAGAGGTTTCAATAGAACTCGAAACCTTAAAAGAACTTGTCGACCTTACCCGTTTTTGTGCCTCTGCCGCCAACTTGCAGCCCCTAAAGTATACTATTTCCTGTGACGCTGAAAAAAACGCCCTTGTTTTCAAGCACCTTGCATGGGCAGGGTATTTAAAAGACTGGGCAGGTCCGGCAGAAGGCGAAAGGCCGTCCGCCTATATCATCGTGCTGGGCGATACCACCATTGCCAAGTCGTTCGGCTGTGATCACGGCATTTCCTGCCAGACCATCCTGCTTGGTGCTGCTGAAAAGGGTCTTGGAGGGTGCATGGTGGGATCGGTCAGACGCAAGGAGCTCCGTCAGGCCATCTCCATTCCAGAACACCTGGAAATCTTACTTGTGATTGCCCTTGGGAAGCCAAGAGAGGCCGTTGTTATCGATACCGTTGGGCCGGATGGAAACATCAAGTACTGGCGCGACAGCCAGGATGTTCACCACGTGCCCAAGCGATCCCTTGATGAGATTATCGTGGGTTGAATACGTAAAACCAAAAGTCTCTTAAAAAACACAACCTCAGTATGAACCGCATATTTGCCGATAATTGTAGCACTCCCGCTTGTTTATGAACGGACACGGCTCCCTGAAGAACCACTGTTTTCGGGGGCACCAGAAACGCCCTTTAAATGGTTCATTGCATGCAGACGGGGTCAACTTCCTCCTTGTTTCTTCACCAAAAGAAATAAAATCATCCCCTGTTTTAACCTTCCAGAGCGCCATGCCCCTAACCTCCCTTCGGGGTAAGGTCCTTGTTTCGTGCCTTGCACTACAATATGTTCTTGATGTCGCGTTTACCTTCTATGACCTCACCTATAGCCATTGCGCACTCAATCTCCTGCTCTTTGCCGCCGGGGCAAGTAATCGAAATGGTTCTCCCCTCGGTATCAACGCTATCTATCGTGCATCCAAACCGGGAAGTTACGACTGATACGATTTGCAGGAAACTCAGATCTTCTTGTAACATTTTTTTCGCCTCCTTCTCCCCCGGTTTAATATCCTTTTAATAATTGTCTTGATGCATTAAGTGTGCCGAAAGGAGATGTTTTCGGAAAAATAATGAAAAACTTATAAATCCTGCATGTTGAAGACAGAAAGCTTTGTGTGCGGAATTATTTTGAGGTGGATAGGATTAACAGGGGGGGGCCAAGTTGGCATACCAGGAAAATAAAAGCCTGTTTAATCATACAGTTACAGGCCTTGATGCTATTTTGGGACGTGCCATTTTGACCCTGAGATCATTAAAAGAAAGAATGCTAAAAGGAGTCTATTGAACGTAGTTCATGGAAGTCTTTTTCAACTCTTCGCGGCTGAAAAGGAGTGTGTAGTTTTTCACCGACGTCATGGTGGCCATGGCTTCGGCCATCTTGTAACAGGCCTCCTCGGTTTTTTCGTGAATCATGGTGTAAAGATTATACGGCCATCCTTTGACCGGATTTCGGTTGTAACAATGCGACACCCCTTCAAAGGCGGCCATCATTTCTCCGACCTCGTCTATCTGGTCTTCGTCCACCTGCCAGGCGACCATGGCATTTGCCTCAAATCCGGACACCTGATGGCGAATCGTGGCCCCGAACCGGCGAATGGTGCCCTCGTCGTAAAGTTTTTGCAGGGTCTCCAAAACAACCCCTTCTTCAACGCCGATCTGTTCGGCGATCTCCAAAAACGGGCGCTTTGTCACAGGGATATCCGCCTGAATCAATGAAATAATCTTTTTCTCAACCTTGGCCAGTTTGGGACGGGATTTTGCGGAGTTTGGAGATTCTTGCTTGTTAACCATGATAGCCCCTTTAATATCTGATCATTATCCGATATCATATAAAGATTGGTTCTGCAATCATCAGGCAGATAATATCATCCAGAACTTAGCAACTATCACAGAAAATTAAAAAATAATCACAAAAAAAATATGCATGAAAACGTGCCCGTGTCCGTGTTTCGTGTCCGTAGATCTCATTCTTTCGGACACGGGAAACGGACACCGACACGAAGGGACAAACTTTCGTGTTTTGCGGCTTTTCGCCTTGAGAAGAGACGTGATTAGTTCTTTTTTTGTCCCGGCTTGTCCGGGTTAGGAGGTATGCCATGAAGATGATCGGTGTAATCGGGGCAGGCAGCTGCGACAAAGAGGTTTACGAGCAGGCGAGAAAGGTCGGGGAAGGCATAGCCAAAATGGGCGCCATTCTGGTATGCGGCGGGCTTGGTGGTGTCATGGGAGGTGCCTGCCGGGGTGCTTCTGAGGCAGGAGGAAAGACCGTTGGCATCCTTCCCGGCCCGGACAGGTCCCATGCCAACCCCTATGTCACCATTCCTATCGTGACCGACCTGGGCCATGCCAGAAATATACTGATCGTGCGAAGCTCGGACCTGCTCATAGCGATCTCCGGCGGATACGGCACCCTGTCTGAAATAAGTATTGCGCTCAAACTGAAAAAGCCTGTTATCGGGCTCTCCACCTGGCCCGACATGGATGGGGTGCAATATGTCTCCACTCCCAAGGAGGCACTGAATGCCGCTTCGGCCTTGAGTTAAAAGGTGTGTAGAGTTGTAACAACAAACATCACCCCCGCAAATCCTTGACACAACAACACCTTGCTGGTACTTAGCCCTAAGACGCTTATGTCCCGTTAAACCCAATCACAGAGGGTGCCATGATCTGAATACTACGACCCCGTTTCTCAAGAAAGAGATGCGGGGTTTTGTGGTTTGACAAGGTTTTCCCGAACCCGGAGGGCAGCTTGGTCAAACCGCAAATTATAGTGCCCAATTACAAGATGGGAGATTTTATTGGATGACAGGTCTTGTACCGGTGGAAAGAATCACAGAAAAAATATACCTGCTAAGGGGTAAAAAGGTCATGCTGGATAGGGACCTATCCGGGCTTTACGGAGTGGCAACGAAAGTCTTGAAGCAGGCAGTTAGAAGAAATGTGAAACGGTTCCCCGATGATTTCATGTTTGAGCTGACAAAAGAGGAAAACCAATCTTTAAGGTCACAATGTGTGACCTTAAAAAGGGGACAGCATTCGAAGTATTTACCCTTTGCCTTCACAGAGCAGGGCGTAGCTATGCTTTCAAGTGTCCTAAACAGTGATAGAGCGATTCAGGCAAACATTCAGATTATGAGAGCCTTTGCTCAGCTTCGCCAAATGCTGGCTACACATAAGGATCTTGCACGCAAGTTGGCGGCATTAGAAAAGAAATATGACAAGCAGTTTAAGGTTGTCTTTGAGGCGATTGACGAACTCATGACACCACCAGAAAAGCCGCGAAAGAAAATTGGTTTTGATATCAAGGAAGGCCGTGCTGCATACGGTGGGAAGAGAAAGAGGAAAACGAGTCGAGCATGACACCGAAAGTGGTAAATGATAAATGAAGATGTGACCCTGATTTCCACTGATTTCCACATCATCGGGGGTTAATATTGGAGCGTCATTGAAATATCCTAGCTTTGTCATCTTTGACTCTCCCAACGCTATAAATCAGCCGCCGCTTTCAGCGGTCGGCTGGATTTGATTGTTAGCAATCTTATCTTCAATAAATTCAAAATATTTTTTCATATTTTCATATTTAGATTCAGTTCCTTTGGGAACAGGAAGGTCTTTCAGGATTTCTAGGAACCATTTTGAGGGATTATCTTTCTTTTTATCTTTCAGCCAGTAAGGGTCAAAAAATGCTGCAGGCCATGATATCGAGTACAGATTAATTGTTTTACCTGTCTTTAATGGTACATCATAAGGGTGAATCCATTTTGCATCGTTTATGAACTGTGGTGCGTGGTTGAAATAGTATTCTAGGACAGAATTTGAACTAGGGGTGCTATTAAGACCCATCCAATCTGATAATTCGTACCAAGATGCCGCATCTGAAAGAGCTTTACCCATTACCGTATTAGTCTTTGGGTCCTCAATAAAATGGCCAAAGGAAAAGGAGCCGCGAAAAAGAATACCGTTCTCCATGGAATGGAAAAGATATCTTCTCATTAATATAACAATGCCCTTGATATGTTCTGGGATGTATTTTTTGGTCCTAAGTACAAAAGTGATAACAATTGTATCGCCGAAAGTGTAAATATTGGGGGAATGAAACTTCCCCCACCCTTTCATATTCGTTGAAAGGTCTTTGATTATTTCATTTATTTCTGATCGTGCAGATAAAAACTCTTTTATTTGGGTGTCCGAAAATCCAGAAGCCCCTAACGCATCAAGCAAAATAACTGCACCATACTTTCTTTTTATTATCTTACTCAAATTTCCTCACCCGCATTCGCGCCGCCGCAGGCGGTTCGAACGGTAAGGTTTACAGGTGCGCGGCGATTTTGCCGCGCATCCTCGTACAACCTTTTGTTATATTCTATACTTTTAACTTCTCTAGAACCTCTGAAAAGATTTCGGAAGCGACTACATTTGCTTTCTCATCATCAGATGGATTGAGAATCTTTTTATTCAGAACATTCTTCGAACCCTTCGCTTTTAACAACTTCTGAATTAAGTGCTTTTCTACATTTTCAACGTATCTAACGTTTTCCTTATGCTCATTCTTTTCAATTAGTTCATTAAAATCGATAACGCTAAAAACAAGCATTTCAATGGTGCTGTTTTCTAAGAACTTGGAAACGGTATTTTTCGTAATATCGGTGTAGTTATCTTTTCCATCAGATTCTATTTTCAATATCTGTTCTACAATTCCCTTATACAATTGATTCTGGGTTGATTTTTTCCGATCTTCCAGGTGCCCTGCCAAGCGACGAAACGGAGGCCTAGCAGTCAGATAATTTCTATCGCCAGTTTGACCAATATAAAAGAAGCTACCATGTTTTTCGTTATGTATCTTTATGACGTATATTAAATAGCTCTTCTTAAACTGTTCTCCTTCTATAGTGATCTTATACGACTTCATCGCCCACCTTATTTATTCAATATTTCATTACTATGTAGGAAAATATGAGCTTTATCTATAATTCGATATATGGGTTACACCTTTCTGCCTTTAGAATAACGTACGTTTCACTGGGTGGCGGTTGAAAACGACAGATTTAAGTAAGTGTCTGGATGTACACATATTTAAGAATAATAATAGCTGCGCGATACAGCCACTCCGTGTGCAAACGATTGTTCGGCAACCGGGTTTATCGCGGCTACAGAAACTGCTTCAGCACCAGCCCACAGGCGACACCAAAGAGAACCGACATTGCATTGCCGAGTAAGCCAGAAAACAAAACCGCCCGGCCAAGAGTAGTGCCCTTACTCATCAGTTGCCAGCCCCCCGCCACCTTGATACCAATCCACACTCCTATGAACGTGGCGCCACTTGCGATGTCGAAGCCTACGAGCAGACAATAGAACAACCGCTCGAAGATGCCGAGCCATGCAGGCATCCAGGGCACACGTCGAGGCAGGTAGTCTCTCTCTATGGGATCCAACTCGTTTCGTTTCTCGAGTTGGCTATGCAGCTCGTTAATCCGGTCGTGGATTGATTTCGACCACCAGTAAGTGAACGGCCAGCCGATGAGGACGGCATAGCCAGTGAATAGAATAATCGAGGCGGCCTTCGGCAACAGCGGTTTCGTGCACAAGAGCAGGAGGGAAGCTGGAGCAATCCCAAAGAAGGCGCCTATGATACCAGCCATAGCGACCTGCCGACCCTGCGGCAGGTTGATTTCGTCGTTCACCTTATCAGTCTCCGTATTCTTCGTTCAGGTAAGTGGATATTTCGCCGAACAATTGATTATTTTGTAAACTTGCCCGATATGTTGATATTTAAACGAGGAACAGGTAAATTTGCCTATTGACAATATTCAATATACCCGGTACCACTTGTGGTAAAAAATGTCAAAGGAGATAGGGGACGTTCGTTCCGAGCGTGCCCTATCTTCTCCCCTACTTGGTGGTCACCACCCATACCCCCTGCCAGCTATCAGGGACAGAATCCATTAGCTCGTTACATTTTTTGGCATACGCGGCCGCAGGGGGATCTACATCCTGGATGGATGAGAAAATTTCCCGGGCCTGGGCAAAGCAGCCTTTATAAAAAAGATCCAGGGCCTTTGCGAAATCATCCAGGATTTTTTTCTTAGCGTAATATTCGTCCGGAAACATGGGTTCGTAAACCGTTACCGGTTCCTTGCGACCGACAACTGCAACCCGGGCAAGTTCCCGGGCTGCAAAGACGTCCCCGACCAGCTCCCTGGTGGATTGCGACATCATGGTGCAGGTGCCGAACTGTTTGTTGGCCCCTTCCAGCCGCGCGGCTAAGTTTACGGCGTCGCCAAGCATGGTATAGTCAAACCGTGTGTTTGAACCCAGGTTGCCCACCACGGCCGGGCCGGTGTTGACGCCGATTCGCATGAGCATATCCTTACCCATCAGCTTTTTAAACTCCGGCCGCAGTTCCGACAGCTTGGCCTGACAAAGGAGCGCCGCCCGTATCACGCGGATAGCGTGGTCGGGTACATCAAGCGGCGCGTTCCAGAAGGCAATGATGGCATCACCTTCATACTTGTCCACCGTGCCGCCCTCCGCATGGATGATGTCGGTCATGGCCGACAGGTAGTCGTTTAAAAGGTTAGTCAGCGCTTCCGGGTCCAGGTCCTCTGAGATCGAGGTAAATCCCTGCAAATCCGAAAAGAAAATGGATAGAATTTTGCGTTCCCCGCCCAGTTTCAGGCGTGCGGGGTTTTGCAGCAGCTGTTCAATCACCGTGGAGCTGAGATACTGTTTAAAGGCGTTCTTGATAAAACGCTTTTGGCGACCCTCGGTTGCAAAATTAACGGCCAGTGCCAGGACAATAGCAGTCGCAACGGCTGTTTCCGGAACAATCAGCGGCAGCCAAAACCCATACACATAGGCGAATAGGGAAAGAAAAACCGGGATGGCAATATAGGCGGTACTCAAGACAGCGATTCCCCACAGGCTGGTGAATAAAGATCCGGCAACCGCACCGGAAACAGCAAGAAAAATAACAAGGGTAACAACCAGCCAGCGCGGTGCATTTTGAATGAAATCGCCGGAAAGAAAGTTGTCGAGCATGGTGGCATGGACTTCCACGCCGGTATACACGCCGCCGACCGCTGCTGAGCGCAGATCATATAGTCCGGGTGCCGAGAAGCCGAAGAGCACGTATTTGTCCTTAAAGGTATTTTTATCCTGGATGGTTGGTTCTTCACCATTTAAAATCCGAATTTCAGATTGCAATACTGCGGCGGCGCTATAGGCTTTATGGGTTCCTGATGGACCGCGGAAGCGTAAAACAGCATGCCCCTTTTGGTCGATGGGAACGGACGTATCACCGATCATGAGACGGCCGGGTAGAATGAAGGCTTTTTCTTTTGGGTCCGCCGCCAGATACGTGCCAATCCCAAGGGAAGGGAGGACCTTGTTGTCGAAGATACTGAAAAGCTTTATCCGGCGGTAGATTCCATCTGAATCGGCATCTAAATGGGTGTTACACAGGATGGCTGAATTTTTCGCCAGTTCAGGAACCGGCAAGGTTGCGCGAAAAAAAGTAGTTTTCCCAGCTTGGGTGTGGGCCAGCCATTTTTGCAGGCCGTTGACTTTGAGTTCGGGCTTGGGAATATCCGCCGGCCATTGAATTATACTTCCCGACCGCTGCCCCAGAAACACTGCTCCTGCAAAGCGGCCGAAACGGGAGACGGCTGAACCAAAGGCAGCGTCATCCGCTACGCCGTACTTGGAAGGCTCAGTAAAAAGGACGTCAAACGCCAGAGCTTTTGCACCGCTCCGTTGACAATAGTTTACAATGGCGCCATAAATCTCTCTGGGCCAGGGCCATGTCAGCCCATTCTCTTTATGGGCCCAATCCAGGCTGTTCTGGTCAAGTAGAATCAGACGGATATCATCGGTGGCCTTGCCCGGTTTGGCCATGAGGGTGGCGCGCCAATCCCAGGTTTTGGCTTCCCAGGTGTTCAGCCAGTTTAAGGCATATAATGTCAGGGTGAGCACAGCGGCAACTAGTCCCACCAAGAGGCCTTGGCGGAGCTTGGAAGCGACGTTGAAACGCTCGGCCATGTTTTTGTCTATATGCCTCCCAGAAATGCCATAAACCTTGACTGCCTTGACGCGGGGGTATTAATGACCTTGTAAGGTCCGATACTCTTTTGAATGTCCGCAATACGGCTTACAGGGGCTGGATGCGTTTTGGCAAAATCAAAACCGTCCGGTTTAAGTCTGTCTTGCATGACCCTGAGCATGTCGACTAAACCGTTCGGGTTGTAGCCTCCCCGCTGGAGTATGGCAACGGCCGCTTTGTCTGCCTGCTGTTCAAACGACCGTGAGTAGCCGTTATTGATCATCGTTGCGGTAATATCCGCGATGGAACCTTCAAAGGCGCCCATTAGGTTGGCAAAATCCTTTCCGCTGAAGGTTTTGGCGCCCTCAAGGGCAAGGGTGGTCAGGGCTGTAGTGATACTTGCTTTTTTAATCGCCTGCAGGCCGTGCCTGAGCTGGACGTGACCGATTTCATGGGCCAGGACCGCTGCAAGGGCGTCTTCGTTCCGGCAGTTTCCAAGCATTCCCCTGGTAACAAAAACGAGGCCTCCGGCGGCGGCAAATGCATTGATCTCATCGGAGTCAAGAATTAGAAAATGGTAGCCACCGAACGTCTCCGGAAGATCAGAGGCCTGGGCCAAGGTCTGTCCCAATAGATTTAGATAACGATTGGCTTCCGGGTTATTATAAGGTTTGTATCTGTTAACGATAACAGCACCGACGGTCCGTCCGATGTAATATTCCTGTTCCGGTGTGATATCCCGGAAAGTTCGGGCCACGGCCATGCTGCTTTTTTTAATTGATTCAGCCCGGGCCTGGTCAATCGTACCGGTGGCGACGCCGAAGGTCATGCCCATATTAGTCATTGCTTCCATTGTTTTACACCCACCAAGGACAATCAAAAAGCAGAGTGCAATAAACAGGAATAATATGCCGGAGTTAAAAGCAAGGCTCATACAAGTCGGAATAGACGAAGTTTTCATTTGTGACCTCGCTGGGGAGACAGGTCGCCATGTTTGATAAATTGCTCTATCTGTGCCTGGGACATCACAAACCCTTCCATTTTATCTATCCAAGTATAATCAAGGTGGCGGTTTTTGGCCCTAAATTCCCCTTCGACCTCTTTGTTGAAACCTTTGCCCGCAAGCGCCAGTTCGTCACTGGTGGCCGCTTGATCAACATCTGTGACTCCGGCTGATAGAACAATCTTCTTGCTGGTTAACGCCGTAGCATGTATCCATCCCGAGGTCCCGGTAGCCGGAACCCTTACCCTGAACCAGGTATTTTTTTCTTCAATCACATCAACGCGGTCTCCATAGTCAAGGGTGGCAATAACTTTTCCAAGAAAAGACGGGGCTGTACGAAGGTGCCCTTTTTTTACCTGGATGCTCATAAGTTTGTTCGCGGCCGCTATTGACGCCGTAGCAACAAGGCAAATGAATACAAATGTAAAAAAGGCTGTATGGCATCTGTTCATGATTTCAAAATTCCCTTTCCCTAAACGTATAACTATATAGTCTATCGTGTATTCGCGTAATTGTCAAAAACGTCTTCCGTTAAGATCAGGGGGTAAAAGGGCAAGTCTACGTTTGACTCTTAGTCAGGGAGGGGAGAGAGGGCCGGTTTATGCCTCGCCTGCCGGCTTGCATTACTGCTGCGGTATTCTACGATTAGTTTCTTTTTCTTTGTCGATCCCCACTTTTTATCTCTGGAATACCCTGCGGTCACGGCATTCCGCCACCCACTTTCCTTTTTCGTTGTCATGTGCCGTAGCGAACACGTGGGTTCAAATCCCGGGATTACGTGCACGGGCAGGGTCTCGCCTATATAGCGTTGAATCCGGGAAAGCTCATTGAGTTCTTTAGACAACGCAAAAGAGATAGCAATACCTGAGGCGCCGGCCCTACCGGTACGGCCTATGCGGTGGACGTAATCTTCAGCACATTTAGGCAGATCAAAATTAATGATGTGGCTGATACCGGCGACGTCAATACCGCGTGCGGCAACATCCGTTGCAACCAACAGTCTGATATTGCCCCGCCGCATGCTTCTCATAGTGCGATTTCGAGCGCCCTGGCTCATATCGCCGTGCAGTGCTGCTGCGGCATGGCCCTGGGCGTAAAGTTCGCGGGCCAGGTTATCAGCGTCCCTTTTCGTAGCTGAGAAGATAATTGCCTTGGTCATGTCGGGGTCGGCGATGAGGTGTTTCAGCATACGGCGCTTATGCTTAAGGTTATCGGCCACGTGCAGGCGCTGTTCGATTTGTTCATGGGTAGTTTTTGCGGCTGCAATTTCAACGCGCTCCGGATGCTTCAGGATACGCCGCGCAAGTTTGACTATGGTCTTGTTCAGTGTCGCCGCAAACAAGAGCGTCTGTCGTCGAGGCGGCGCACTGCGCACAATTTTCTCCACATCCTCGATAAATCCCATATCGAGCATACGGTCGGCCTCATCCAGCACCAATAGTTCCAGACCTGAGAGATTGATGCGTCCGTGCTCCAGGTGATCAAGCAGGCGCCCCGGTGTTGCGATGACCAGATCGGGCGACTTCGACAATTCCTTGATCTGCTTGGGGTACGGCATGCCACCGACAATGGTAGTGCTTTTAACACGCAGGTATTTGCCATAGACGCGAGATGACTGCGTGATCTGCTCGGCTAACTCGCGGGTAGGTGTCAACACGAGCGCTCGCGGACCGCGTTTTCGGCCCGGACAAGAAGCGCTCAGGCACTGGAGACCCGGCAGTATGAATGCCGCGGTCTTGCCGGTGCCGGTCCGGGCAGAGGCTATCAAATCGTGGCCGTCCAGGACCTTCGGAATAGACTGGACCTGGACGGGCGTCGGAGCGGCATAGCCGCATTCATCAATGGCTTTCAGGATAGGCGAAGCTAACTTCAAATTTTTAAAAGACATAATAGTTTCCTTGTTAATTTTTGTTCTGAAAATCGTTGTTTTCCCGGAATTCGGCAAACCGATCAATCCGATTTTCATAAATATTTCCTTTTCCTTGGTTCATGCAGCATTTTGCAGGGCCGCAGGCGTGCAAGTCGGCCCCTGTCGGCATTTTCTGAGCCGTATGTTTTTGGGGGTGACCTCGACCAGCTCATCGTCGTTGATGTAGGAAATGCATTCTTCCAGGCCCATGATCGACGGCGGCGCGAGAATAACGTTTTCATCCGATCCTGCCGCGCGCATGTTGGTGAGCTTCTTTCCTTTGGCGGGGTTCACCACCAGGTCGGTGTCTCTACTGTGCTCACCGATGATCTGTCCTTCATAGACCTCAACGCCGGGCCCGTGAAAGAGCTTGCCCCTGGCCTGCAGGTTAAACAGGGCATAGGCCACGGTTGTGCAGACGGACTTGGAAATCAGGACGCCGTTTCTTCGATGGCGAATTTCGCCGGCGTAGGGGCCGTATTCCAGGAAAACATAGTTCATCACGCCCATGCCCTTGGTGCTGGACATGAACTCAGACCGGTAGCCGATAAGGCCCCTGGTAGGCATTTTGTACCTGAGGCGCGCCTGGCCGTTTCCTTGTTGCATATCAATGAGCCTCCCCTTGCGCAGACCGAGCGCTTCAATTACCGCGCCCATGTACTCCTCGCCGACGTCAATGGTCAGCTCCTCATAAGGCTCCAGGGTGTCGTCACCTTGCTGTTTCATCACAACCTGGGGGCGAGAGACCTGAAATTCGTAGCCCTCTCTTCGCATCTTCTCAATCAAGATGGCTATATGCAGTTCCCCGCGGCCCGAGACCTTGAAGCCCACGTCTTCGGCCAACTCTTCTACGACCAACGCGACATCCGCCAGGGTTTCCCGATGCAAACGCTCGGCAAGATGGCGAGATGTCACGAAAGTTCCTTCTTTGCCTGCAAAGGGCGAATCATTGGGAAGGATGTTAATTGAAATCGTTGGCGGATCAATGGAAACCGGCGGGCACGGG